>DASUXL010000261.1:0-46064 GCA_036377915.1 Candidatus Limnocylindrales bacterium
GCTGGGCCGGGTTGTCAAGCGCCCCTCCGGCCAGCAGAGCGGTGATGAGCGAACGCCGGGTGTCGTGTTCGGCGTGCAGGAGCGACTGCCTTGCCTCCATGTACTCTGCGCTGACGGCGGCGGTGAGCTGCCGCAGGTACCCCAGAAGTAGGTTTTGCCCGGCAAGAACATCGGGGAGATCATCGCCTGTGGCGCCGGTCGTTATCTCCTGCCACAGAACGATTGTGCCAAGGTGATATGCCTCCAGGACGGCGTCGAGCGGCACACCTTCCTCGGCCCTGCGGCGGGCGGACCGGCGCTGTCTATCCAATTCGGACGCATTGGCGAGGCGCCGGTCGCGCAGCAGATCGCCGAAGACCCTGATGTTGTGGTCGATGATGGCGGCGACCTCGCCGTTGAGCTCCTCGGCGGGCAGGCGGCCGTAGAGCGGCACCTCCGCCAGCAGCCGGTCCAGGATGTGCGACACCAGACGGGGTAGCCGCGCAGCGATCTGTGCGGGCAAGCTGCGGCCGCCGACGTTCAAGGGTTTGTGCGCGGTCACAAAATCGGCCTCCGCAAATCTATCTACCAGCCCAGTTCACTTCCACTTTGGATCGATCCATCATCTGTCCACCACCACCGAGATGCCACTCGGACACAATCTAGAGGAGAATCGATGGATCGAAGAGCCAAGCGGTACGCCATCGTGGCCGCAGCAACCATCCTGATTTCCACGGTGATCGGTGTCAGCCCTGCCTCTGCCGCCGCCGGAGAGGTCTATGTTGCCCTGGGTGACTCCGCCGCCTCGGGGCCGGGGATTCTCCCGCAGATCGCCTTCGACCCGTGCTGGCGGTCGTCCCGCAACTACCCGCACGTGGCCGCGAACCAGCTGGGCGTGGCGGTGCTGCGCGACGTGACGTGCAGCGGTGCCAGGACCGATCACATGACGCAGTCGCAAAGCGGGGTGGCACCGCAGTTCGAAGCGCTCACGGCGGACACGACGCTGGTGACGCTGACCATCGGCGGCAACGACACGAGCCTGATCTCGCTCGGTGAGTCGTGCGTGCGGCTCAACCCGTTCGAGCGGCCGTGCTACTACAGCAATGTCGTCAACGGTGTGGACCTGGTGAAGGAGCGCATCGACGCCTACGCCCCGAAGCTGACGGCGGTGCTCGCCGGGATCAAGGCCCGCTCCCCGCAGGCCCGCATCTTCGTCGTGGGCTACGGGCTCTATGTCCGCCGCAACGGGTGCTGGCCGACGCAGCCGCTGCTGCCCATCGACGCCAACTACGTCCAGGGCAAAGTGGACTACCTCAACCAGATTACGGCCCGTGAGGCGGCGGCGGCCGGAGCGACCTACGTCGACATCCGGACCCCGGGCGCCGGGCACGACACCTGCGCCTCGTCGAGCAACCGCTGGCTCGAGGGCTTCATCCCCACCTCCATCGCCGCACCGTTGCACCCCAACGCCAACGGCATGCAAGCCTTCGGCCAGATCGTCGCGGCCGCGGCGCGCTGACAGCCGGGACGCAACGGCCGGGACGGAAGCGAAGGGGTCCGTATGTCTAGGGCCCCTTCACTTTTGACAAACAATTTCCCCATGGGGTACCGCGAACCAGCCATCGCCGTCAGATGCCCACCGGGTCCAGGCCGCCGAGATCGCTCGCAGGTCGGCCATAGTCGCCAGGCCGGAGTCGGCGAGCTGGCGGGCGAGGTCGGATTCGACGATGCGCTCGGCCCACATTCCACCCCACCAGGCACGGTCCTCGGCGGTGGAGAAGCACCACACGCTCGCGGTGCTCGTGATCCGGGTGAACCCGGCCCGGCGGGCGAGCGCGAGCAGGCGCCGGCCGGCGTCCGGGTCGCCGCCGTTTGCGCGGGCGGCGGCCTGGTACAGGCTCATCCACCGATCCAGCTCCGGCAGCCGGGGGTACCACATGAAGCCCGAGTAGTCGCTGTCGCGCGCCGCGACGATGCCCCCGTCCGCCGCGACCCGGCGCATCTCGCTCAGGGCGCGGGCGGGGTCGGCCACGTGCTGCAGGACCTGGTGGGCGTGGACGACGTCGAAGCTGCCGTCGGAGAAGTCGAGGGAGTGGACGTCGCCAACCGTGAAGGCCACGTTGCCCAGACGCAGCGAAACATGTAGCGACTCGCGGGCGAGCGCCAGGGCCGGCTCGGTGCGTTCGAGGGCGGTGACCGGGCCGGGCGCCACGGCTTCGGCGAGGCCGGCGGTGATGGTGCCCGGCCCGCAGCCCACGTCGAGCAGGGACATGCCCGCCCGGAGATGGGGCAGCAGGTAGGCGGCCGAGTTCTGGGCGGTGCGCCACCGGTGGGAGCGCAGCACCGACTCGTGATGCCCGTGTGTGTAGACGTTGCTCATGATCACAGGGTAAGTGCTAGATTCCCCACCTGTTATATGGGAATAATGGGTCGCATGGATTGGGGACTGGCCGCGGCCGGACTAGGGGTGGGCGTCATCGTCGGCCTGACAGGCATGGGCGGCGGTGCGCTGATGACGCCGATCCTCGTCCTGTTCTTCGGCATCCCGCCGCTGACCGCCGTGTCGAGCGATCTGGTCGCCAGCGCGGTGATGAAGCCGGTCGGTTCCGCCGTGCACATCCGCCGCGGCGGCGTCGACTGGCGGCTCGTCGGCTGGCTTTGCGCGGGCAGTGTGCCGGCAGCCTTCGGCGGCGTGCTGCTGTCCAAGGCGCTCGGCGGCGGCGAGCGGGTGCAGGACGTGGTGCAGATCGCACTCGGCGTCGCGCTGCTGCTGGCCGTGCTCGGGCTCGTGCTTCGGGGCTACACACGCCTGCGCGAGCGGGCGCAGCTCTTGCGCAGCGGCGAAGCTCCCGCGGACCACGGCGGCGCGCCCAGGGTGGTGGTCCGTCCACTCGCGACGGTCATCCTTGGCGCGCTTGGCGGGCTTGTCGTGGGGATGACCAGCGTCGGGTCCGGCTCTTTGATCATCGTGGCGCTGCTTGCCCTGTACCCGATGCTGAGGCCGAACCAAATCGTGGGCACCGACCTCGTGCAGGCTGTCCCGCTCGTTGCCGCCGCCGCGCTGGGACACATCCTGTTCGGCGACTTCCGCTTCGAGCTGACGACCGCGCTGCTGGCCGGTTCGATCCCCGGCGTTTTCCTTGGCGCCCAACTGTCGTCGCGTGCGCCGGGCGGGCTGATCCGGCGCGCCCTTGCCATCGTGCTGCTCGCCAGCGCCCTGAAGCTGCTGCACGCCAGCAACGAGGTGGTCGCGGTCGCTGTCGGGGTGGCGGCCGTCGGCGGCACGCTGGGCTGGATGCTGCTGCGCCGCCTGCACGGGTTGCCGGTGCTCGCCCGCAAGGAGAAAGCTCTAAATGGGCCTTTGGGTGGCCGAGGTTCAGAGTTGCGGCACGCCGACGGCGATGAAGCCGAACAGGATGGCCGCGCCGTAGCCGATCGCGGCGAGCGTGGCGAGCCAGAAGAAGCCCGACCAGAGGGAGGCGGGCAGCAGGCTCAGGCGGCGCAGGTGGTACGCGTCGGATGACGTGTCCACGTCCTTCTCCCGAAGATGTTGCAGCACAAGCACATCGATGAACCCGCCGAAGAGCAGGAACCAGGTCCAGGTGTGGGTGAAGAACAGTTGCGCACCGGGTGAGGCGTACGCCAGCACCACACCGAAGACGCCACCGGTGATGAGAATCCCCACCCCGGCAAGCAGGTTGCGTGCGCGCAGCAGCGCCAGGAAGAGCAGGACCAGGCTGACCCACAGCACCGCGACGACGTTGTCGCCGGCGAGCAGGACCGCGCTCATCAGACCGAAGACCGACGGGCCGAGATAACCCGCAAGGAAGGTGAGGAACTCGCCCATCGGGCCGGCGCTGGTGAATCCGGTGACGCCGCCGCCCTTGCTTATCTTGATGGATTTGACCTTGCCGCCCATCGCCGACGCGGTCAGGGCATGCGCGCCCTCATGGGCGATGGACAGGGCGATGTTGGCGGCGGGCCAGACGACGGCCGAGAGGACCAGTGCGAGCAGGCAGGAGCCGACCACCAGCATCGGTGACTGGTGCGCCTGCCAGGCGCTTACGACATCGACCACCTTTAGCACAGTCGATTACGTTACGGTCACGCCCACGCGGGCCGCATCGACCACATCGACAGGTCGATATGGACGGTCACACCGATCGTGTTCGCGGACGGGTGACCGGGCAACGGCCGATCAGTCCCACCACAGTGTGATCAGGTGCGCGCCTTGCGGGACCGGGACGGGCATCGCCGGAGGCTCCCCGGTCCACCAGTCCGTCCCGGGCTCGTCCGGTTGCAGGTCGGCGGCCCAACCGGCGACCTGTTCGGGCTGTCCACTTCGGGACGGTCAGGTTGCAGCCGATCGAGCCGAGGTCGTCGTTACCTTCGAAGAAGAGTTCAAGGCCCACAACGGGTTCCGGGCCGGTCCCTTGATCGTAGCCGCCCTGGCGGTCGATCTCGGCTAGCAGGTCCTCGAGCATTGCCGGTATCCCTTTCTATTCATCCATGCTGATCCAGACGTCGTCGACAGGCTCGGCGGGGATCCCGGCCTGGGCGAACCAGGCGGTCACACGGTCCCGGCCGGCGCGCAGCGGCTGCCCGTCGGCCAGCTCACCCCGGGCGACAAGTTGTGCGAAGCACGCGGCGAGGCGGTCCTCAAGTTGCGCCGATGGTTGAGCCGAACCTTCGGGGGTCGAGCCGGTGTGTGTCTCGAAGAAGGCGGTGAGGGTGTTCAGGGAGGCGTACGGGGTGCGGATGCCGTAGTAGTACTCATTCCCGCCGTCGCCGGCCCGCGGCAGGTAGACGTACTCCTCCCAGAAGGTGATGCCCCTGCCGCCCTCGTCGGGGTCCATGACCAGGCGGAGCTGGAAGATGCAGTCGGTCGGCTTGCGGTAGGAGCGAACGAGGGTGTCGGAGCGCGCGTTGTGCCGGACCGTATGCGGCACACCGGCCGCGGCGAACCACCCGGCGACGAGGTTGCGCATCGCCCGCTGCGGCTTGCCGGCGCTCAGGTGGCCGCCTGCGGCAAGCGCCTCCATGCAGGCGATCAGCCGCTCCTCGGGGCGATCCGGGATGCCGGCGGGCACGGTCACGCCGAGGTCGCCGGTGAGGTGGGCGACCACCCGCGCGGCGGAACTGAGCGGGGTCGAGACGATGTACGCGTGCTGGTGGTCGATCCGGTCGCCGCTGGACCCGAGGCGCTGGTTGGCCTCGAGGAACGTGACGGCCGGGTCGGCGCGGTTGGCGTCGATCGAAAGCTCAAGCGCGAACATGGTGCCGGCCCGGGTGTAGGGGTCGGTGTCGCGGACGTCGACGAGCCGGATGCGGCGCGTGATTCCGCCCAGCGCATACGGGATGCCGGCCTCGCTATGGCGCGCCGCCACGACATCGCGGCTCTGGCCGGGTAGCAGCGCGCCGCCGAGGGCGCCGTCTCGCACCAGGCCGGTGAGGTCGGCGACGAAGGCATCCTCGGAGGCGGGCAGCGAGGTGTAGGCGATGTCTACCTCGTAGCTGAAGAAGTCGCTGTCGTCGGCGTGACGCCGGTGCACCTCACGGAACTTGACCCCGAACGGCTTGCGGAACGGCTTGGCCGCGGAGCCGGAGCCGGAGCCCGAGCGCGGCGTGAAGAACATGACGCCCAGCGACCGGGACGACCCGTCCAGGCGCGGTTCGTGCAGCAGGGGACACCAGCGGTCGATCCGCTCCGGCTGCTGATCGTCTGATTTGGACAGAGTTCGCTGGTACCCCACCCCCGCCTGGTGGCACCAGGAGGTGAAGAAGTTCCACCCGTGCTGGCGCCGCCGCTCCCGGAACTCGTTGAGGCACACCGTGATCCGTTCGAGAGAGTCCATAGTGGACGGCGTCGCCCGGCCAAGCAGCCGCTCGAGATGCGCCGCCAGTACCGCAAGAGCCGCCTCCGGCAGCCACACCTGGACGGTCAGCTCGCCACGGCCGGAGTCGACGTATGCCGCGGCGGTGCCGGCCGGACCCGAACCGCGAATCATATTCACGCGGCGAAGGGTAACGTAAAGCGGGCGTTAAGTTTGCCTCGCCTCTTTTGACCCGGCCCACCGGCGCTGCCAGCATCGGAAACCCAATGGCTGGTGTGGATGAGCGCCTTGCCGGCTTGCTGGGCGAGGCCGAAGCGATGCTTGAGCGGATCGAGCGCGACCGGCGCGCGCTGCTCGAGCGGATCGGTGCCGCGCCGAACGTGGGCAACGCATCGGCGGTGCTGCGGCGGCTGAGCGGCGGGTCGGGCAGCGCGACCACCCGCGAGAAGCTGTGGCGGGCATGGTCGGCGGCCGGCGATGCGCATCTCGACCCGCTCATCGACGCGCTCGACGCGATCGCGGCGATCCTTCGGACCCGTGGCGGACGTTGCGGGTACCCCCGGAAATTGGAGGAAAATCTGGTGCTCGCCGTGGAGGCCCAGCGACGCCTGGAGTCGGAGGTTCGCGCGGTCACGGGCGTTGCCGGCGATTCGCGGGCGCACTTCTGGTTCGCGCTGCGCACGAGCTTTGGTGATCCGGCGCCACCGGTGTTCACTTTGGACAGTTGCCTGGATTTCCTTTGCACGCTGGCGCGGCGGGTGTTCGGGGTGTCGCCGTGCGTGCGATGGGAACATGCCGGCGACCGGCTCACCTTCGACGAGGCGCGCCGCCTGTTCGGCAGATTCGGGTCGGCAGTCGGGTCGGCGGCGGGTAAGGCGATGCCGGGGCACACCGACCACCTGGAGCTGTGGTTCGAGAAATGGGTGTACCACCCCGGGTTCGCCCGCGACTACGGTCGGCTCAAGCTGGTCGAGCACCGGCTGGGCCACGTTGAGCGTGCCGTCGCCGCACTGCTCGACCTGCGGATGCGCCGGCCGGGCGGGGGCGGGCTGCGGGAAGCGTTTGCCGCGCTTGACAAGCGGTTCGGGGTGGGCAGGTACTGCTCGCTGGGTGACGTGGCAGCCGCCCACCTGGTGCGCGCGGGCGAGACCCCGCTGTGGGTGCGGCTGGACCGGGAGGCTGAGATGCTGCTGCGGCTGCTTCCGGTGTGGGAGTTGAGGCTCGACGAGCTTCCCGCCTGGGGTGCCCAGGAGCCGGCCGCCGGTGGCGGGCGGGCACTGTTCGACTTCTACGACTCGGCCATGCTTACCCAGCAAGGAGGCGCCTTGCAGGCGCCGTGCAACCGCCGTGCAGGCGGGTGAACCCACTATTCTCACTGTGTCCAATGCGGACGGCCATCGAGGGGTGGATGAGATGAACCGGCGCCTGTCCCTGCTCTGCCGCTGCTCGGCGTGCTGATCGTGGCCGGTTGCGGGCCGAGCGAGCCGTTCACCCCCGTCGCGGTGCAGCCGCGGGGACAGGCGCCCACCACCGTCACCATCGTCTACACCGGCCGCTGCGAGCCGAAACTCCGGCGGATCAAGGTAGCCATGCCTGCCGATGGCGTGGTCATGCCGGAGGTCGAGTATCTTTCCGAGTGCGACTTCTTTAAGCGCGCCGCTTGCCGGCCATGTCGCTAGCCGTGTCATCACTCATGTCGCTAGCCAGGCATGCTGGCTGCGGGGCGCGGTTCGCCAGACGCCCTGCCGGTCCCGGTCGTGGCCACCGCCCGGGACCGGCAGGTGCCAACCCTTTACCCGTTTCACGCCCCATGGAGGCCGTGTGCGCAGCCGATTGTTTGTCCCCGCGGGTGTCCTGCCACTCCTGCTCTTAACTGTTCTTATGCCCGCGCCGGCTGGAGCGGCCGCGCCGCCGTCGACGACCGGGCAGAAGTGGGCGCTGGCATCGCAGGCCAACGGGCTCTACGTGGCCGCCGAGATCAATGACGGCGGCGGGCACAACGGCATGCTGCGCGCCCGCTCCGCCTCGGCGGGCAGCTGGGAGTCGTTCACCCTGCACACCAACGACAAGGGCGCGACGGTGTCGCTGCGGTCCCAGGCCAACGGGCTGTTCGCGACCGCTGAAATCGACGACGCCGGGGCGGACAAAGGGATGCTGCGGGCGCGCGGCGGCAACGTGGGGGGTTGGGAGCAATTTTATCTGGTACCACAAGGGTCCGGCCTGTACGCCTTGCGCTCCAGGGCCAACGGTCTCTACGTCGCCGCCGAAATCAACTACACCGGCTCCTCGGCGGGGATGCTCCGGGCGCGCTCGGCCAGCGTCGGATCGTGGGAGAGGTTCCGGCTCGTGGCGGTGGGCGCGGCGGGCAACCCGCCCGGCGCGGCGCCGCCGACCGCCCGCACCTTCTCGGTGATGTCCTGGAACGTGTGCTCCAACAACGGAGACTGCCCGCTCTACCGCGCCACCGCGTCCCGCCTGTCCGGCCGCGTGGTCTACTGGGCGACCCGCTCGTTCACCCCGGACGCGTTGCTGCTACAGGAGTTCTGCGAGAAAGACGCCAAACCGCTTGAGCTGGCGCTGGAATCGGCGACCGGTCGGGCGTGGGACGTGCGGTTCGCGCCGATCCAGCACATCCACGCCGGCACGACGGTCCGGGCGCAGAAGCTGTGCGTTGCCGATACCAACGGGGTCGACCGCGGGTCGTACGGGGTCGCGCTGGCGTTGCGGGACACCAACGTGTGGTACGCGTCGGATGTGTTGACCTCGCCGCCCGGGTACGAGCAGCGGACCGTCCTGTGCGCCACCCTGGAGGCGGAGGCGCTGAACCTGTGCTCCACCCACTTCAGCTCCGGCCTGTCCACGGACGACCCGACCGGCGGCTACCGCCTCCAGCAGGTGCCGGAACTGCTCGCCGCCGCGGCCAAGCCGGGCTACCGCTCCATCTTCGGCGGCGACCTCAACCTCACGCCGCCCGATGCTCCGGCCGGATCCATACCGGACGCCCTCGCCCAGGTCTACGCCTCGTACGAGGAGTGCGACCAGTCCGCCCACGGCGGGGCGCGGCTGGGCACACCCACCCACGGCCAGTCGAAAATCGACTACATCTTCGGACCGCAGGCGGCAAGCTACACCTGCCGCGTGGGGACGGAAAGCGCCGACTCCGACCACAAGCCGGTATACGCCCGGATTACCCTTTGAAAGTATGGATCGTCCACATGTCACCATCCACAACATGGAGAGCGTTGACGGCCGGCTGACCGGGTTCCCCGCCGATCAGGGACTCTTCTACGAAACCGCGGCGCAGCTGCCCCAGCAGGCAGTGCTCTGCGGAAGCGCCACCCTGATCGGCGGCGCCGCCGGGGCCGGGGTCGACCTGACCGCTCCGGACACAGCTCCGGACACAGCTCAGCGAGACGCCCCGAGCGGCGACGGGTCGTCGCCGTGGCTGGTGGTGGTCGACGGCGGCGGCAGGATCACCCGGCTCGGCTGGCTGCGCACCCAGCCGCACTGGCGCGACGTCCTTGTACTCTGCCACGAGTCCACACCGGACACTCACCTGGAATTGTTGCGGCGCAACGGGATAGGGCACTTCGTCGGCGGTGCCGGCCGGGTCGACCTCGCCGTCGCGCTCGGCTGGCTCGCGGCGGAGCACGGCGTGCGCGACGTCCGGGTCGACGCCGGGGGCACGCTCAACGGGGTACTCCTGCGGGCCGGGCTCGTCGACGAGCTGAGCGTCATCGTGGCACCCTACGTTGTGGGCGATGGGCCCGTTTCGCTCTTCCGCGACGACGCGTACGGCGAGTCCGCGCAACGCGGCCTGAACCTCACCAGCGCCACCCCACTGCGCGACGACCATGTGTGGCTGCGGTACCGCGTTTCGTGACCTAGCCACCTGCCCGGCCGCCGCCCGGTAGCGCTAGCCCGGATGGGACGGTCCCGGTACGCGTTCCGGCGGCGGAGACTCGCCACATCCCTGGGGGACCTGTGTCGAACCTTCGCCGCGCGTTTGAGCCCAGGGCGGGCGGAAGTAGCAAGCCGCTAAATCAATCGACGTTCCGGGGCCGTCGTGTGATCATGCCTGGATGATCGACGATCTCCGGCAACGGTTGCTCAGTCCATGAGCTCGTATCCGGCGTCCGTGCGACCTTCGAGAGGACGATCCGCATGAGCGGGGATGCGGTGGCCGCGGACGAGCGCGCGCCCGCATCACGGCACAGACCTGTGGGCGGGCTGCTGCGGACACGGAACTTCGCCTTGCTGTGGATCGGCCAGTCCACCAGCGCGCTCGGCTCCTCGATCACGACGGTGGCGCTGCCGCTGGTGGCCATCTCGACCCTGCACGCCGGTCCGGCCATGGTCGCCATGCTCACCGCCGCCACCTGGTTGCCATGGCTGCTGATCGGGCTTCCGGCCGGGGTCTGGGTCGACCGGTGGCCGCGACGGCGCACACTGCTGATCGCCGACATCGTGTCCGCGGCGTTGCTCGTTGTCATCCCGATTGCGGCGTGGACCAACGTACTGACCATGACCATGCTGCTGGTGGCGGCGATGCTCGCCGGGACCGCCGGTGTCTTCGCCAACGTGGCGTTCAACGCGTTCCTGCCCCATCTCGTCGGCGCGCAAGACCTCATGGAAGGCAACGCCAAGCTGCAGACCAGCGCATCGGTCGCCCAGGTCGCCGGACCCGGCCTCGGCGGGCTGCTGGCCCAGGCGGCCGGCGCGGTTACCGGGGTCCTCATCGACGCCTTCACCTTCCTGGTGTCGGCGGCCTGTCTGCTCGGCATACGGTCCGAGCCGGAACCGCGCCCTTCCGCCGGCGATCGCTCGGGCATGCTGCGCCAGATCGCCGAGGGTATCGGGTTCATCATGCGCGGACGCCTGCTGCAGGCCATGTTGGTGGTGGCGGCGGTGACAAACTTCGCGCTGCTGGGCATTACGGCACTGCGCGTCGTCTTCCTGGTGCGCGCCGAAGGCGTCGCGCCTGGAACCGCGGGCCTGGTGATTGGCGTGGGCAGCCTTGGCGCCATCCTCGGCGCCGCACTCGCCTCGCGGGCAGCCCGCCGCTTCGGCAGCGCCCGCACCTACCTGCTGTCGAACGTCGCGGCCGCCCCGTTCATTCTCCTGCTGCCACTCGGCGGCCACGGCTGGGGCCTGACGCTGTTCACGGCGGGATCCTTTGTAGCCCTGGCCGGAACCACGATGTCCAACGTGATGACCATGACGTTCCGCGGCAACTTCGTTCCCGCGCACCTGCTCGGCCGGGTCACCGCGGCATCGCGGATCTTCGTGTTCGGCACCATCCCGTTCGGCGCGGCAACCGCCGGCCTCCTGGCCTCGGCGCTCGGGATCCAGGCTGCAATGTGGACACTCGCCGTCCTCTACGTCGCCGAACCCTTGCCGCTGCTCGCCACCGAGGCCCGCGGACTGCGCGACTTCCCGGCCCAAGGCACCTCAAACGCTGTGTGACGCTGGCATGGCCGGGGCGGGCGCCGATCGGCTATGCCGCGGATGATGATGATTGGCCCACGCCTGCTGCCGCGGGACCGGGTTGCTTCGACGCTGCGGCGCAGTGCGTCGAGCAGGTCGATCACCTCGGTCGGCTCGGGCGGTGCCTCGGCCACCGTGATCTCGTTGCCGGCCTTCTTCTGCCGGATGAGTTTCTTGACCCGGTCGGTGAAGGTGTCCCTGTAGTCGCCCGGGTCCCAGTCGCCACTCATTGACTCGATGAGCCGGCTTGCCATGCGCAGCTCGGCGGGGCGCGGCTTTGCCTTGGCGGGGCGCGGCTTTGCCTTGGCGGGGACCGAGTCGAGCACGTCCTTCGGGTCGCGTACCTCGTCGGCGAAGAACATTGTCTCGAGCACCAGCAGCGGACCGTCGGCGCGGATGGCGACAAGGTACTCCTTGCCGCGCATCACGAGTGTGCCGATGGCGGCGCGGTTGGCGTCGGCCAGAGCGTCGCGCAGCAGCCCGTGCGCTCGTTGACCCGCTGGTACCGGATCCTGTCGCCGGTGCCCCGTTCGAACTGGTGGAAGGAGACCTCGTGCTCACGCGTGGCGGAGTACATCGCCACGGGCACGGACACCAGCCCGAAACTGATCACACCGTTCCAGATAGACCGTGCGGCCATGACGAAGGCATACCCGCCGGCCTGTCCGCCAAACCGCTCAGCGGAACAGCAGGTTGAGGGCGATCGTGCCAAGGACGGACAGCAGCACCGACGCCAGGATCATGACGAGGCAGCCCCACGCGCCTCCTGCCGGCCCGATGTCCCAGTTGCCTATCCGCACCTCCCAATGGTGCCACGGTGCCGGCATGGAACACTGACCCGATGCATGAGGTACAGGAGACGGCGCGGCGGCTGTTCGGCTGGCAGGAGCTGCGTCCGGCGCAGGCCGAGGCGATGGGGCATGTGATGGCCGGGCGGGACACGCTCGTGGTGTCGCCGACCGGCTCCGGCAAGTCGGCGATCTATCAGGTGCCCGCGATCCTGCTCAGCGGGACCACGATCGTGGTGTCGCCGCTGATCGCGTTGCAGCGGGATCAGGTCATGGGTCTGCTCAACAAGGGCGCGGCCGGGGCGCACGTGGTCAACTCGTCGCGGTCCAAATCCGCCAACGAAGCCGCGTTCGAGGCGTTGCAGACCGGCGGGGCGGAGTTCATTTTCCTCACGCCGGAGCAGCTGGCCAAGGACGCCGTGATCGCCGAGCTGCTGGAGGCGAAGCCGTCCCTGTTCGTGGTGGACGAGGCGCACTGCGTTTCGTCGTGGGGGCACGACTTCCGCCCCGATTACCTGCGCCTTGGCGAGGCGGTGGAGCGGCTGGGCCACCCGGCCGTGCTGGCGCTGACCGCCACCGCTTCGCCTCCCGTGCGGGCCGACATCATCGAGCGGTTGAAGATGCGCGAACCGGTACAGGTGGTCAAGGGGTTTGACCGGCCCAACATCCGGCTGGAGGTGTCGCGCGAGATCACCGAGCGGGAGAAGCGGCGCGAGATCGTGGAGCGGATCGTGGCGCTTGACCCGCCGGGGCTGCTTTACGTGGCGACGCGCGACGAGACCGAGGAGTACGCCCAGGCTTTGCGGGAGGAGGGCGAGGAGGCCTACGCCTATCACGCGGGGCTTTCGGCGGCGCAGCGGGCCGAGGTGCACGACGCGTTCCTCGGCTCCGGCAACGCGATTATCGTTGCCACGTCGGCGTTCGGCATGGGCATCGACAAGCCGAACGTCCGCTTCGTGGTGCACGCGGCTCCGGCCGAGTCGCTCGACTCGTACTACCAGCAGATCGGCCGGGCGGGGCGGGACGCGAACCCGGCCATGGCGGTCCTCTACTTCCGGCCCGAGGACCTTCGGCTGCCACGGTTCTTCTCCTCCGGTACCGTCGATGAGGAGCTGTTGCGGAAGGTCGCAGCGCAAGTGCGCGCCAAAAAAGGTGACGGGGTGCGCATCGACGACATCGCCGAGGAGCTCGACATCACCCGCGCCCGGGTCACCCGCTCGGCGAACCTGTTGCAGCAGGCCGAGGCGATCATCACGAGCCCGGAAGGCTTGCGCTGGCTGAGCGAGGACACCGACCCCGACGAGGCGGTCGCGGCCGCCGCGGCCGAGGCGGAGCAGATGCGCACCATCGAGCTGACGCGGGTGGAGATGATGCGCGGCTTCGCCGAGACCGACGACTGCCGGCGGCACTTCCTGCTCGGCTACTTCGGTGAGGAGCTGCCGGGGCTGTGCGGCAACTGTGACAACTGCGAGGACGGCTCGGCGCAGGCTCTGTCCAACGTGGACACCGGCTTTGCCGTGCAGTCCAAGGTGCGCCACGCGCAGTGGGGTCCGGGCATCGTCATGCGGGAGGAGGACGACCGGATCACGGTGCTGTTCGAGGAGGTCGGCTACCGCACCCTGTCCCTCAAGGCGATCAAGGCCCGCAACCTACTGGCGCACGAAGCCTAGCAACTGCTCGGTGCGCTGACCCTCGCAATTGGACTGTCCGGAGACGAAGTGGTCGCCGTTGGCCGGGATGTAGCAGCGGTACAGCGGGACCGTCCCGGCCACCTGCGTGGTGTAGGCGTACCCGACCGGCCCCATCGGGAACTGCCCCTCGCAACCCGAGTGCCGGGTCAGCAGGGTGTGCCCGCCGACCTGGCACTCGAACAGCAGCACGGTCCCGATCCCGGTCCCGGTCGCGTTGCGCCGCAACAGCTTCCACGTCCGCTCAAGGGTGAACCCGGCCGGCAGCTGGCGGGTCGTCGCCACATGCCCCATCGTGGAGCGGTAGGCGCGGCGCAGCACGGTGTGCGGCAGGTGCTCGAACCCGCACGACAGCCTCGGCGGGCTCAGATCGGACCGGTTGGCCAGCGCCCAGGTCGCCCACGCCGGCTTCGCCGTGCCATCGGCACGCCGCAGGCCCAGCTGCAGGCCCCCCTCGCCCGGATGATCGCTCATGCGGTGATAGATATAATTTTCAATTCCGGGGGTACCCAAAACATTGCCGAAACTTAGGCAAACGCCCGAGGCCTGAGCGGCCTCGCTGGATTGCGTCCCCGAGTTGATGCCCTGCTCGGTCAGCTGGACCTCGTGCGCCGCGACGGAACCGGGGAAGTTCGCGTGCAGCCAGCCGACCAGCACACCGAGGTTACCGAACGTCACTTTTGGATAGTCCGTTGTGGAGAATGCAGGCGAGAACAGGTTCGGCGGGTAGGGGTGGAACGCGACCCGCCATACCCGGCCCTGCGCCCGCGCGGCGACCTCCCGGATCACGCGCTGGCCGGACAGCAGCGGATTGGCGGCGCTCGGCTGGTCATAGGCCGGGCCGAAGTGGTGGTCGAGCGAGATGAGCACCTTGGCCGCGGGCTGCTCGGCGACGACCCGGTCGTAGGCGGCGTTGTAGTTGGCCGAGTACTCGCTCACCCACCGGGTCACGTCGCACGCCACACCCTGCCCGCACCCGATGTCGAACCAGACATTGGCGTTCACCTCGTTGTGGACGACGAAGTCGGCGATGCGCCCGTTGCCTTGCAGGCCGTTGTAGCGCCGGGCGAGGTACCCAGCAAAAATCCCGTAATCAGAAGCGTTTGTGGGCGTGCAGAATATCTCGTACCCCGGCGCGGCCGGTGAGCATGGCTTGCCCGTTCGCGCCCACGCGGGCACGCCATAGACGATTGCCGTCACGACCACGCCACGGGCCGTCCAGTCCCGGATCGCCGCGTCCACGGCGGTGTCGATGCGGAAACACAGGTTGTCGTATGCCTCCTCACCCGCGGTGCACGGTGCCACCTTGCGTGCCGGCTGCCAGTGCGCCCACACCAGGTTCATCGAAACGCCACCGGCGTTGTTGCCGGCGATCTCCTGCGGGTCGGGCCAGAAGTCGGGCTGGATCCCCTTGAGGTGATAGTCGGAGCGAGTGGGATACGGCAATGCCTGCGCGGCAACGTCGGCCGTCCCCGGAGCCGGATTCATTGACACCGCCAGCATCGCGGTCACGACCGCCACCATCCAACGCCGCATCGACATATCTTGCCACAAGGTGCTTTTAATCGCGGCGGCGGCGGAACAGCGGGCGGGGGTCGAGGCGGGCGGCGGCGCGGCGGGACCGGGTCAGGCGCGCCGAGAGAGCGCCGCGCACCTGCGCCGCGAGGCGCCACGCAGGGGTGGCAAGGTCGGCGCGGCCGGGCGGCGCGGAGTAGGCGGCCTCGTCGTGCAGCAAACCCAAGTCGCGCAAGGGATTGGCGACCTGGGTCCCGAAGCGGTTGCGGGCCGCGAGCGTGACCTGGCCGGTCGTGTCGGACGGGTCGAACGGCAGCGCCGCCTCGGTGAGCCGGTCGAGCGTGTCGTGCCAGGCGGCGAGCGCGCGTTGCCGCGGTGAGCCGGAGCGGCGGCGCCGGAAACGCCTCCAGCTCTTGCCGAGCGGTACCGCGAGGGCGTACGCAAGGAGCAAGGCGAGTCCGGTTAGGACGGTGGTGGTCACGGCCGGCGCGCGCTCGCTCGGCCCGGGCAGCGCCTGTGCCGGCCCGGCGGCGGCGGCGCTCGGCGGGGTGAACGGCGGCGGGGTGGGTTCGTTCTGGGTCTGCGGCGTCGGTGTCGGCTCGGGCGTGTCGACGGTCGTCGACGGGTCGACCACCGAGGGGGTGGGGTCGAACGAGGCCCACAGCTCGCCGACGAAGCGGACCTCGGCCCACGCGTGCACGTCCTCGCCCTTAACCGTGTACTGTCCCGCGCGCACCTGCTGGGCGTGGAAGCCGGTCACCACGCGGGCATCGAAACCGGCGCACCGGGCAAGCACGGCGAAGGCGCTGGCGAACTGCTCGGCCGTGCCGGAGCGGGCGGTGCGCAGCTGCCGGATCTGGAAAAGCCCATGCCCGCCGGGCGCTTCGGCCCGGTCGTCGCGGCGGTAGTCGTGCAGGTGCGTCTCGAGCCGGTGCAGCGCCGCCAGGTCGTGCGAACCGCCGGTGGCGAGCTTTGCCCAGTCGGCGATGTCCGGCGCGCACTCGGCCTCCATTGTGGAGTGTTCCGGTGCCGAGTCGCCGGAGACGGCCGGGCTCAGGGCGCTGCGGATGGTGAACCGTCCCGGCGGGGCCTGCCCCGCGGGGACCACCACGTCGCCGGTTGCCTCGTCGACGCCGAGGCCGGGGACGGAGACATAGACCGGGCGGCCGCTGGAGACCAGCCAGCCCAGGCCGTCGTCGCGCAGCACCTGCACCCGTTCCTCCACCACGGTCCCGGACGCGCCGGGCAGGTTGCGCCCCGCCCAGCGGTACCGGGCGCTGGTCGTCCAGTAGTTGCCGTCGAACCTGTCGAGGGTGGCCAGGCGAAGCCGCCGCGGTTCGCCCGCGGTGTCGACCGACAGCGACAGCGGGCGGCGGCCGGTGCGCAGCGCCGGGAAAAGCGCGAGAGGGCTGGTGTCGAGGCGCGGCTCGACCGGTTCCGGGATCAGGGCGCGGGCCTGGGCCGGGTCGGCGTCGCCGAGGAACCGGCCGGCGGAGGCGGCGACCAGCCCGGCCCCGGCGAGCACGGCGACGCTGACCGCGGCGCCGGAAGCCCTCAGCCACAAGGGGGATTGGGCGGTGGTGAACGGACCGCTGGATTGCCTGCGCCGGGCGGACAGCCACAGCAAGCCTGCGGCGGAGGCGCTGAACGCGGCGGCAAGCCACGCGGGTGGCGGGCCGGCGGGGGCGCCGACCGCGCAGCCGAGGGCGGCGAGGGCAAGGGGCGCAAGCAAAGCCAGGATGACGGGGCGGGTGCGGTTGCGGCGGGCGCCGCGGCGGCGGCGCGGGGCGGACCTCACGATGCGCCGGGACGTGGCGTCGTCGGGTGCGGAGCGGAGGGACGGTGCTGAGCCGGCGCGGGCGGGTGGCAGGGAGCGGATGGCGGGTTCGACGGTGGCGAGGGCTGCCAGGCCCACCAGTAGGACGACGGTCGCGAGTTCCGGGCCGCGCGGCTCGACCGGCAGGGCGGCGGTAAGCAGGCGCTGCGGGCCGTCCCGCAGGGCGAGGCCGGGCGCGACGGCCAGGATCGAGTACAGGACAAGGATCGTGGCGGCCAGGGTGACCCGGACGGTGGGGGAGACGGTGGTGTAGGCGAGGGCGATACACGCGCCGCCGACCACGACCACCACCCCGGCGATCAGCAGGATGTGCAGGCGGCCCGCGAACACCGGGGAAAAGCTAAGGGCGGCAAAGAAAACGCACAGGCAGGCGGCGCCGGCTCGTGTGATCATGAGACGCCTCGCAGGACCAGGGGCCACGACGCGGCCAGCTGGGCGGCGGAGCGGATCCCGATGACCGTCAGGCCGGGGCGCCGGTTGAGCACGCCACTGCCGTCCGCGCCGATCAGCACCGCGACCACCAGGGCGAAGCGGCGCCGTTGCGGCGCAAGGGCTTCGAGCAGCGCCGAGGAGTCGGCGGAGATGACCGCGAGGCTGCCGCCGGGCGAGGCCTGGTCGACCGTGCCGGCCAGCTCGGCAAGGGTCGCGGGCTCCTGCTCGAGCGCGGCCAGCCGGTCCAGGTAGTCGTGCGGGCCGGTCTCCAGCGTCGAGGAGGCGGTGCAGATCACGAACGGGCGGCCGGTGCGGGCCGAAGCCGCCGCGATCGACGCGGCCACCTCGACGGCCTCCTCGAACGCTTGCGGGTCAAGCACATCGGAGCGGGTGTCGATGACGATGGTGGTGGTCGGCTCGTTGGTGTCGACGTTGTGCTTGACGACAAGGGTGCCGGTGCGGGCGGTGGTGCGCCAGTGGATCTGGCGCGGGTCGTCGCCCTGGACATACTCCCGCAGCGAGGCGAACGTCGCCGAACCCGGATGGGAGCGCAGCGCGGCACGGCCCTCGAAGTCGAGCACCAGCCCGGCGGGCAGCGGTGCCAGGTGATGCACCCGCGGGTGCACCCAAAGCTGGCCGGCGCTGGAGAACCCGGCGTCGCGCCGGGCAAGGCCCAGCGGGTCGCGCCGGCGCACCGCCACCGGGCCGAGCGGGATCAGGCCGCGCCGCGAGGCGGTCACCGTCGTGCTGACCTCGACGCGCCCGTGCGAACCGAGCGAGGGCACGGGCACGTCAAGGGTTTCGTAGTCTCCGATGAGGACGGTCGCGGTGAAGCCGGGCGTCGGCAGGGACGACAGGTTGCGCACACTCACCGCCATGCGGACGGTGCCGCCGACCGTCACCCGGTCGGGGGTCACCGTGCGCTCGGCGGCGATCCTGTACCGCACAAGGGTTATCACCACGGCACCGGCGACCACGGCCAGCGCCGCCAGCCCGACCCCGACCAGGAACCCATAGCGCGCAAGGAAACCCGCGGCCAGCAAGGGCAGCCCGGCGGCGGCGACCGCCCAGCCCGTGGGGGTCAGGCGGTTGGTCAGGCGGTTCATCGCGCCGGCGACTCGACGGGAACGCCGACCGTGCCCAGGATCTCGGCGAGCAGGCGCTGCGGCTTGACCCGGTGCAGCTCGGCCTCCGAGGTCAGCAGCAGGCGATGCGCCAGCACCGGTTCCGCGACGGTTTTGACATCATCGGGTACCACATACGCCCGCCCCTCGCACACCGCCCACGCCTGAGCGGCCCGCAACAGCGCGAGACTGGCCCTCGGGCTCGCGCCGAGGCGCAACTCCTCCCGCTGGCGGGTGGCGTTGGTGATCGCCGTGATGTAGTCGGCGATGGCCGGGGCGACGTGGATCGTCTCGATGTGCTTGACCATCGCGACGACGTGGTCGACGTCGCACACCTTCGGTACGGTGGCGATGGCGGTGGCCACGCGGCTGAGCAGGATCTCGCGTTCGGCGGCAGGCTGTGGGTACCCGATGGAGATGCGCATCAAGAAGCGATCGAGCTGTGCCTCGGGGAGCCGGTAGGTGCCTTCCAGATCCACCGGGTTCTGGGTCGCGATGACAAGGAACGGCTTGGGTACCGGGTAGGTCCGCCCGTCGACGGTGACCTGGCGCTCCTCCATCACCTCAAGCAGCGCCGACTGCGTCTTGGGCGACGCGCGGTTGATCTCGTCGGCGAGCACGAGGTGGGAGAAGATCGGGCCGGGCCGGAAGTCGAACGCGCCCGTGCGCTGGTCGTAGACGCTGGTGCCGGTGATGTCGGCCGGCAGCAGGTCCGGGGTGAACTGGATGCGCTGCCAGCGCCCGCCGAGCGCGTTGGCGATCGCCTTCGCCAGGGTGGTCTTGCCGACGCCCGGAACGTCCTCGATGAGCAGATGCCCACCGGCGAACAGGCAGGTCAGCGCGAGCCGGACGGCGGCCGGCTTGCCGCGCAACGCCATCTGGACGGCGTCAGCAATCATGGGGAAGGCGTTGCTGGGGGTCATCACGTTCTACTCCCGGGAGCTTGCGGGCTTTCCGTTGGCGGACAGGCAGGTGGGCTCGGTCTTGGGTCCGAGCGGTGGATTGTCGGTCTCCAGCAGCGCGGCGACCGCGAAGCAGTGCTCGGTCTTGGTGTCGCCGGTCTCATAGGTGAAGGTGGTGTTGTCGACGGCGTTGAGCTGCTGGATGGGCACGCCGTCGCGGAAGACCAGGTAATTGTCGAAGCCCGGCAAGTCCTTGGCGTCCTGGAAGACGAGCACGATCTGGCCGGCCTTGGGGCTGGTCGCGCGGGTGATGGCCAGGTAGTAGGTGTGCAGCGGTGGTCCGGCTGAGGACGAGGGCTGCGTGTCGCCGGGTGATTTGTCGGGGTTGCCCAGCCACAGACCCCCGCCCACCCCGAGCACCAGGCACAGCGAGCCCGCGACCCACAGCGGCCAGCGCTTGCGCCGCTTCGCGACCGGCTCGGGGGCGAACGGCGCGGGCCGGATCGCGTCCATCGTCGAGGAGTCGGGGGTCTGCGTGCGGACCGGCGTGCGGACCGGAGTGCGGTCGGGCGTGCGGTCGGGACTGCGGGTCGGCGTGCGGGTCGGCATGCTGACCACATTGGACATTTCGTGCTCGGCGGGTGAGCTCGGCGCGCCCATGATGCGGGCGGCGAAGCGCGCGGCGGTCGGCCGCATCGCCGGATCCTTGGCAAGGCCGCTGCGGATCAGCTTCCACAGCTCGTCGGGCATGCCCTGGGGGCGCACGATCTCCGCCTCCAGGTGGGCAAGCAGCAACGCCGCCGGATTGTCGGCCTGAACCGGACGAACCCCGACAAGCAGCTCATAGGCCATCACCGACAGGCCATAGACATCGGCCTCGGGGCCGGCGCCGCGCCCGGTCACCACCTCGGGCGCGATGTACGCCGGGGTGCCGTGCAGCACAGAGGCACTGGTGAAGGCCGGGCTGTCGAGCACCTTGGCAAGGCCGAAGTCGGTCAGCATGGCGTGCGGGTGGGCCTCGCCGCGCCAGACCACGAGCACGTTCTCCGGCTTGACGTCGCGGTGCACCACGCCCGCCGCGTGAACGGCGTCGAGCGCCGAGGCCACCTGGGCCAGGACAATGATCGACTGCTCACGGGTGAGCGGGCTCTCCCGGATGATCTGCCGCAGGTCGCGCCCCTGCACCAGATCCATCACCACGGCAAGCATGTCGCCCTCAGCGACTAGGTCGTGCACCCGCACCAGGTTGGGGTGCTCCACGTTGGGCAGCACCGTGCGCTGGCGCAGGAAGCGCACAACGTTCTCGGTGTCGCGGGCGAACTCGGAGCGCAGCAGCTTGATCGCGACCTGGGCGCCGTCGCGGCGCCGCACGCCGCGCCAGACACGCCCGGTCGCGCCGCCACCGATCTCTTGTTCGAGCAGGTAACCGCTGCCAAGGGCGCGGGTAGGCACCGGATCCACCGTCGTAGAGTAGCCGTCCATCAGTTTTCAACCAACGGCACCTGGATAGGCATTGTTTTCCCATGGCGCACAAGCAATCCCCGCCCCGGAGGCCCGGGTTGCGGGTGGCGCGGCAGTTTCAGGTCGAACAGATCGCCGTCGGCCGGCCCGGTCGGGTTGAGCAGCAGGCCCGCCCGCTCCCGGCGCAGTGCCGCGATCCAGCCCCGGAATCGCTGGTGGGACAGGTCCTCGCTCAGCCCGGCGGCGACGATCGCGGTGCCGCCGTCGCGGGCGCGCTGCGCTATCCGCTCCAGGTCGTAGGCGACCTGGGAGTCGCTGAGCATCTCGGCGTCGTCCACGATCACCACCACTTCCCCGTCGAGCTCGTCGAAGAGTCGCCCGAGTTCCGCCGCGCCGTCGAGGCCGCGCAGCACCGCGACGACGTGGGGCAGCCCGCCGAGGTGGGTCAGGGGTGAGCTGCGCGGCGCCACGACGAGGGTCGGTTTGTCCAATGTGGAGACGACGGCGGCGAGGGCGGTGCTGCGCCCGCTGCGCGGCGGCCCGGCGACCAGGAACGCGGCGTCGAGGTCGAGACCGATGCCGTGTAGGTGGTCGCCGCCCGCCCCGATGACGGGTTGATCGAGGCCGCGGAAGAGGGGATCGGACAGCGGGATCGACTCCGGCAGGGCGTCCACCCGGCGCGGGCCCAGTTCGCCCGGGTCTGGCCAGCTTTTGAACTGTTTCGGGGGAAGGGCCGTCTGCACCTCCACGCCCGAGGGTACGGCGATGAACCGCCCGGGGGGCATCGAAAGCGGCATGCCCTTGCGGCCGACGCCGAAGATCTCGGCCTGCTCCGGTTCGGCCTGGCGCAGCACGAGCCGGGTGGCGACGGCACTGGACAGGCGGTGCCCGAAGCCGGAGCGGTCCATCGCCAGTACCGGCAGGACCCCCGCGGCCGGACCGGTGCGCAGCAACTGGTCCACCATGTCGGTCATCGCCGTACCGTCCACATCGGAGTGCCGGGACAGGAACACCTCGTACTGGTCGATGAAGAGCACCATCCGCGGCGTGGTCACGCCCGCGCGGGCGCGGCGCTGCGCCTCGGCGGTGAGCATCTCCAGGATCCGCTGGGGCCGGCCGGGTTCGTCGGGGTTGGTGTACGCGCCGCAGTGCGGCAGGCCGGCCAGTGGCGCCAGCGCCCGGCCGCCGTAGTCGAGCACGTAGAGGTGCAGGTCGGTCGGGGAGTACTTGTCCGTCAGCCGGTTGGCGAGGCTGAGCAGCAGGGTGGAGCGCCCGCTGCGGGCCATGCCGCCGACGATCACTGGCGCCGCCCGGTCCAGATCGAGGTCGAAGCCGCGCTGGCGCTGCAACCCCGGCTCGTCGGCAAGGCCCAGGAAGTCTTGCGGGGTAACGGTTTCCGGCAGTGGCGGCAGCCAAGGCCCGGGTGGCGCCTGCACACCCGCGACCGTCGCCGCGTCCTGCATCGCCATCACCAGGGCGGTGAGGTCGGTCAGCTCGGTGTCGGCGGACTCGGCCGGCGCCGGGCGGGGACGGCCCAGGTCGCGGACCGCGGTCGGCTCGACCGGCGGCGGGATCTCCACCGTCGACTGCGGCCAGCCGATCCTGGCGGCCTGGAACACGGCCAGATCGCTGTGGCCGGTGCGGATGTAGCCCCGGCCCGGGTGCAGCCGCGAGATCCGGGCCGCCTCCGGCGAGTCGATGACGTCGCTGCTTTCGCCGGTGCTCGTGACCCGCAGGCAGATCCGCAGGTTGATGTTTGCCCGGATCTCGGCGTTGACCACGCCGCCGGGGCGCTGGGTGGCGAGCACGACGTGGATACCGAGGCTGCGCCCGCGCATGCCGATGCCGACGACGCCGGTGATGAACTCCGGTATCTCCTCGGCCAGTGACGCGAACTCGTCGATGACGATGACGAGCCGCGGCAGCCGCCCACCGGCCGCCGCCCCCATCCCGGGCGCCGCAGCGGGCGATTGCCTGGCAATCGCCCCGTTGGAAGGGTCCGCGGAGGGCGACTGCCTGGCAATCGCCCAGTAGTCCTCGATGTCCTTGGCGCCCGCCTCGGCCAGGATGTGCTCGCGGCGGCGCAGTTCGGCGGTGAGCGAGGTGAGCGCGCGGTTGGCGAGGTGACCGTCGAGGTCGGTGATGAAGCCCGCCCGGTGGGGCAGGCCCGCGCACTCGGCGAAGGCGCTGCCGCCCTTGTAGTCGACGAGCACGAAGTTCATCGCGTCGGGCAGGTTGTTGAGCGCGAGCCCGGCCACAAGCGACTGCAGCAGTTCGGATTTGCCCGCCCCACTGGTACCCGCGATCAGCGCGTGCGGCCCGTCGCGCTTGAGGTCGATCTCGATGGCGCCCGCCTGGCCCGCCCCGAGCAGCACCCGCGTGCTGCGCCCTTCGGGCTGCGCCTGCCATCGGGCGAGGACAGCGTCGGCGGTCGGCTCGATGCCGGCGAGTTCCAGGTAGCGCAGGCGTTCCGGGAGGCCGTCGGCGTCGCCGATCCGCGCCCCGAGCACGCGCAGCGGGTGCAGGGCCGCGGCGACAGCGCCCGCCGCCTTGGCGTCGATGCCGTCGGGGATGATCTCCTCGACCGGCGAGATGCCGGGCACGGTCAGGATGGCGCGGCTGTGCACGATGACGGTGGCGCTGCACTCGGCGGGCAGGCTGGTGGCTGACTCGTCGAGGCAAAGCGCGTAGATGCCGCGCTCGTGCCCCTCACTGAGCAATGTGGACAGTCCGGGCAGGTCGCGCAGCGCCCGAGCGCCGTCGATGACGAGCAGGATCTGCCGCCCACCGGCGGTGAGCCTGCCAAGTTCGGCAACGCGCGCCTCGGCCAGCTGCCGGCCGATGCCGAACATGCGCCAGCACGCAAGCTCCGGGGCGTGAGCGATGGTGTGCGGCAGCTTCGCCGCCCACTGCCAGTCCGCCTCCCGCTCCTGCCCGGCAAGCACCACGATGCCGAGGTCGTGCGGTGCGTGCAGGGTGGCCGCCTGCGCCAGCACCGCACGAGTCATCGCGAGCACCTCGGGTCTCAGGCCGGCCGCTCCGGCGACCCGCGCCTCGCGCAGGTCGAACGAGAGCGGCACGCGGTGCACGGTCGGCAGTACCTCCTCGGCCGCGCCCGGGCCGGTCAGCCGCGCCATCATCGGCCGGTCCGCCAGCCCGAAGCGCAGGCTCAGGAAATCGGGGTCGAGCGGGCGCCGCTCGAACAGCCGGTGCGACGGTCCGGTGGCGATCCGGATCGCAAGCGCCGGATCGGGTTCGGCGGCGCGGGTCGCCAGCTCCTCGACGTCGGCGAGCTGCTTGAGGCGTTCCCGGGCGGCGTCGAGGCGCTTCTGGTACTCCTTGAGCGCCAGGCGGTGCTCCTTGCGCCCGCTGCGCCGGTCCGAGATCACGCTCGCGATCGCCATCACCGGCGAAAGGGCAAGGAAGATAAGGAAGTACGCCGAGCCGGGCATCCAGATGTAGAACGCGCCCGCGGCAAGCAGCGGCAGCAACACCGTCGCCAGCGGGAAGTGGAACCCGCGCGGCTTTTCCGGCGCCGCCGGGATGTGCACCTCCGGAATCCGGTCGCCGGCCCGGATGCGCGGCGGCCGGTTGAACCACACCGTGCCGTCGGAGTCCTTGCGCAGCAAGGCATCGGCGGGGAGGGGCCGCCGGATGGACAGGACGGTCTCCCCGACCTGGATCACGGTGCCCTCTCCGATTTCGGCATTTTTTGTTTGGTACCCACAAAGAATGACCCCATTGCGGGACCCCAGATCCTCCACCTCGGGAACGCCGTCTCCCAGGCGGACCCGAAGGTGCCTGCGGCTCACCTCTGGATCGGTGAGCCGCAGGTCGCTTTCGCCGCCGCGCCCGACCGTGACCGTCCCGCCCGGCGGCAAAGGCACGGCACCCCCGGCGCGAAGGCCACCGGCGACGGCCACCTCCCAGTCGTGGGGTGCTTGCGCGCCCACGTCAGGCGTCGGCGTCGGTGAGACGGTTGGCCCGCGACTGCACCTCGAGCGCGGCATCGGTCAGCGCTGCGCTCATGCGCATGAGAACCCGCTCGTAGTCGGCCCACTCGGCGCGGAACCGGTCTGCCGAACGCCCCTCCCATACGGTGTTGCTCAGCTGGTTGCGCAGCTCGGTGCGCAGCCCGTCGATGGTGCCGGCCTGCCGGTCGAGGCTGTTCTTGAGGGCGAAGAGTTGCGGTATCTCCGCGGCTATCCGGGACATTTATCCTCCTGCGTTAGGTTTGGTCATCAAGGTAGGGCGGCGGATGGCGGGTGCGGTATCGGAAGCCTTTCCCGTAGCCGTGCGGGTGAGCGCGCGCATACCTTGCGGGCATGGCTGCGAAAACTTCACCGGAGGACCTGACGCACCTGGCCTGGGTGCTCGATCGGGAGGCGGCCCGCCTCGACGCCGTACGCGACGAGCTGCACCAGCTGGTGCGCTCGAGCCGGGGCGAGTGGGAGGGCACGGTTGCCGACCGGTTCCGCGGGCACACCGGTGCGGAGCATCGCCAGCATCACCTTGAGGTGGCGGGCAAGCGCCTGCGTCGCGCCGCAAGGCTTCTGATCGACGCCGCGGCCGAGGTCCAAAACGGCTCCGACAAGCGTGACGACCGAGGCGGGCAGGGCGGCGGCGGCGGTGGTGGCGGCGGCGGTGGCGGTGGGCACGGCGGGCACGGCGGCGGTGGCGGACACGGCGGCAGTGGCGGTGGGCACGGTGGCGGTGGCGGTGGTGTCACCGGTGGCGGCGGCCGCGGTGGCGTCTCCGGCGGAGGCGAGGGATGAACACCATACTGACCGTTGACGACCTGCAGGCTATGCAGCGGGCCGTGGGTATCTGGCTGCCGGGGTTCGCCACCGAGCCCGACGGCTTCGGTGTGCGGGACGAACTGGACCTGGACGAGGTGACCCGGCTGGCCGAGGCGTTCTGCGACGCGGTGCTGGCGGTGGAGGTCCAGACGGACCGGGCCGGCGAGGTCACCGAGTACGCCTTCAGTATCGGGCCTTCCGGCGAGATGGGGATGCTGGAGGCGTTGCCGGGTGGGCTGGTGCGGTTCTGGGCGGTGGAAGGCGGCGACGCGGTCGCGGCGGTGGCGGGTGTGGCCGGGCTCGACCCGGATGTCGTCACGGCCGCGGAGGGTCCACGATGGACGGTCAGCCCGGTGGTGTACCGGCGCTGCGACAAGCAGGCCCTCGCCGGTGACGAGGAGGCGGCGGTGACCACGCTGACCCGGGTCGGGGTCGACCCCGGTACCGCCAAAACCTGGGTGGCGGCGATGAGCGGGCGGGGCGGCGCCGCGGCGGTCACCGTCGTGCGGCGCGACCCGGACACGGGTCGCCTCGAAGCGGGCGAACTGCGCTGGGGCGCCGACGAAACCGGGGCGGCGTGGCGCATCACCGCCGACGAGAACGCCTACGCGATGACCCCGGCGAGTGGGCCGGAGTTGTACGCCGCTTTGCGGGAACTGATGAGGGAGGGCGAGCATGGCTGACGCGCTCGGCAAGTTCATGGCGGCGATCCGCTCGGTGGAGTCCGGCGGCGACTACAACGCGCAAAGCCCGTGGAACCCGGGTTACGGCCGCGCCACCGGGGCGTATCAGTTCCTCGATTCGACCTGGGGCAACTACAAGGGCTACAAGCGCGCCATGGACGCCCCGCGCGAGGTGCAGGACGAGCGGGCCCGGCAGATGATGGCCGGCTACTACAAGCAGTTCGGCAGCTGGCAGCTGGTCGCGGTGGCCTGGCACGGCGGCCCCGGCGCGGCCCAGAAGGCCCAGCGCGATCCCAACTACATCAAGACGATCCGCGACACCAACGTCAGCACCTACCAGTATGTCCAGATGGTGATGGGCCGGATGGGCAAGTCGGGCAGCGTCGAGTCGCCCAAGCCCAAATCCAGGCGGGACGAGAACGACTCGCGCCCGTGGTCGGTGCCGCGCAACCTGGCCGGCAAGTCCGGGAAGATCGTCGTCAACGAGAAGCTGCTGCTGTCGATGACCAAGCGCATGACCGAACACCTGGCCATCACCGAGTCGGTCTATCACACCTGCCGCGACGCGGCCGACAATCTCGGCCGCGTCCGCGTGGGTGACGCGGCCAAGACGGCAAAGGTCCGGCACGCGCTGGAAGAGGCATTGGAGGACTGGGAAGGGGTGCGGCGTTTGCCGCCCTTGCTCAGCAGGGATATCGGGTACCTGATCGAGGCGCGGCAGCGTGCCCTGCGCGCCGATGACGATCACAACAAACACCAGCGCGGCACGATCGAGCGCATCATCGCCAGCATGAACAAGGGCCACAGCAAGCTTGTCCGCTCGCACGTGCGTGACCGCCTGCGCGACCTGTTCCGCCCCGACACCCCGCACCAGCACAAGGGCGGCGACCACAAGCCCACGGAGAAGCTCTCGAACGTCAACGTCCACGGGAAGTGGGGCGGGGCCGAGTCGGTCTTCGACCAGTTCATCACGCCGTTCCTGGCCAAACTCGGGCTGACCAACATCAGCTCGGAGAAACGCGACTACGACTCGGTCGACGACCCCAACCGGGTGTCGGATCACTTCGACGGCTCGAAGCGGGCCTACGCGATTGACTACCTGACCAACAGCGGCCGCGACGAGGCCGAGAAACTCGCGAAAGCCATGGGCATCCAGGGCTGGCGGCCGGACACCGTGCAGAACTTCGTGGTGAAGATCGACGGCGCGCAGTTCCGGGTGCAGATCATCTGGGGTGCCGCGGTGGATCACGGCAACCATGTACACGTCGGCCTCAGGCGCATCTGATCTTGCGATGTGATCCAAGAAGCGCTGGATGTGGATCCAGGGCGAGTTCTGACATCCAGCGCTTCTTGGATCATGCTGTCACTTCTTAAACCATTGGCGAATCTTGTCGGCTATCTTGCTCTTGACAATGGTGGCGGTCATCGTGACGGCGAGGGCGACCGACGACACCACGTCCAAGGTGGCCACACCGGAGTGGGCTCCGTGCATGCCCGGCTCTTTGGTCGGGACGCCGACCTCGGTCCTCGTACCGACGCCTTTCTCCGCACTCGCGACGCCGCGGGCCGCCGAGTCTTGGGTCTTGTGTCTCTCCTCGGCCAGGGACTCTTCCTTGTCATCGGCGCGCTTGGTAGACGCCTGGGTCGACCCATCCTTGACCTTGTCCTCGAGATCCTCGGCCTTCTTGCGTTTCTTGTTGAAGTCGGTGACGGCCTCCCATGCCTTCTTGACAGCCTTGATCAGCTTGCCGATCTTGAACAGGATCCCGAATCCGATGCCGACCGCGCCTACCACCATCGAGATGCACGATCCGAGGTCGCCCTGGCTGAAGCAGCCCTTGATGTCGTTGATGCCCAGGACCTCTTTGAGGATCTCGCCGCCGGCCTCGATCACAACGTCGACGACGCTCTTCTGCCGGACCTTCTGGAGTTCCTCGTACTCCTCCGGGGTGTGGCCGGTGGCGCGGATGGCGTTGTCGCGGCGCTGCTTGATTTCAGCGTTCTGGCGGGTGATCTTTGCGGCCTTCTGCGATGCCCGCTGGATCAGGGCAGGGCTGGCGTGGGCCTTGTCGGGGATGGTGACGAGCCCGTCGACGTCGACGAAGTACTTCAGCCCGTCGGGGTCGCTCATCGACGCCGGGTTGTTGCCGGCGTACGTGTATCCGTTGAGCTGTTGCGGATCGGCCGGGTCGATGATCGGGTCGACCGAGATGAAGCGCCCCGTCGCCGGCTCGTACTCCCGCGCGCCCAGCTGTACCAGCCCGAGCGAGCTGTCGCTTGTCCCGCCGACGAAACCCTTGTCGTGCGGCCACGCCACGGCTGCCCCGCGGGGCGCGCCGAACGGGGTGAACCGGCGGCGGGCGATCTCCAGGGTGTTCGACCGGATACTGGTCATCGAGGTGCCGTGGTGGTCGCCCGATTGCCAGAACAGTCCGCCGCCGGTCCGGGCGGCGATGAGTTTGCCGCCGTGCGTGTAGAACCGGGTGCCGGTCTTCACCCCGGTGGTCCGGTCGAGCCGGATCTCTTGCCCGCCAAGGTAAAGCGTGGTCGCCCCCGGCTCGCGGCGGATCAGCCGGTTGCCGTCGGCGTCATACACGATCGACGTCCCGTTGCCGTCACCGGCAAGGCGGCCCGACGCGTCCCATTGGAAGCTCTGGTTGTTTCGCCGCACCAGGTTTCCAGTGGCGTCGTACTCGTAGGTGTCCGATGTGGACCCGTTGCTGACCGACGACAGCTTGTGGCCGGCGTAGGTGTAGGTCCGCTGGTTCTCGGTGAGCCGGTTGCCGGTCGGGTCGTAGGTGTAGGACGTCAGGCCCGGCCCGCCGGGCGACGCGCAGGTGTCGGTGACCGTCCACGACGCGGTCATGCGCCGCAGCCCGTCGTAGGCGAAGCACTGCACCTCGGTGACGTCCCAGATCCGGGTGACGTTGCCGATCGGGTCGTAGGTGTAGCGCTGGTCGTTGACGGTCGGCGAGGTGGTCGTCTCCCGCTGCAGCAGCGACCGGGCCAACCGGCGGGTGTCGGTGTCGTAGTACACCGTCTCCCACACCTTGGATCCGGCCGCTCCCATCGACACCTGGGCAAGCTCGGCGAAGCGGGTGTACCAGGTGTCGTTGACGTAGCTCGAGGCACCGGTCATGGTCCGGGCCAGCCCGAGTTCGTCGTACCCGAACGTGATCGTCTCTTCGGCGAGGTCGCCTGCGCGGGGCAGCTTCATCGAGGCGGTGCTGCCGTCGGGGCGGTAGGTCAGCTCGGTCTGGTAGGTACCGGCCAGCCCCGCCTCCACGTTGGGGATGGTCACCTTGGTACCGGTGGGCCGGTACGCGGTGTCGTATCCGGTCACCGCCGTGGTGTAGGCGTTGCCGCCCTCGACCCGAGTGCTCGAGGTGGGCATCCCGATCGCCAGCGTGTCGTAGGTCCACCTGGCGCGCAGCCCGCCGGCGGCGTCCCGCTCCTCGGTGCGGCGGCCCAGCCGGTCGTAGGCGTGGTTCAGGGTCTGCCCACGAGCGTCCGTTGTGGACAGCAGCTGTCCCGCGGCGTCAAAGATCGCGGTGGAGTGGCCCTTGTCGGGGTCGTCGACCGCGACGCGCCAGCCGCGCAGGTCGTAGTCGTAGCGCCAGACCTTGCTGCCCGGGTCGGTGATCGTGGCCAGCTGCCCGGCCTTGGTGTAGGTGTACCGGGTCACGCCCGCCACCGCACCGTTGAACTCGTGCCGCTCGGTGGTCTTGCCTTCCCGGTCGACGACGATCGAGGTGCGGACTCCGCCGGGAGGCGGAACGGTGTCGATGCGGTCTCCGTGGTACGACTTGGTGCCGCGCCACTTCTCGTCGCCGAGGGAGCGGAAGATGGTGGCGACCGTGCGCCCTACGCCATCGAACTCGCTGACGGTCTGCGACGGCACGTTGTTGTCCCCGGCCGCCACCAGTTGGGTCGCCGGATCCCCTTCGGCGTAGTACTTGTCGTTGACCTTCGCCAGCAGGCCCCGCTCGTCGTAGTGGGAGTCGGTCAGCGCCCGGCCGCCGCCCCAGGCCGGCGACTGGGTCTGCCGCGGTCGCAGGAAACCGTCGTACAGGCCGTGCTCGACCTGATAGTTGTTGTTGGCGCGCAACGTTTCCGTCGTCACGACGCTTGGCCCGTCACTGCGGATGAGGTAGCGGTAGCGCAGGTTCGGCCCCTCACCCGCGGGTTCGTTGCGTCCGGGCAGCCAGACGCCGGTGACCCTGCCAAGCGCGTCATAGCGCATGTCGGTGCGGCGGTTGTTGGGATCGATCGCGGTGACGGGCGAGCCGAAGGCCGGGTCGATGGTGGTGTTCGTGGTGTGCCCCAGGTCGTTGCTGACCGCTGTCTTGACGGTCAGCCCGCCGGACTCGGTGTAACCCATGACGGTCTTGCGGTCGAGGGCGTCGAACCTCTCGACCGGCCGGCCGTAGGCGTCGAACGTGGCCCGGCTCGCGGTGGCGTAGACCGGTTGCCCCGCCATCCAGTCGGCGAGGTTTTCGACCTTGACCGGGTTCCCTACGGCGTCGTAGGTGGTCTGGACGTCGGAGATGGGGTCGGCCGGCGCGGCGGCGCACGCCACCCCGACCGTCTGCGCCCGCGAGGGCAAAGCCCTTGCGGTGTACCACGTCCGGGTGCACTGCTCGTCCCCGGTGACGGAGACGTCGCCCGCGTCGTCGATCTGCGTGACCAGGCCGGTGGTGTCGTACTGGCGGTCGATGCGGGTGCGCCGCCACGCGCCGCCGTCGAGTGCCGTGCGGTCCCGCACCGAACCGCTGTCGACCAGGTACGCCTTGAGCGGTCCTTGAACGGCGGTCGGGCCGCGCTGCCAGTAGTCGCTCAGTGTCGAGCCGACCACGGCGGTGCCGTTGTAGGTCGTCTTCTCGCGCTCCCGCCCGTGGAGTTGCTCGTCGTCGAAGACCGAGCCACCCTCACTGTCCATAATCGACACCGATTTTGTTCCGCCGCCGGCGTTCAGCCGGTCGCCGTGCATGCCACGGAAGTAGCGGTGCTCTATTTTGGACGCTCCGTGCCGGACGACGACCCGCTCATAGCCGCGCCACTGCGACCACGTCCGGCGCTCCGGGTTGATCAGCTCGTTGTCGGTGTAGCGCCAGGCGCCGCCGCCGAGGTACTCGTAGCTGGTGGTCTGGGTCGGCGCCCCACCCACCCGGTCGACCTGGACCAGGCTTTCCACCACGTACTTGTGCATCCAGTCGGTGAACGGCTGCCCGCCGTCCGGCTGCCAGTACACCGGGAAGCAGCGTTTGGTGTTGGTCTCCGGCGCGGGCAGTGCGGCGGCCGAGCAATCCGTTGCGGCGTAGTTGATTCCGAGCGTGCCGCCGTACTCGTTGTTGACCGCCACGACCCGGAACTTGCCCAGCGGCGGCAGGCCGTCGCCGGTGGAGTTGACCCGGTTGTGGAAGGCCAGCCCGCCGAAGGTGACCGGTGGCAGCGAAAGCGAACCGGCCGAGTGGGTGATCGATGACAGCCACAGGGAAGCATTCGTGCCGTCGCCGGGGCTCGGGAAGCTGTGGGCCAGCGTCCACGTCTCCACCGGCACGGTGCCGGTCCCGGTGCCGATCCGCGTGGTGATGCTCGCCAGACGCTTGGTGCTCCAGAACGTCGGCGACACCAGCGTGGTGCAGTTCGCCAAGCACTCCTGGTCGAACGGAACGTCCGGATAGGACGACGGGATGTGCGCGGCGCAGTTGGCGCCGGGGACGCAGCGCTCCTGCGTCGAGAAGACCACGGAAGCCGGTGCGTTTGCTTCATTTCCTTTGCGGGTACCGAATTCGGCGCGCTGGAGCACGCCACCCCGGTCGTAGCCGACGGTTTGCTTCCCCAGGTTCAGCCCGTAGGAGTTGCGTTCCTTGGCATAGAAGTAGGTCATGGTGTTGTCACGCGCGTCCACGACGTAGTCGAGATTCCACCTGTACCCCTGAAGGCACCAGGAGGCATCGAAAGACCCTTTGTAGCAGGGCTCCCCGGCGTTGTTGCCGAACACCGGGACGGTCCAGGTCGAGGACGTCTCCGGCTTGAGGCCGAAGAAGTACTGAACACCCTCGCGCGTGGTGAGCTTCCAGTGCTCGCCGTCGTCGTCCCCGTTGGACGCCCCGGTCAGCCGCTCGATGCGGGAGCCGTCGTCGTCCTTGAGCCGGTAGATGCCGGCTGCCGCCTCGAACACCAGCGGACCGGAGTGCCCGGCCAGCGAGAGCGTCGCGTTGTCGGAGAACCAGCACTGGTCACCGGTCTTGACCGGGCCGTCGTCGCCGCATCCCTTGTAGGACCGCTCGATGTAGCCGGACCAAAGGTCGAAACCTTCCCCGAGCCAGGACGGCTGGTTGTTGGTGGACGCGGTCCGCCCGTCGACCGAGCCGGACGAGTACGCAATGGACAGTTGCGGTTGCAGCCCACCGGGTGTCGGTGGCATGCGCAGCGGGTAGGTCCAGCCGAAGTCGCCCGTCTGGCCGGAGACCTGCCACGAGTCAGACAGGGCAAGCTGTGTCGCCGCGTAGTTGCCCGTCGCGCCGGAGGGACCGGCGGCGAGCGCGAACTCGCCGCCGGACACGTCCGCGGTCAGCCTGCCGGCCTTCACGTCGTTGCGCGCCGGCACGGTCTCGTTGCCGGGCAGCCGGACCAGGCGCAGCCGGCTCGCCCAGTCCCCGCCGTACGCGTGCCGGAACCGTCCATAATCGACGGTGACCGAAACCGGCTCCTCGCCGCCCCCGGTGCGCTCCAGCCCCAGCTTCATGTCCTTGAAGGACACCTTCACCGAACCGCCACCGGCACCCGATACCCACACCGGCAGTGTCCCGGCACGGGCCGGCGTGGCGTCCAGGCGCACATCGACCTCCCGTGCCACCGGCCACAGCACCGCGGGGCTGGAGCGGATCGCCGCCGCCGCCGCTGCGTCGGGGGACAACGGCACCACGGGCACGGCGCTCACGGGCACCGCCTTCTCCTCCTGCGGCTTGGCCGGCAGCACCAGCTCGGTGGCCTGGACCGCGGGGGCCGGCGTCGCCGCCAGGACGACGCCTAAACCCGCTGCAAGCCAACGTTTTCCTCTCATGGCACTTCCCCTCTAGAACCGTGTGATGACGTAGCCGAGCGTTCCGAGGACCGTGTGGCCCTCGCAGAACTCGTCGAAGGAGGTGAACCGGTCACCCGGCGCGAGGCACTGATACATCGGGACGCTTACCGCCGCGTGCGCGGGCGGGGTGGTCCAGATCCCGCCGATCCACCACCGCACCTGCTTGCCGTCGCAGTTGGAGGCGGTCGAGACGAACTCATCCGTACCGTCGAAGCATGCCCAGAGGCCGATGGCACCGGTATCCCCGGTCATCGCGACGATCCCCTGCACCCCTTCGGCTCGATAACCTTGGCGCGGCCCGACGACCGTCGTTTCGTGGTCGGCGGGCGCGAACTCCTTCACGTAGCGGATCAGGTGCCGGTAGGCGGGCGCGTAACCGTAAGGTCCCTCGTTGCGGTGCCCATGGCAGCTCTCCTGATGCGAGATGAAGTGGTCACCGGTGGCGTCCACGACACAGCGATAGATCGCCAGTACCGGCACATCCTCAGGCGGGCTGACATACACCAGGCCGATCTCACCGAGCAGGGTGTAACCCTCGCATGTGGACTGGAGCGAGACGAACTGGCCGCCGGAGTACCGGCATGAGTAGAGCATCTGCGTGCCCGGCGTTCCGGGCGGCGCCAGCATGCCCAGCGAGCCCCTGTAGCCGAAGCCCGGCGGCACCGGACCGTTTGTCACGAAGTGCTTTCCGGCATGGTCGATGTAGCTTGAAATCTGTCCGGTGTAGACGGTCGGGCGCGCGGTCACCGGGTTGAAGTTGTCCGCGTCGATCTCCTCCTTGGTGAGGACCCCGGTGTAGGCGTGGACGTCGTCGACGCGGCCGTCGAAGAAGGTGACCGGGGTGCTGCCCTGCCTCGCCCGCCCGATCACCAGGTTGCCCGGCACATGCGCGGCGACCCTCGCCGGCGCGCGGTGCATCGTCCCGTTGACGTAGAGCCGGACCTCACCCAGTTGCGCGTCGTACACCCCGGCCAGGTGCACCCATTGCTGTGTGTCGGGTTCGGCCGCGGCGTCGACGGTCAGCCAGGCCGGGTTCGAGGCGTCCTGCTGCGAGACGCTGAACGACCACTTGCCGTTCGTACCGGGCGTGGGTCGGTACTGGAGCACGAAACCCGACGACTGCGGCCCGTCCTGGCTCACCACCGTCTGGTGGACACCGTTCTTCGACTTGAGCCAGGCCCGTGCCGTGACCGTGAAGCTCTTGTCGGTGCGCACCGCCTGTCCCGCGGCGACGATGGCGTCGTCCTGCCCGTCGAACTCGACGGCGTGGGTGCCGACCGGACCCGGTTTCCAGGTCGGGTCGCCGAAGAGCGTGCCCGTGCGGTAGTTGCCCGACACGTCCGCGGTCCTGGTACCCGTGCCCTCGTCGAGCGGGAAGAACACCTCCTCGTTGACCGGACGCCCGGCCAGGGCCCGGATCTCGTCATCGGTCAGCATCCGGTTGTAGGCGCGCACGTCGTCGATGCCGCCCGGGAAGAAGTCGACGGGCTGGCCCGCCCACATCGACCGGCCGATGGTCAGCGGACCCGCGGCGGCCCAGGCATTCGGGTGCGCGATGCTGCCCACCCGCACGCCGTCGACGTAGAGCCGCAGCTCGTCCAGGCCCGAGTCGTGCACGCCCGCGACATGGGTCCATACGCCCACCTGGGCGAGCCCGGGGGAGAAGACACGGGAGTGCCGCTGGCCACCACCGGCTATGTCCTCGGAGAACATGACGAACGACCAGCGGCCGTCATACGAGCCCTGCAACTGGAAACCCGCGCTGTTCCGGCCGTCCTGCGAGACGATCGCCGGCCATCCGCCGGTCCGGTCCAGCCGCGCCCACGCCGCGACGGTGAACGTCCCGGAGGTGTCCAGGGCCGGCCCGCCGGAGGTGGTGACCTGACCGTCGGAACCGTTGAAGTTGACGGCGTCGCCGACCCGCCCGGTGGTCCAGCCCGTAGTTCCGGTCAGGGTGCCGTGGTGACCGTGCCCGGAGACGTCGGGCACCGAGCTGACCCCGTCGCCGTCGAGCGGCCAGTGCCCGGCCGGCGGCGGCACCTCCGAGCCCACGTTGAACCCGTAGCCGCCGGGGACATACTCGCCGCCTTCGAACTTCTGGTAGTGCGGCGAAGGGTTCAGCGCCCGGTCGACGGCGCGCACGTACAGGTCGTTGCGGCCGTCCCGGCTGGGCGTGGCCCGCACGGTACCCCTGCCGTCGGTGGCGCGCACGAATTGGTTGGAGTTGACGTCCACCACCGGGAAGTCGGCGAAGTTCAGGCTCCATTGGAACCCGATGACGTCCGGCTCGGTGGTGGTGACGGTGAACGCGCCGGTCTTGCCGAGGTAGCCGGCTGTGCCGTCCTCCGGGTAGTCGGTGGACGTCACTCCCGGCCGTCCGGGCGGCCTGGCGTCGACGGTGATCTGGCACCAGCCGGTGAAGCCGCCCCAGACGATGCCGTCGTGGCCGCGTACCCGCCAGGAGATCGCCGCCCCGTCGCCGAACGCACCCCTCGGGATGGTCACCGCGTGGACCGTGCCATTGGGTTGCGCGGTGGTCGTCTGGCTGCCGACCTTCGAGCCGCCCCACACCCACCACTCGAACTCGGCGGCGACATTGTGACCGTCCGGATCGGACAGTGTGGCGTGCAGGGTGGCTTCGCCGGTGGGGGTGAACGATACGTCACGGTCTCCGGGGCAGCCCAGGCTGGGGCCGTTGCCGGCGTTGGCCCACATTCCGGTGGCATACGGCGGCCAGTCATAGTGCACGATCAGGTGAGCTGTGTCGAACTTCTTCCAGCCGTGGGCGTCTTTTATCTGCCAGTCGTCGCAACAGTCCTGCCGGATCCAGTTGGTGTACGACTTCATCCCGAAGGTCGCCACGTTGGACCCCTCGGCGAGGCGGTTGCGCACCGCCTGCCCCGCGTCGACCCCCACCCAGTTGGCCGGGCAGTTGCTGTTGTACCCAAGGGCGACATTGTGGTTGCCCAGCCAGCCCCAGAAGCCGGGCTGGTTGTTCCACGTGGTGCCGCCGCCGATCGGGCCGGTCTGGTGCACCTCGAACACGCGCGGGGAGCAGGACGGCGCGTGCGACTCGTGCATGTTGAACTCGGCGCCCATGATGTGCGCGCCGCGCAGCGCGGTGATGTCGAACTGGAAGAACGAGCGCGTGGTGCCGATGCCGTTGCAGCCGGGCCAGCCGCAGTATCCGACCTTGGCCAGGCCGTCGTCGACGCCGCCGTTCCAGTAGCCGGTGTTCGGGTTGCCCTCGAACACCTTCGTCCAGCCCGCGCCGGGCGGGAAGTAATCGGGGTCGATGACGATGGGGAACTTCGCATCCGGGTTGGACAGCAAGGCCCGGTCCGGAATCAGCGTGAGCCGCCGCGGCGTGACCTCCAGCCGCCCCACCGCCCTCAGCGCGCCCGAGTCCCACATGTCCGCGCGGGTGGACTCGAGCACCAAGGCCCCCTTGGCATCCGTGAGGGTCAGCCCGCCGTGGGAGTTGATGCTCGGCTTCAGGTTGGTGGACAGTTCGAAGTGGATGTCCGGCAGGACCTTGGCGGCCTCGGGTGTCTTCACCACCAGAAGGTGCGAGAAGCCTTGGGCGGTCGCCCGCACCCGCAGGTCGACGTCTTGAAACACGTTGGCATAGGTGGCGGTGTCGCCGTCCAGCGACGGCTCGGGCAGGTGGCCGGGCCAGCTGAGCGCGAAACTGTTGGCGCCCAACGTCTGGCGCACCAGCATCCCCTGCCCGCCACCGGAGATCTCCAGCTCAGCGGCGGCCGCTTCAGGCACCACGATGCCGCCCGGCTTGCGTTTCAGGGCGGTGTCTACGGGTACCCACTGATGGTTCTGAAAAGCCCGAACCGGCTTGCTGCTCAGCTCCATCGTGTAACTGCCATCAGGCTCCGCGAAGACCTGGCGGGTCTCGCTGCGGGCACTGAGGACCTCGGCCCGGGCTTTGCCGGGCGGGGCCGGCTCACCGGCCCGGGAGGACGTGGAAGCCGCACCGGACAGCACGATCACGGTGGCGGCGCATAGCGAAAACAGTCGACGAGTCTGCACGCGCCGGATGGTGCCCGGTGGCGCATTCAGATCTACTTCAGATCACTTTCAGATGCGGGTCAGGCTTGCAGCGCCTTGAGCTTGCCGCGCACCGCCTCGGCATCGGGATGCCCCAGCTCCTCCAGGATCGCCAGCGCCTGGCGCATGGCCTCCTCGGCGGCGTCGGGTTCGCCGGCGGCAAGGTTGGCTTCGCCGAGGTTGATGAACACCTCCGTCTGCGGGTAGCGCTCGCCGATCTCGCGCAGCAGCCGCAGGGAGCGTCCAAAGCAGATGATCGCTTGGGCGTGCGCGCCGAGACGGTGGTGCGCCAGGCCCAGGGTGTCCCAGGTGGCGGCCTGGCCGTAAGGGTTGTCGAGTTCCCGTTGCAGGGCAAGCGCTTGGCGGCAGTGGACGATGGCCGGGCGGTGGTCACCGAGGCCGACCTCCATCATTGCCATCTGGTTGAGCGCGTCGGCCTGTCCGGGCAGGTGCCCGGCGTCCGTGTAGAGCTCGAGCGCCCGGCGGGAGTGGTCAAGTGACCCGTAATGGTCGCTGAGCTGATTCTTGAGCAGGGCAAGCCCCTCGTGGATGTGGGCCTGGGCGATCCGGTCGCCGCAGCGGGTGGCGAAGTCCAGCGCCTCGTCGTAGTGCTCCAGCGCCTCGTCGTAGAGCTTTTTCCACACGTAGGCGCCGGCCAGCGAGCGGTGGTTCAGCGCCAGCACGGCGTCGTCGCCGAGCCGCTCGGCGGCCCGGACAGCGGCCAGCCCGACGGCCACCCGGTCGTTCCAGAACCCGCGCCGGTAAAGGAAATTGGTCAGGCTCCAGGCGAGCTGCCAAGCGTGGGTGTCAAGCCCTTCGCCCATGGCATGGCCGACCGCGGCCAGCAGTACCTGGTGCTCGGTGGTCAGCCAGTCCAGCGCCTCGTCGTAGGTGGCCAGCTCGGCGACGGTGACGCCGGGCTCGGCAGGGGGAAGCTCCAGCGGATCCCGGCTCGACTGCAGCAACCGGGCCCCCAGGTAGGCGGAGTGCAGGTAGTGGTCGAGCACGCGGCGCGAAGCGGCGCGCCGGGCGGCGTCGGTGTCGTGCGCTTCGGCAAGCTCGGCGGCGTACGCGCGGAGCAGGTCGTGCGGCATGAACCGGCCCGGTGCCCGCTCGGTGAGCAGGTTGGCCCGGGTCAGCTCGGACAGCAAGGGGCGCACCGGTTCGCGGCCCAGGCCGGATAGGCTCGCCGCGGCCAGGACCGAGATGTCCGGACCGGGATGCAGCCCGATCAGGCGGAACAGCGCCGCCGCGCCCTCGCTGAGGGTGCGGTACGACCAGGAGAACACGCCCCGCAGATCGGTTGCGGTGTCACCGTCCTCGAACACGGCGAGCCCGCCCCGCGACTCGCGAAGCTGCGCCGCAAGGGTGTCCAGCGGGAAACTCGGGTTGGCCGCCGCGCGGGCCGCCGTGATCGCCAGGGCCAGGGGCAGCCGCGCGCACCGGTCGATGATCTCGCCCACCGCCCTGCGTTCCGAGGTAACCCGTTGCGGCCCAAGGCGTTGCGCGAGCATCTCCTCCGCCTCATCCTTGGTGAGCAGGTCGAGGGCGAGCGGGCGGGCACCCTCGGCGGCGATCAGGCCGGTGAGGCGGTCGCGGCTGGTGACGATCGCCGCGCAGCCGGTGCCGCCGGGCAGCAGCGGCCGGACCTGTTCGGCGTCGCGGGCGTTGTCGAGCACCATCAGCATCCGCCGGCCGGACAGCAGGCTGCGGTACAGCGCCGTCTGCGCGGCGAGGTCGGCCGGGATGCGCCGCGGCGGAACCCCAAGGGCGTCAAGGAAACCGCGGATGGCGGTGGCCGGCTCGACCGGGGCCGCGCCCGGGTCGTACCCGCGAAGGTTCACATACAGCTGGCCGTTGGGGAAGCGGTCGGCGACGCGGTGTGCCCAGTGCACGGCCAGCGTGGTCTTGCCGACCCCGGCGATGCCGCTGATAACGGTGATGGCCAAGGGCGACAAGGCTCCGCCGAGCATGCCGTCCAACGTGGACAGATCGGCCAGGCGGCCGGCGAACCCGGGCAGGTCCGGTGGCAGTTGCCTGGGGATCACCGCGGTCACCGCCTCGGGCTCGGGCTCGGTGAGCAGGGCGGCGTGCAGGCCGCGCAGCTCCGGGCCGGGGTCGGTGCCCAGCTCGTCGGCGATGCGGCGGCGGGTGGCCTCGTAGGTTTCGAGCGCCTCGGCGCGGCGGCCGGCGCCGTCGAGGGCGGTGATGAGGCGGGCGGCGAGCGTCTCCCGAAGCGGGTGGTGCGACAGCAATTCGCGCAAGGGTGCGATCTGCTCGGTGTGGCGTCCGGCGGCAAGCTCGCGGTCGGCGAGGCGCTCGACGGCCGTGAGGTAGAGCTCGGTCAGGCGGGGCGCCTGGACCTGTTCGAGCCAGGCGGAATCGGTACCCTCAAAAGGAACCCCGCGCCACAGGGCGAGCGCCTCCGGGATGCTGTCGCGGTCGAGCAGCTCCTCGAAGCGCACCGCGTCGACCTGCGCGCTGAGCCGGTAGCCCGGCGGCTGGGTGTGGATGAGGCCGTGGCCAACGGTTTCGCGCAGCCGCGTGATGTAGGTCTGCACGCTGGTGCGCGGGTTGGCGGGAAGGTGGTCGCCCCAGAGGGCCTCGGCGATGCGAGCCACCGAGACCACCTTCTCCGCCGACAACGCCAGCACCGCCAGCAGGGCCCGCAACCGGCCGGTCAGCCGGACCGGGCGATCGTCAAGGACGATCTCCAGCGGGCCGAGAAGGCGAACCTCCAAGGGCACCACAGGAGTGTCTCAGATCGATGCAAACCGACGCCGCTTTTGTCAGCCAGCCGTCGGTTGAGCGGCCAGCTTGCCGCGGACGACGGCGGCGTCGGCATGGCCCAGCTCGCTGAAGATGTCGAGCGCGCGCCGCCAAGCCCGCACGGCATCCGCGGTCTGGCCGATGGACAGGTGCAGGTCGCCGATGTGCATGTTGGTCCCGGCGATGCTGTAGCGGTCGTCGACCAGCTCGTGGAGGTCGAGGGACCGCTGGTAGCACTCCAACGCGCGCGCGTGCTCGCCGAGGTTCTGGTGCGCAAGGCCAAGACTGTCCCATGTGGACGCCTGGCCGAAGAGGTTGCCGAGCTCCTGGTGTATCGCCAGGGCTTGCCGGCAGTGGACAAGCGCCGCCCGGTAGTCGCCGAGCTTGGCATTGAACCAGCCGACCCCGTTGAGCGCGATCGCCTCCCCGCGGCGCTGTCCGGCCGCCCGGAACAGCTCGAGCTCCTTGAGCACATGAGCGAGTGCCTCGGCATGGCGTTGCTGCGACTCGTAAAGCGTGGCTATCTGATGGTGTACGCGCGAGACCGGCGCCGTCGCCAAGCTCCATGGCGAGCCCCATCGCGTGCAGCAGGTGTTGCTCCGCGTCCTCGGACCGGCCCAGCCGGATCAGGCAGCGGGAGATCCGGCGGTGCACGTCGCCGCGCAACTCGCGATCGCCAAGCCGCACCGTCGCCGCGAGCGCGAGTTCCTGGGTCCGCAGGCACTCGCTCCACTCCCCGCGCAGGTCGAGGATTGGCGCGAGCGCCCACGCCAGCTGGGCCGTGGCGGCGTCAAGCCCGTCCGCGGCCGCCCGTTCGACCGCGCGCATCAGGACCGGGTGCTCCGCGTCGAACCACGCCATCGCCGCCTCGCGGCTTTCCGGCGCCACCCGGATGACCCCTGCTGTCGCGGGCTCAAGCTTTGTGGTCCGCCGGTTGGGATCCAGCGCTTCGGCCGCCAGGTGCGCGCTGTGGGCGTAATGCTCGAGCATCCGGACGGTCGCGGCGTGCCGCACGCCGGCGGACTCGGCGGTCGCGGCCAGCTCCGCCGCGTAGGAGCGCAGCAGGTCGTGGAAGGTGTAGCGGCCCGGCACGCGCTCGGCCATCAGATGCGTGGCGGCGAGTTCCCGCAGCAGGGTCCCGGTCCGCTCAAGCGTTGCCGCCGCAAGGCTCGCCGCGGCCGCGACGGTGACATCCGGACCGCAATGCAGGCCCAGCAACCGGAAAAGCCTTGCCGCGTCGGGGCCGAGGGTGCGATACGACCAGGAGAAGACGGCGACGACGTCGGCGTCAAGCCCTTCGGCGAGCTGAGGCGCGATCGCCTGGAGCGCGAAGTCCGGGTGCAAGGCCGCCTGCGCGGCGACCACCGCCAGGGCCAGCGGCAGCCCGGCGCAGCGGTCGATGATCTGGTACGTCGCCCACGGATCGGCGCTCACCCGCGCCGTCCCCAGGCGCAGTTCGAGCAGGCGCCGCGCCTGCACGCTGGGCATCGCGTCGAGCACGACGGGCCGCGCGCCAGCCTCGGCGATGAGCCCGGTCAGCCGGTCGCGGCTGGTGACTATCACCGCGCAGCCGGCGGCGCCGGGCAGCAGCGGCCGGACCTGGTCGGCGTCGCGCGCGTTGTCCAGCAGCACCAGCATTCGCCTGTCCGCCATCAGGCTGCGGTACATGCCGATCTGCGCCTGCACCCCGGCCGGAACGCGCTCAGGCGCCGCGCCAAGCGCGTCGAGGAAACCGCGGACCGCCTCGGACACCGGCGCCGGGGAGCCTGAAGGGTCGAACCCGCGAAGGTTCACGTACAGCTGGCCGTCGGGGAAGTGGCCGGCGACGCGGTGAGCCCAGTGCACGGCAAGGGTTGTCTTGCCAACGCCCGCCGTGCCAGTGACGACCGCGACCGGCGCCGCTATTTCGTCTAATGTGGACAGCTCTGGGTCGCGCCCGGCGAAGCACCACAGGTCCGGCGGCAGCTGCCTGGGGATTATCGCGCTCGCCTGATCCGGCAGCAGGGCGGTTTGCAGGCCGCGCAGCTCCGGGCCAGGGTCGGCGCCAAGCTCGTCGGCGATGCGCCGCCGCGTGGATTCGAAGACCTCCAGCGCTTCGGTACGGCGTCCGGCGCGGTCGAGGGCGGTGACGAGGCGGGCGGCGAGGGACTCGCGCAGCGGGTGGTCGGTGAGCAGTTCGCGCAGGGGCGCGATCTGTTCGGTGTGGCGGCCGGCGGCAAGGTCCAGGTCGGCAAGGCGCTCGGCCGCCGCGAGGTAGCGCTCGGTCAGGCGGGGACCTTGGATTCGTTCGAGCCAGGCGGAACCGGTACCCCCAAAAGGAACCCCGCGCCAGACAACGAGCGCCTCCCGCAGCTGTCCACCGTCAAGCAACTCTTCGAACCGCTGGGCGTCGACCCGCGCGGAGAGCCGGTAGCCGGGCGGTTCGGTGTGGATGTGGTCCGGGCCAAGGGTTTCGCGCAGCCGCGTGATGTAGGTCTGCACCCCCGCGCGCGGGTTGGCGGGCTGGTCCTCGCCCCACACCGCCTCGGCGATGCGGGTCATCGAAACCACCTTGCCCGCCGACAACGCCAGGACCGCAAGCAGTGCCCGCAACCGGCCGCTCAGCCGGACCGGCCGCCCGTCCAGGACGACCTCCAACGGGCCGAGAAGGCGAACCTCCAGAGGCACCCGCAAAGTGTGCCACGTCGATGCGCGGCTCAGCCCTGGCCGGCGCGGAACTTGACCAGGTCCTCTTTGGTGATGAGGCGACGAGCCAGGGCATACTCGGCAAGCCCGGCTAGAGCGTTGAAGCCGGTCATATTGGGCACTCCGGCCTTGTCCAGCCTGGCGCGCAGGTACTCGATCCGCTTGACCAGGGTGCTGCGCGGCCAGCCGAGCCGGGCCGCGGCCGCCCGGTAACTCTTGGGCTGCGGATCGGAGCGCGGCGGATCCTCGAGGTACTCGGCGAACAGCGCCACCATCGCGACCCGGTCATCGGCCGTGATCGACACCCGGGCGCCGATCGCCGTCTCCACACCGGACATCAGCCCGCTGTCGGTGCCGAACTCGGCGGTGGCGCGCAGCACGCGCAGGCGGTGCGAGCCGTTGGTGCCGTCGGCGACCACCCACACCGGCTCGTCGATGGGCAGCCGCTGGCCGGGGGCGAGCACCTTGCGAAGGCCCTGATCGTCGATGACGGACAGGGTCTGGCTGCGGGACTTGTTGACCACCCACCAGATACCCTGGACCGCCTGCACCACGCCGGCCTGCCGGGACACCCCGACGTCGTCGGGGTCGAGGCAGATGGTGCAACGCTGCGAACGGCCGAACGACAGGGTGTCGTCGGTGCCCAGACGCCACTCCGCGTCGCCGTAGCGGACGGTGATCTCCTCGTCGATTGGGGAACCTTCCCCGCACCCCGCAGGTGCGTCGATGACGTTGCTTGGCCTAGATTGGGCGTGGCCTAGATGGGCCACTGTAACCCCACGGTCACACTACCGGGAGCACGGCGATGCTTGAATGGCTGCCCTTCGGCCGCGACCAGCTGATCCGTGTTGCCCTCGTCCTGGCCCTGCTGGGTTCGGTGACCGCGGCGGCCTTCGGTATCGGCTACCGCGCCTCCGACGCGGTCCTCGGTGACGGCAGCGCCTATGTCCAGAAGGGGCATACGGTCGTGCACGTCAACGCCGAGAGCGGCCAGGCCGACGCGGAGGCGGCGCGGGATCTGGCGACCGGCAAGCAGCGCCTGGAGGTCGTCCAGGTCCGGCCGGGTGACGTCTACGTGGTCAACAACGCCACCGGCGAGGTGTGGCAGCTTCCCACAGACACATTGCAGGCGGGGCGGGTCGACACCGGGGCCCCGACCCAGCCGCCCGCGCCGGGCACGGGACAGACCCCGAACCCGGGGCAGCAGCAAGGCCAGCCGGGCCAGCCGGGTCAGGAGGGCCAGCCGGGGCAGCAGCAGGGCCAGCAGCCCCGCACCCAGCTGGTCGCGGGCGGTGGCGCGGCGTACCTGCACGACGCGGTGCGCGGGACCCTGTCGCGATTGGAGGGTCAGCGCGCCGAGCCGGTTCAGCTGCCCGGCCGCGCCGACGCGGTGGTGGTCGACAACTCCGGCACCGCCTGGATCCTGTCCAAAGCCGACGGTGCGGTCTTCGAGGTCTCCGGGACAACCGTGCGCGGCACTCAGACCGTGGCCCAGCCCGGCGAAGCGGCCCGGCTGACGCTCGCCGGCAACCGCCCGGTGGTCTTCCTGCCCGAGCGGGGCAAGGACGGCATCATCCGGGTCCTCGGCGAGGGCCCCGAACTGCCCGAGCTGACCGTCGGCGCGCAGCCCGACGGCGCGCTCCAGGTCGCGCGGCCAAGCGCCGGCCCGTCCGTCCTGGTCACGCTCTCCCAGCGGGACGACACGCTCACCACGGTCGACCTCAGCACCGGCGTGGAGACGCACCTGCAGCTCGAGGGGCGCGGCGGCACCCGCTCCTACGGCAACCCCGTCATCACAAGCAGCCACGTCTACGTTCCCGACTTCAACCGCCGCCAGATCATCGTGGTTCAGCTAAAACCGTTGCGGCAGTTGCGATCCGTGGCGGTACCCGGCCGTGAGCCGTTTTTCGACGTGTTCGAGCGCGACGGCCGCGTCTGGGTCAACGACCCGTACTCGCGAACCCTGCTGAGCTTCAACGGCGAGAAATGGTCCGAGCCGGACAAGGGCGAAGGGCGCGGGGTCAGCGACGGCAACGACGACAACCCGCCGCCCTCCCCGACCAAGGCCGCCCAACCACCGCCGGGGAACAAGCCATCCAACCGGCCATCCCCACGCACCAGCAGCAACCGCCCGGTCGCCCCACCCGCGCCCAAGATGGTGAACGTGCCGCAGGTCGCCGGGCTCAGCGGGGCCGAGGCCTGCAACCGGATCAACACAGCCGAGCTGACCTGCGCCCCGCCGGTCACCCGGGAGCAGCCCGGATGCCGGACCGGCCAGGCGATCGGCACCACCCCGCCCGCGGGCCAGTCGGTCCAGGTGCGCACGCAGGTGGTCGTGCTGGTCTGTGGGCCGGTGGAGGTACCCGGGCCGCTGCGCGGGATGGTGTCGGACGCGGCGTGCCAGACCGTGGAGCAGGCAGAGCTGGTCTGCGCCCGCCGCGACGCCGGATGCACCGCCGACGCGACACAGGTGAACCGGGTGGCCGCGCAGAACCCACAGCCCACAACCCCGGTCAACAAGGGCACCAACGTCGAGGTCGCCTACTACACCACGATCTGCGTCGCGTCGGTCGTCGGGATGGGCCCGACCCAGGCATGCGCAACGCTTGCGGCGCAAGGGCTCGGCTGCGCGCAGAACCCGAAGGAGGTGACCTGGCAGGCGAACGTGGTGCACGCCCAGAGCGTGCCGCCGGGCACCCCCGTCCCGCTGGGAACCCCCGTGGGCATCCAGTACCAGGACATCCCGCCGCACACGCTGCACCGGTTCAAGCTCGACTCGCGGGAGGTGCGCATACTGAACACCAGCGGTCACGCACCTGGACCCGGCTGGACGCTCCAGTCCTCGGCCGGCGGCGTGTACACCACGCCCGACTCCGCGCCCGGTCTGGTCGCGGTCTGGCAGCACCGGTGCGTGACCCAGTGCGGCAGC
>DASUXL010000262.1:0-23577 GCA_036377915.1 Candidatus Limnocylindrales bacterium
GACGAACCTGCTTACAGATCCAAGTGGCGGTGACCAGCCGGTCCAGCGAGGCGGGGCGAGCGGGGGGTGGCGGGGTGGTGCGCGAGTTTGTAGCGCATCTGAAGGCTGTGTGGATTTATACATAGACGCCCCGAGAATCGAGGCGTATCCATGACGGGTGGCTAGCTGGTCGTCATTGTCGACCCGGATCGCGTCGCTTCCGCTCGTGATCTGCGGGCCGATCGTGCGCCGCACCGAGAAGACCCAGGTCTCGGTCTGGATTGCGACGCAGCGCCAGGTCTCCGGCGTCCAGCTGCGGGTCTTCGACTCGCCCAACCCGGAGCCGGACGAGGTGCCACTGTTTGTCAGCGCGCCGGCGGTGGCGTTGCGGCTGGGCGACAGGTTCTTCGCCGCCCTGCTCACCGCCGACCAGCCGCAGACGCCGGTGGTTTCGCTTTCGCCGCAACACATTTACGGGTACGACATCGTCTTCGGGAGCGAGGACGACGCGGGGCTCGCCGCGCCGGGCATCCTCAACGCGCCGGGAAGCCTGCAGGGCGACATCGGCCGCGTGGCGTACGGCGACTTCGCGCTGCCGTCGTTCGTGTTGCCCGCCAACGATCCCGGTGGGCTGAAGCTGGTCCACGCTTCGTGCCGCCTGCCGCACGGTGGTGAGGCCGACGCCATGCGCGCGATGGACGAGATGATCATCGTGCACCACGCGGATCCGGTCAACCGGCCGCAGCAGCTGTTGCTGACCGGGGACCAGATCTATGCCAACGATGTCGCGGATTCGATGCTGCACATGGTGATTGATGCCCAGGCGACGCTGCTGGGCTGGGTCGAGCCGCTGCCCGGCAACCCGCCCGCCGAGGCGCTCGCGGTGGGCAACCGCCGCGACACGGTCAACGACGCCGGCTTCACCGTCGGCGCCGGCAAAAGCCACCTGATCCGGCTCGGCGAGTTCTACAGCATGTACCTTCTGAGCTTCTCGGATGTGCTGTGGGCGGATGAACCCGCCGACTTCGACGTGGTCTACCCCGGCCTTCCGAGATCCGAGATGCAGTTCTACTTCTCCCTCCAGCAGAAGCGGTATGAGACGCCGAAATATGCGCACTTCCGCGGTGAACGGGAGAGGCTGATCCAGTTCGCCGACGCGCTGCCAGCCGCCCGAAAGGCGCTTGCCAACATTTCGTCGTACATGGTCTTCGACGACCATGAGGTGACCGATGACTGGTTCCTGCATCACGAGTGGTGCCAGGGTACGCTCGTGCCCAACGGGCTGGCCCGGCGCATCATCCAGAACGGCCTGGCGTCCTTTGCCTTGTTCCAGGCGTGGGGCAACGTACCCACCCGCTTCGCCCCGATGTTGCAGGGCCTGGTGCTCGTGCACGCCAACCGCGGGACGCAAGCAGCGGACTGGGCCGCCCTTGGCGGCATGGTGCTGCCCACGCTGGTCACCGTGCCCGACGACCGGTCGCGGCTGACCAACGGGCCACGCTGGGATTTCACCATAGATTTCAGCGGGTACCGGTTGGTCGCGCTGGACACCCGAACCCGCCGGGGATTCAAGTCTGACACCGACCCACCGTCCCTGGTGGACATCGCCGACATCGCCAACCAGATCCCGGCCGCCCCCGCCGCCGCGGATGCCCTGACCATCGTGGTGTCCGCCATGCCCATCATCGGGCACCCGCATGAGGAGTGGGGCAACAGGCTCAAGCGCGGTACCCCGTTCTATGACGAGATCGACGTGGACTTCGAGTTCTGGCGCGCCGCGCGTGATGGCTACGAGAAGGTGCTTGAGCGCCTTGCCCCGCTGCGCCGGGTGCTCATCCTCTCCGGGGATCTGCACTACGGGTTCTCGGCGTGGGTGAACTACTGGAATCGCCGGTCGGGCAGCATGGTGCCGTCGATCCTGGTGCAGTTGGTGTCGAGCCCGCTGAAGAACGTCGGCGACGCGGGGGCTTACATGACCAACCGCCGCCTGCCCGACCCGAAGGCATCGATGGGATGGAACACGCCCGGCGTCCATATTGAACACGCGCAAGACCCGAACAACACCGGTCCCACCACCCTCCGGCTGCACATAGAGGGGACACCGCCCGTGTTCGATTTCGGCCATTCTCTCGGTGGGGTCGAGCGGGTGCTCACGCCGGGCGACTGGAGCTACCGGATCCACTTCGCGCAGGACGCCCGTCCCGAAGGCGAGCGCGGTATCCCGGCGGCGGGTCCGCTGCCCTCGCAGCCGTTCGAACGCTTGGGTCAGCAGCATGAGCGCCGCCGGGACTGGGGTGCCCATCGCATCGTCGTCGGCAAGGACCACCTCGCCACGATCTCGTTCAGCTGGGGCGCGAGCAAGTCGGTCAACCACGAATTCTGGTATGTGCCAAGCGATCCGGACCAGCAGCTGCTGTTTCCCTATACGCGGCACACCCTGAGCATGGAACTTCCACCCATCGATCAGGCGCCGGGCTGATGGACCGCAACTTCCAGCAGCTGCTGATGCGAGAACTCGCCGAGTTCGCCCGCCCCCTCGCCGCGCTCGCCGACAACCCGCGGGAAGTGTTCGACTTCCTCTACCGGATCGGCTGGGACCTGGAGTCCTTCCTGGGCAACGAGTCCGCCGAGCTGGTCGAGGTGTTCACCGCGGTCGCCGGTGCCGTCGACGCGCTCGACGCGCTCGCCGACGATCCGCCCCGCAGTCTGGCGGATCTGACCACCGCGCTTGACGCCGCCCGCACGCTGTTCGGTCTCATCGGCTCGATCCCGTCGCGGTTCGGATCGGCCGTGCCACCGGAGGCGGAGGACCTGCCCGGCGACATCGTCAACGCCTTGGCCCTGGCCTACCTGCAGCGCCGGTGCCAGCGGCTTTACCGGGCGCTGTGCCTGCTGACCGTTGTCCGCCGGCCGCAACAGCGGCAGGCCGGGGTCGGCGACCGGGCAATCCGTATGGTCAACCATCTCCAGCGGATCGACCTCGACCGGCTGCGGCTGCTGCTGACCCGGCCGGGTGAGGCGTTCGCCGCGGAGTACTGGCCCGACGGCATCCCGGACCGGGAGCGCGCGGCGCAGGTGGCCGCGCGGCTCTTCCCGAAGATCCAGGATGTGCTTGTGCCGCACGACAGCAAGCAGCTTGACGCAGCGCCGCGGATCTCCACCTTCGCCGGCCGGGGCACCGGCCCGGACGAGCTGCCGCCCGATGAGGAGCTGCGGCTTGCCGCGATGATGACTCTGATCTGGACGGTGCTGGGGGAAGAAGACGGGGGCGGAGCCGGGTTCACCGAGACCGGGGTCTCGGTCGGCATCCTGCCCGGCTCCGACGGGGGCCCAGGGGTCTTCGCCGTGCCGATCGGGGCGGTGGAGTTCGTGGAGCGCATCGGGGACTGGCTCGCGGTGCTGACCGGATCGGCCGGCCTGCCGGGGTTCAAGATAACCGACAGCGGGTTCGAGTTCTTCAGCGGTGAGGCGGGTGTCGCCGATGTCGAACTGCTGCTGGGCCCGGTACCCGATGAGGCTTCTAATCTTTTGATCGGATCTGTTGACGGCACCCGCCTTGAAATCGGCGGCTACTTCCTGTCGTTCGGGTTGCGCCGCGCCGATGAGCGGGCCGAGGTGCGGGTCATGGTGTCGCTCATGGACGCCGCGTTCGTCATAGCAGCCGACGGCGCCGACGGGTTCCTGAGCAATTTCCTTCCCGCGGGCGGTTCCCGGGTGGCCTTCGAGGTGACCGCGGGCTGGTCCAACCTGAGCGGCTTCCATGTGCGCGGCAGCGGCGCGTTGCAGACCCGGATTCCGGCGCACGCGCAGGCCGGACCGGTCACCGTCACCGGCGTGGTGCTGGGGATCGCCGTGTCGGACGACGGGATCGCCGCGAGCGTGGGCGCGGACCTCAAAGTCAGCATCGGCCCGATCACCGTCGTGGTGCAGGATGTGGGGCTGCGGCTGGCGGTCGGCTTCCCCGACGGCGGCGGCAACGCCGGGCCGCTGGAGCTGACCCCCGGGTTCAAGCCGCCAAGCGGCGCCGGGGTGGTGCTCGACGCCGGGGTGGTGACCGGCGGCGGGCTGCTCACCTTCGACCCGCAGCGCGGCGAGTATGCCGGGGTCTTGGAGCTGGAGTTCACGGATCTGTTCAGCCTCAAGGGAATCGGGCTGATCAGCACGCGCAACCCGGACGGCTCGTCCGGCTTCTCCATGCTGATCATTCTCACCGCCGAGTTCCCGGAACCGGGACTGCAGCTGGGTTTCGGCTTCCGCCTGCTCGCGGTCGGCGGCCTGATCGGGGTGAACCGCACCGTCTCGATGCGGGCCCTGATGGACGGGGTGCGGACAGGCGCCATCGAGTCCATCATGTTCCCCCGCGACGTGATCGCCAACGCTCCCCGGATCCTGAGCGATCTGCGGACCTTCTTCCCACCGCAGGACGACCGGTTCCTCATCGGCCCCATGGCCAAGCTCGCCTGGGGCAGCCCGGCCATCGTCACCGCCTCGCTGGCGGTGATTATCGAGATCCCCGGCAACATCACGTTCGCCGGGGTGCTGCGGGCCGCGCTGCCCCGGCCGGAAAACCCGATCCTGTTGCTACAGGTCAACTTCGCCGGTGCGGTGGAGCCGGATCAGCAGCGGTTCTATTTCACCGCAAGCCTTTTCGAGTCCCGCATCCTGCACCTGGGCATCGACGGCGAGATGGGCGTGCTGATCGGCTGGGGCGACGACCCCAACCTGGTGCTGACGGTCGGCGGCTTCCACCCCTCCTACACGCCGCCGCCGCTGCCGTTCCCGACCCCGCGCCGGGTATCCATCGACCTGCTCAACGAGAGCAACGCCCGCCTGCGCGTGTCCGGCTACTTCGCGGTCACCAGCAACACCGCCCAGTTCGGGGCGCAGGCCGAGCTGTACTTCAAGTTCAGCGCCTTTCGGGTGGAGGGGCACCTGGGCTTCGACGCGCTGTTCCAGTTCAGCCCGTTCGCCTTCGCCATCGAGGTGCGCGCGTCGGTGTCGCTGAAGGCTTTCGGCGTCGGCTGCTTCAGCATCAAGCTGCGCTTCGCCCTCGAAGGGCCTACGCCTTGGCGGGCGCACGGGCGCGGCTCGGTGTCCCTGTTCTTCTTCGACATCTCCGCCAACTTCGACGTCACCTGGGGCGAGAAGCGCGACACCACGCTGCCTCCGGTCCGCGTGCTGCCCATCCTCGCGGCGGAGCTGTCCAAACCGGACAACTGGCTGACCCGCTCGGCATCCGGCAGATCCCTTGTCACCCTTAGAGATTTTGGGGGTACCGGGGAAGGTCTCGTGCTGCATCCGATGGGCACCCTGTTCGTGCGGCAGCGCGCGATCCCCCTCGACCTCAAGCTCGACCGGATCGGCGCGCAACGCCCCAGCGACACCAACCGGCTCACCGTCGAGGTCACCAGCGGCGGCCTGGCCAAGCGCTCCGACGTTACGGAGCTGTTCGCCCCGGCGCAGTTCCAGGACATGGACGACGCCGCGAAGCTGTCGCGCCCCGCGTTCCAGCGCCAGCACGCCGGCCTGGAGCTGGCGCCCGACGGCAACGCGCTCACCTCGGTCCGGGCGGTCCGGCGCACCGCCCGCTACGAGGAGATAGTCATCGACGCGATCCGGCCGCGCGACCACCGCCGCTTCGTCGTCTTCGCCGGCGGCCTGTTCACCCACTTCCTGCGGGGCAACAGCATCAGCCGCAGCGAGCTGTCCCAGGCGCAGCGCGGCCTGGTCCAGCCGTTCGCCGACGCCATCCGGGTCAGCGGCGAGCAGTTCGCGGTCGCGCGCACCGAGAACAACACCGCGGCGATGGCACCGTTCGACAGCGAGGCCACGGCGCGCGAGTTCCTCGCCGGTCACCTCGCCGCCAACCCCGGCCTGGCCGGCACCCTGCACGTCATCCCGGGCGCGGAGGTGGTGCCGTGAACGCGTACTCGTTCCTTCCCTGGCTGCGGCGGGGCATCGCCTCCGGCATGGAGCACGACGCGGGTGAGGCGAGGACCAGCGTCACCGTCGAGCTGAGGATCACCGGCGACCCGGTCAACCCCGAGTCACGGGACCAGGTGCTCGATGTCCGGCAGCGGGTCCAGCTCTACGGTCCCGGGGACATCGTCGGTGTCGACCGGCGCGCGATCGTGCGGGTCGAACCGCGCGACCGGACGAGCAACTTCGAGTCCAACTTCATGCCGTTCATCGAGTTCTACGACGAGGACTTCCCTTGGCGCTACACCCCCACGCAGGCCGACAACCTCGGGCGCCTGAGCCCGTGGCTCGCGCTGGTGGTGCTCGCCGCCGACGAGTTCACCGAGGGCACCAAACTTCCGGAGGCACCCCTTCCGTTCGTCACCGTGCCCGACTTCGCCGTGCTGCCGCCCGCCGGCCAGCTGCACGGGTGGGCGCACGTGCACGTGAACCGCTCCGTCACCGGCAACGGGACGGTCTCCGAGTCGATGCCGGAAGTGCTTGCGCGCCTTGAGGAAATCCTGGACGAGAATCCGGACCTCGCCTCGTCGCGCCTGATGTGCCCGCGCCTGCTGCAACCCCGCACGGCCTATCACGCTTTTCTGGTCCCGGCGTTGGAATCGGGGCGCCTGGCCGGGCTGGGCCTGGACCCGCGGGGTACCCCCGAAATCATGCATGGAAGCTGGGTCCCCTACGACGGGCGGCCCGCCGCCGACCGCTTGTGCTACTACCACCGGTGGTCTTTCCACACCTCGCCCGCGGGCGACTTCGAACAGCTGGTGCGGTTGCTCAAGCCCCGGCCGGCGGACGCGCGCGTGGGCAACCGCGACATCGACGCCCGGCGTCCCGGCGCCGACCTGCCCGGCATCGACGACCCCGAACTCGGCGGGGTACTGCGCCTCGGCGGCGCGCTCAAGGTGCCCGACACCGCGCTCACCGAGGAGGAACTGGCCGAGGCGCAGCGCTACGAGGATTGGGACCAGCCGTTCCCGCACCCGTTCCAGCAGTCCCTCGCCACGCTGGTCAACCTCGCCGACCGGTACAGGAACGAGCCCGCCGGCCCCGATCCGCTGATCACGCCGCCGCTCTACGGGCAGTGGCACGCCCTGACCTCACGCCTGCTGACCGGCACCGAAGGCGAGCCGCTCGACACCGGCGACTGGGTGCACGAGCTGAACCTCGATCCCCGGTTCCGGATCGCGGCGGGCCTTGGCGCCCAGGTGGTGCGCGCCCGCCAGGAGCAGTTCATGCGCGCGGCGTGGGATCAGGTGGGCGAGGTGCTCGAGGCGAACAGGCGCATCCGCCTTGCCCAGCTTGCCCGCGAGGTCGGCTACGTCTACCACTCCGCGCACCTGACACCGCTGAGCGCATCGGCGCCGGGGCGCGCGCTGGCGGTGACCGCGCCCGTGCACGCCAGGCTGATCGCCGACGGCACCACTGTGGCGCACCGCGTGGCGCGCAGCCGGATCGCGGCCGCGCCGGTATCGCCGGTGATGCGCCGGGTGACCCGGCCCGCCTCCCGGCTGATGCGCCGCTTGCCTTTCGGCGCAAGCAATCCGGCGCAGAGCCTGCTCCCCCGGATCAACAGCGGGCAGGTGGCCGCGGCGGCGCCCAGGACACCCCCGACCGGCACTGTGACGGTCGAAGAGCTTGAGACGGCGCTCGCCGCAACCGCCGCGCTGCTTGTGGAGGATCCGGTAGGCACGCTGCCGACGAGCTCCACTTTCCGGATCATGGTGCCGTTCGTGATCGAACACGGCGAGCCGCCGCCGGTACCCGGCGGCATCGACAGCCCGATAGCGTTGCGCTTCAAGGAAGGGCTCAGCGCGGCCTACGCGGGTCTCATCGAGGCCGATGAGGTGGGGACCGTCCCGCCGCGCGACGGCGTCGAATTCGACCCGCTGGGCTCGGCCGCCCTCGCCGGCCTGCACCCCGACGTGACGATCCCGCGGCGGGTACTGCCGTGCCTGCGCATCCCGGAGCGCTACCGCCGGCACGCCCAGGGCGAGTTCGTGGAGGCGATGGCGTACCCGGTCTTCGACGTTCCCATGTACCGGCCGCTGACCGCGCTGTCGCCCGAGTTCTTCCTGCCCAACCTGAACCTCATCCCGCCGGACAGCATCACGCTGCTGGAGACCAACCAGCGTTTCATCGAGGCGTACCTGGTGGGCCTCAACCACGAGATGGCCCGCGAACTGCTCTGGCGCGAGTACCCGACCGACCAGCGCGGCACCCCCTTCCGCCAGTTCTGGGACCCCGGCACGGTCCTGCCGCGAGCGGGCGAAACCCCTGACGCGGCAAGGGAACGGCTGCGCGACATCCCGGCGCTCGACCGCTGGCCGGAGGGATCCACGCTCGGCGCCCACGACCACCGCGAGGCCGGCGGCGACCCGGCCGACGAGCTGGTCCTGGTGATCCGCGGTGAGCTGCTCAAGCGGTACCCGACCGCCGTCATCTACGCGCACCGGGCCGAGTGGCTGCCCGGCGGGGTACGCCGCCCGATGCGGCTGACCGCGCCGGAGGAGGCGAACCCGCCCGCCACCAAGGTGCTCACCCCGCTGTACGAGGCCAAGGCCGAACCCGACATCTACTTCCTGGGTTTCGACCTGACCGAGGAGCAGGCGCGCGGCAGCGTGAGCCCTTCCGGGGACCCGGGCTGGTTCTTCGTCATCAAGGAGCGCCCGGGCGAGCCCCGGTTCGGCCTTGACGTCCAGTTCGACGGCCGGCCGCAGGTGTGGAACGACCTGTCGTGGCCGCAGGTGCTGCGCGAGGGTGACCTCATCGACTTCGACCGCACCCGCACGCACACGCTCGAACGGCCGCCGGACGGCTCGGACAAGCTCGTCCAGCACGAGGAGGACAACGTCCTGACCTGGCACGCGCGCATGAACTCCGATGAGGTCGCCTACATCTCCTACCAGGCGCCCGTACTGGTCGCCGTGCACGCCGTGGAGATGCTTCGCCGTGAACAGCCCCGGTAACCCCAGTCCTGACCCGTCCGCGGCGGCACGCGAGGCCGCCAGAGCCGCTATCCATGCTGCCGCCCAAGCGCGGGAGGCGGTGGCGGTGGCGACCGAACGCGGCGGCGCGACCGCCGCGGCGACGGAGGCCTACCGGGCCGCGGCGGCGACGGAGGCCGAGGCGCTGAACGCCTATGCCGCGCTTGCCGATCCGCTCGGCGAAACCGCCGCGGTCGAGACGCTCAGCGACGGCTTCCCCATCCTGCTCGCCCCGCTGCGACTCGAAACCCGTTGGACCCCAACAGAATTGCTGGTCCGCGTGTTCCCCGACGACTGGGCGGTCGACGCGTTCGAACCCCGGCCCAGCCGGCCGGAAGTCGAGGCCGCCCAACGCCACCTCGTCGCCCGGTGGCTGGCCGGCAAGGTGCGCGCCGAGCAGCTCGCCGCCTGGCAGGCGCTGGTCGCGACCGTCGGGACCGGACGGGCGGCGTGGCTGGTGGACAACCTCCCCGCGGGCAACCCCGACGAGGAGCCGCGCAAGATTCGCGCGCAGCGCATCCTGGTCGTGGCGGCGGAGGAACAGGCCCCGGTGGCCGACCGCGCCCCGGCAACCGCCTACTGGACCGCGGTCTGGCTCTCCGGCGGCGATCCGGAGGCTTTGCGCCAGGCGCGGCGGGCGCTGGTCGACGCGGTCGGCGCCGCGCGGGCCGACGCGATCGCGGCGCGCCGCCCGGCCGGCCTCGACGAGGAGCCGCCCCAGCTGGCCGAGGACGTCATCGTGGTCTTCCTGCACCTGCCGAGCTCCGATGTGGACACCCGGCCGGCGTCGTGGAGCCGGCCTGCCCGCGCCCGGCTGCTGCCCGATCAGCTTGTGCTGCTTGGGTTCGACGGTGCCGGGCGGCAGGTGCTGGCCCAGACCGGCGCGGCGATCCCGGACAGTCTCGTGGTGGGACTCGATCCCTCGCTGCCTGACGAGGAGCAGCTGCGGACGGAGGGCGAGCGGCTGCTGGTACCCGATGAATTGCTTTGGCTGAACGATTTTGAGCGTGCCGTGGAGCGCGGCATGGCCATGCGGGTGCCGCTCACCGACGAGATCCGCTCCGGTGTGGACCGGCTGGTCGCGCTCGGCGTGCGCACCCGCTCCACGCCCCAGGACACCGCGAGCGAGCTGCAAGCCTTGCTGCTCAACCACTTCTACAGCACCACCGGCCTGCGCGTGGTGCCGCAGGGCACGCCGACCAACAACACCACCGGCACGCCGTCGGGCCACGACCGGACGGACGCGGCCGCCGAGGCGTTCAACGCCCTGTTCCGCAGCCATCCCAACGTGCCGATCGAGATGTGGCAACGCAAGCACGCCGACCGGGTGCTCGCCGAGCTGCTGGGCCTCGGGCCGCGCACCTTCTTCCCGGTCCCGGGGTCGGAGGCCTTCGATCAGGCGCAGGCGCGCGCGATGCACCTCGCGCTGTGGCCGGCCACCTGGGGATACCACCTCAAGTCGATGCTGTGGCCGATGTTCAACGGGGCGGAAGGGCTGGCCCGGGTCGACGCGCTGCGCGACTTCTTCGTGCGCAACGTCAGCGGGTTCGGCTCGATCCCGGCGATCCAGATCGGCAACCAGCCGTACGGCATCCTGCCCACCACCGCCTTCTCCCGCCTGGCATGGCCCGAGGACGACGAGGCGGCCTCGATCCGGCGCCGCCTGCACAGCGTCCTCAGCGTCGCAAGCCAGGACTGGCAAGCCTTCGCGGCCACGGTCCCGCGCGTCGGCGGAGCCGGTGGCGACCCGCACCGCACCCTGCTCGACATCCTCGCGCTGCACCCGGCGTCGGTCGAGTTCGACCAGCGCTTCACGCACAGCGTCAACGACTACTTCAACCGGCTCTACCTCAACGGCATCGGCCCGCGCGTGCTCGACGAACTCGACCGCCTCGGCATCGGGCGCGTCCAGCAACTGCTCACCCGCCTCGGCCACGACCAGCCGACCGACCACCGCTTCCGGCTGATCACCGGGCGGCATCACCGGCTGACCGGGCCGCCGGTCGACGAAGGGCCGCCCTCGGAGACCGAGCCGCTGCCCGCCCACACCGAGGACGGGCGCAACTACCTGCGCTGGCTCGCCGACCGGGCACGCAACGGGCTGGAGGAGATGCGGCTGCAGACCGGGTTCACCTCCGACCGGCCGCCGCGATCCTTGCTGTACCTGATGACCCGCCACGCTCTGATGCTCACCTTCCACGACACCGCGTTGCGGATGCGCAGCCGCGTGCCCGACGGGTTGCCGATCCTGGCCTCCGGCCACCGCGAGCAACCGTTCGTGCACGTCACGCCGGAAGCGACGGAGAGCGAGAGCCGGTTCCGGCACCTCTACTCGCCCGCGCCGGAGATCACCGGTGATCCCGATGCGCCGCTCGTCGACCACATCCACCGGGTCGCGGGCGCGGACCCGGACACCACCCAGCTGATGGAGCAGATCGAGGCGGTGGAGGTGCTCGCCGAGGCACCCACGGCCGGTCTTGAGCGCCCTCACCCAGCACCTCGACTGCTGCTCCTACCGGCTTGACGCGTGGTGGCTCGGGCTTGCCCACGAAAAGCTTGTGCGGCAACGCTACCGCCCCGACTTCTCGGACTACCGGCGCGGGATCCACCTTGGAGCGTACGGCTGGCTGGAGGATGCCCGGCCGCGCTCCACCCCACCGCAGCCGGTCACCCTCCCCGGCGAGCTGGAGCCCATCTTCAACCCGCCCGGCTCGACGCCGCTGCTTGCCGCGCCCGGCAGCGACGGGTTCCTGCACGCGCCGTCGCTCAACCACGCGGCCACCGCGGCGATCCTGCGCACCGGTTTCCTCGCCAACGCGACCCCGGCCAACCCCGGATCCCTGTCCGTGAAGCTCGACTCGGAGCGGGTACGCCTTGCCCGCTCGTTCCTGGAGGGCATCCGCTCCGGGCAGTCGCTGGGCGCGCTGCTCGGCTACCAGTTCGAGCGGGGCCTGCACGACCGCCACGCGCAGGCAGAGGTCGACAGGTTCATCCATGCGCTGCGCCGCTTCTTTCCCTTGCGCGGCACCAAGCCCGCGGAGGGTGTCCCGATCGAGGCGATCGAGGCCCGCAATGTGATCGACGGCCTTGCACTGCTGCGCCACGTGACCCGCCGCGGCAACCGCCGGTTCCCGTTCGGCCTTGACATCCCGCTGGACCCGCCGGAGCCGTCCGCCCAGCAGCTCGCCGCGATCGACACCGAGGTGGAGCGGCTCATCGACATCAACGACGCTCTCGCGGATCTCGCGGTCGCCGAGAGCGTGCACCAGATGGTGCAGGGCAACATGGACCGGGCGGGCGCGACCCTCGACGCCTTCTCCAAGGCCGGCGCGACCGGTGGCGGGCCACCGCCCGACCCGGACGTGGTGACCACGCCGCGCAGCGGGACCTCGCTGACCCAGCGGGTCGGGCTGCACCTTCCGGCCGATGCGCGCCCCGACTCCTCCCCCATCCCGGGAATGGCCATGACTCCGCGCGCCCAGGCCGATCCGGCGGTCAACGCCTGGCTCGCCGGGCTGCTGCCCCGCCCGGAGACCGTCGCGTGCCGGGTTACCTGGACCGATCCGGCCACCGGGGAAGCGCGCGAGCGCGTGGTGTCCCAGGCCGATCTGGAGCTGCAACCCATCGACCTGCTTTGGACCTTACGGCCGGAGGACCGGGCGGCAATGTCCGATCTCGACGATCGCATCGCCGGGCACCTGGCGCGGGAGTCCGCCGCCCGGCCCGACGCCGAGCTGAACCTGCGCTACACCGACACCGTCCCCGACCGGACCACCTTCTTCCAGCTCTCCCCGATGGTCGCCGCCCTGCGGTCGCTGCTGGTGGCCGCCCGGCCGGTCAAGCCCACCGACCTCGCCCCGCCCGCCCTCGCCGAACCGGTCGACACTGCCCTAGACGAGCGGATCGACCTGCCCCGCGACCGGCCCGCGTCGGTGCGCGACCGGCTGCGCGACCTGCGCGACGCGCTTGTGTCGTTCCTGGCCGACCTCGGCGGGCTGGTCGCGGACCTGGAGGCGAACCGCGCCACCCTGCTGTCCACGGTGGACACCTGGCTGGCGCGGCTGGCCGGGCTGCTCGGCGACGCGAGCGGCTTCGGCATGCTCCGCAGCGGGTGGAGTGAGTTTTCAACCTGGAGATTCAGGGGGTACCGGGACCTGCTCGCCGAGTTGACCGGGATCACTTCGCGGATGGCCGGCGCACTGTCCAAAGCCGACACGGTAATCGCCGAGTACGACGCACTGCCGCCCGAAACCGAGGCGGGCAGCCGGTTGCGGCTGCTGCGCCGGGCCCAGCGCCTGCTGAGCACCGAGCCGGCCAGCCCGCAGGCCACGCCGGAACAGTTGCGCGACACCATCTCGGGCCTGCGGCGCGACTTCACCGAGCGGCTCTCGGCGCTGACCGCTGTCGGCTCGGACTCGCCCGCGACCCTTGCCGGCCTGCTCGCCGCCGTGCGGGAACTGTTGCCGCTCAACCGGTTCGACCCGGCCGGGCTGGACCTGGCGCCGCACGAGGACAGGGTCGTGGCGTTCTGCGCCGACCTGCTGGAGCGGGCGCGCTCCACCGAGCACGAAGCCACCACCCGCCTCGACGCCGCCGACACCGCGCTCGGCGCCTACGACGCGGCGGACGCCGGGCCCGGCCGGGCCGAGGCCGCGACCGGGGCGATCCGCGCCGTGCTGGGCCGCGACGCCCTCGCCACCACCGAGTTCACCCTGCCCGAGGCGATGACCGCGCCGTGGCGGCGGGTGCTCGAAGCCGCCGAGCGGGGCGACCTCACCGGCCACCTCGACCGCGACTTCCCGGCCGACGACTGGCTGCACGGCGTGGCCCGGGTCCGCGACAACATGCGCCACTGGGAGCGCGTCACCCTGCTCTCCGGCGCGGTCGGCGAATTCGAGCCCGCCCTGCTGCCCGCCCAATTCCCTTACCAGGACGGCGATCCGTGGCTCGGGCTGGAACTGCCCGGCGGGCACGAGATCGACGGCGATCACCTGCTGTACACGGCGCACTATCCGGACCGGTTCAGCCCCGACGGCACGCTGAGCGCCCTGCTGCTCGACGAGTGGACCGAGGTCATCCCGGCGCGCGGCGAGACGAGCGGGCTCGCGGTCAGCGTCGACCGGCCCGGGACCCAGCCGCCGCAGTCGATGCTGCTGGTCACTCCCCCGGTACAGACCGGGACGTGGCGATGGGACGACCTGGTGGCGGCGGTCAACGAGACCCTCGACCTCGCCCGGATCCGGCTGGTGGAACCGGCCCACCTTGAGGCGACGCCGTATGTGCACCTGCTGCCCGCCACCACGATGACCTCGACCCGGCACCCCATCACGATCTCGACCGACCTTGCCGTCAACAACCTGAACCTGGCCGCGAGCGACCTCGGGAGTGACAATGCCTAGCCCGCGCATCGACGACATCCGGGCGGCGCTGGTCGCGCGGGCCTTCCCCAGCGTCACGATCTGGAACCGGATCGAGGGCCGCCCCCGGACCGCCGACTTCGGCCGGGCGCTGCGCGCCGACGTGTCCGACCCGCTGTGGATGCTCGCCCGGCAGTGGCAGCTCGGGGAGTTCCGGGCCGAGGACGCCGGATCGCCGGTGAGCGCCATGTACCACGTGACCTCCGCCAGACCCACCCGCTATGCCCCGCGCGACGAGCCGGCGCAGGACATCCCCGACGGCACCCCGCTTGAGGCGGTGGTGGAACGCCGCGCGGTCAGGTTCGCCATCGGGCCGGACAAGGTCTCCTTCGACCTGCGGCTGATGCTGGGCCGGCGCTGGCTCAAGATGATCGACCCGGGCTTGCGCCGCCGCTTCATCGAGCTGTACCCGGTGGTGCTGCCCGATCCCGGGGCCGAGGCCGATACGCCGCTTGTCGCGCACCCCCAGGTCTGGGGCACCATGCAGGCGGCCGCCGGGCGGCTCATGGACGGGTTCGAGTTCCTGACCCACCTCCGCCGCGACGGCACGCACGCCTACGACGGCATCGACGGCCTGTCCCCCGATCAGCAGCAGGCCCTCGACGCGGCCGGGGACCGCTTCGTCGCCTGGTTCCAGGCCCTGATCACCCAGCCGCGCGCCTCGCGCGGCACGTGGGAACCGAGCCGGCTCGAACACCGCTTCCGCATCGGCGCTCCGGCGCACCGTCCGGGCGGGCCGGAAAGGGTACTGGCCGCCGAGGAGTACCCGGGCGGGCAGCTGGACTGGTACGGCCTGTCGGTCGACCCGGACCCGCCGAACCCGATGGGCGCCAACGATCCCGCGGCCCGGACGGCGGTGACCCGGACCGTGATCCCGAGCCCGGTGCGGTACCCGGGGATGCCGCACTCGAGATGGTGGGCCTTCGAGGACGGGCGCACCAACTTCGGCGCCATCGACGCCGACACCACCGATCTGATCCGGGTCATGTTCCTGGAGTTCGCCCTCGTCTACGGCGACGACTGGCTGCTGCTGCCGTGCGACCTCGAAGCCGGCACACTGACCAAAGTGGACGGTGTGGCGGTCACCGACGTGTTCGGCCAGCGCTTCTGGATCACGCCGGTCGGCTCCCGGCCCGGCGACGACTGGCAGCAGTGGGGCATGTACCGGCTGACCGGCGAGACCGATCCGCCGGTGCTCTTCGCCGCGCCGCTCGCCCCCAAGGTCGCCGTGGGCTCGCCGCTGGAGGAGGTGGTGTTCATCCGCGACGAGAACGCCAACCTCGTCTGGGCGGTGGAACGCGTTGTCCCGCTTGCCACCGGCGACGGCGGTTCCGGCGCCGAAGCCGCCGCCGAGACCCTTGAGCACCGGCGCCGCCTGCACCGGCCGGATCCGGCTCCGTTGCCGCCCATCGCCGCGCCGGCCTACCGGGTGATGAACACCGTGCCGGAACACTGGATCCCCTTCATCCCGGTGCGCGTACCCGGAGACGACCGGGAGATCCAGCTGCAGCGCGCCGCCCTGCCCCGCATCCTCGACGACGGGCCGCGCCGCCCCGAACCGGTCCGCCCCCGCACGAGCCTGATCCGTGAGGGGACCCGGGCGGGCGAACCGTACTTCGTGCACGAGGAGGAGGTACCGCGCGCCGGGACCAGGGTCACCTTGGCCTTCAACCGGACCCGCTGGCACGACGGCCGGGTGATCGTCTGGCTGAGCGCGCACCGCGCCACCGGCCGTGGCGAAGGGTCGAGCGGGCTCGCCTTCGACCAGCTGAGCAGCGGGTGACGAGCGGCACAACCGTATTGGGCATTGTCTACCAGCCGGGTAGGGTATGTGATCGTGACCCGTGCCCTGTTCAGCTTCCCGCACCCCGTCAACGAGGTCTCGGCCCGCCTTGTCGCCGCCGGGGTCGTGCTGCTGTGCCTGGCAGCGATCGCCTTCGACCAGCCCTGGATGACGCTGGTGATCGCGTATGGGTTCCTCGCCCGCGTGCTGACCGGTCCCAAGCTGAGCCCGCTCGGCCTGCTCGTCACCCGGGTGATCACCCCGCGGCTGCCGGTGCGGCCGAAGCTGGTGGCCGGGCCGCCGAAACGCTTCGCGCAGGGCATCGGCGCGGTGCTTTCGGTGACGGCGGCGGTCCTCGCCATCGGGTTCGGCCAGACCACCGCGGCGTATGTGGCTCTCGGCGCGATCGCGGTCGCCGCCACCCTCGAGTCGGTATTCGCCTACTGCTTGGGCTGCAAGCTGTTCGCCCTGCTGATCCGCACCGGCATCGTGCCGGAGAGAGTCTGCGAGCAGTGCGCCAACCTGGAGTTGCGCACCACTTGATGCGGTCGTCTACAGTGCGCCGATGGACATCAGTTCGGGGGACTACCTCGACCGCAGCACCTTCTGGTTCGCGCTGGCGCTGGTCAACGCCGGGCTGGCGCAGACCAAGAACCGCAGCCGCCTGATCTGGTTCCTGGTGTCGCTACTGCTTGGCCCTGTCGCCACGCTGATCATCGTGCTGGTCGACCCCGTCGAGAAGGCTCCCGCAGAGTCCTGATCGGACGGTGACGAACTCGATGCTCGCGTCGAGCGTGCTGTGCTCGCCGATGACATGCTCGCCGCCGACGCCGAGCAGGTCCCGCTCGCGGTACCAGGCGAGCATCTCCTGCGCCCCGAACTCGGTGGCCTGCGGCCTGCTCCCGTGCCGGCGCAGCGTCTCCTCGAACGAGACGTCCAGGTAGAACACTGAAGTCTCGCCGTGATTCTCACGCACCAGGTCTATGAGCATCGCCCCGTAGTGCTGTGTCCCCAGGATGCCCTCCAGCACCACGTGCTGCCCGCGGTCGAGCAGGTACCGGACGGTGTGGTCGATGAACTCGGGAGTGAGCCCGCCGGACGCCTCCAGCTCCCGCAGGATGATCCGGCGCAGGTAGTCCTGTTCGACAAGGGCGCAGCCGCGGCCGTGGTTGAGCCGCACGGCGCGGGCGATTGAACTCTTGCCGGAGCCTGAGTTGCCGCGGATCACCACCAGTTTGGGCATGCCACGAATCATGTCACGGTCCTTCGGCGCCTTGACAAACGTGAATCTCATAATAAAGTTTACTAAAATTTAGGAGGCCGCAGAGACCGGAGGACAACCCATGGTTTCGAGACGTTCGCGCGCCGCCGCCGGCCTCGCCGGCCTGATGGTGGCGGCCGGAAGCGCGGTGATGTGGACGATGACGACCCAGCCCGCGGTGGCGGCGATAGGCTCACTGACCGACGTGGTCCCCGTGCCCGCGTCGGTCCAGGCGACAGCGGGCGTGACCTACACCCTCCCCTCCTCGGCGAGCGTGTTCGCCTCGGCCGGGGCGACGGAGGTCGGCAACTATCTGGCCGCGATCCTGCGGCGCTCGACGGGGTACGCGCTGCCGGTCGCGGCGGCGCCGGCCACGCCTTCGAGCGGAATCTCGTTGCTGCTCAACGGCGCCGACCCGTCGGTGGGGGCGGAAGGCTACACCCTGCAGGTGACCGCCTCGATGGTGGTGATCCGGGCGCAGACCGCCGCCGGGCTCTTCCACGGCGTGCAGACCCTGCGGCAGATCCTGCCACCGCAGATCGAGGCGGCGACCGTCCAAACCGGACCGTGGCAGATCCCGGGCGGGAACATCGTCGACCGGCCCCGCTTCGCCTACCGCGGCACCATGCTGGACGTGGCACGGCACTTCCACCCGGTCAGCACGGTCAAGGAGCACATCGACCGGATCGCCCTCTACAAACTCAACTACCTGCACCTGCACCTGTCCGACGACCAGGGCTGGCGCATCGTCATCGACTCGTGGCCGCGCCTTGCCACGCACGGCGGCTCGACCCAGGTCGGCGGCGGGCCGGGCGGCTTCTACACCAAGGCGCAGCTCCAGGAGATCGTCGCCTACGCCGCCGCCAGATTCATCACCGTGGTACCGGAAATCGACATGCCCGGGCACACCAACGCCGCCCTTTCCAGCTACGCCGAGCTCAACTGCAACGGCGTGGCCCCGCCGCTCTACACCGGAACCAACGTCGGCTTCTCCTCCCTGTGCACCACGAAGGAGGTGACCTACACGTTCGTCAACCAGGTGCTGGGCGAGATCGCGGCGATGACGCCGGGGCAGTTCCTGCACATCGGCGGCGACGAGGCGAACGTGACCCCGGCCGATCAGTACGCCACGTTCATCAACCGCGTGCAGCCGATGGTGGTCTCGCGCGGCAAGGCGGTCATGGGCTGGCACCAGATCGGCGCGTCCGCCGTGCAGCACTCGGCGAACCGGGTCGTCCAGTACTGGGGCCTGTCCACCTCGGACAGCCTGGTGTCGACGGCGGTGTCCCGGGGCGCGCGGGTCGTCATGTCCCCGGCCAACAAGGCGTACCTGGACATGAAATACAACTCCTCCACCCCGCTGGGACTGTCCTGGGCCGGCCTCATCGAGGTGCAAACGGCATACGAGTGGAACCCGGGTACCCACCTGAGCGGCATCGCCGAAAGCTCCGTCCTGGGCATCGAAGCTCCACTGTGGACGGAGACGATCGTCACCCCGGAGCACATCGAGTTCATGGCGTTCCCGCGCCTGCCCGCCCTCGCCGAACTGGGCTGGTCGCCTTGGTCCACGCACAGCTGGACCTCGTTCCGGACCAGGCTGGGCGCGCACGGGCCGCGCTGGACAATCATGGGCATCGACTTCTACCGCTCCCCGCAGATCCCTTGGGGGACAACGACTCCGCCAAGCACCAGCCCACCGCCGACGGGCGGCGGGGGCAGCGTGGTCAACGGCGGCTTCGAGACCGGCGCGCTGGCACCCTGGACCGGTGCGCGATGCAGCGTGGTGACCAGCCCGGTGCGCACCGGGAGCCGATCCCTGCGCGGCACGACGTCCTCGTCGGACAATGCGCGGTGCCAGCAGATCGTTGCGGTGCAACCGAACCGCAGCTACCAGCTCAGCGCATACGTCAACGGATCGTATGTGTTCCTTGGCGTCGCCGGAACCGGTACCAACGATGCAAGCACCTGGACCCCGAGCACGGGCGGCGCCTTCTCCCGGCTCAACGTCGGCTTCACCACCGGGCCGAACACCACGTCGGTCACGGTCTACATGCACGGCTGGTACGGCCAGCCGAACTACCACGCCGACGACGTGTCCCTGACCTGACCCAGCCCTCATATCGACATGCTTTGATTTGCTCTGGAGTCAGCTCCAGGGGGCATGCTTGCGTCATGAAGATCGACGCATCCATGATCGACCGGCCGACCATCGGGCAGGTATCCGACCTGGTCGGCCTGTCGCCCGACACGTTGCGCTGGTATGAGCGCATCGGGCTGCTCGAGACGATCCCGCGCGATGCCGCCAGGCAGCGCCGGTACCGCGCGCTCGACCTCGACCGGCTGGAACTCTTGATCAAGATGCGCGCGACCGGCATGCCGCTCACCGAGATGCACGAATACGTCGCCCTGATCCATGGGGGCCCTGGCACCCGGCCCGACCGGCTGGCCCTGCTCGAGTCACACCGCCGGCGCACGCTGGATCGCATCGCCGCACTCCAGCAGGATCTTGTCGTCATCGACCGCAAGATTGACCGTTATCGCAACTTTCTGGAGGACGACAATGCGCCAAGTCACGCTGGGTGAATCCGGCCCGGCGGTCTCGGCCATCGGCCTGGGCTGCATGGGAATGAGCGCACTCTACGGACCACGTCCAGCGGAGCGGCAATCCGTGGGCGTCGTTCACCGAGCCCTCGACCTCGGTATCGACCTCATCGACACCTCAGCCTCCTACGGCGACGGCCACAACGAACAGATCATCGGCGAAGCCATCCACGACCGGCGCGACCGGGTCTTCCTGTGCACCAAGTTTGGGATCCGGCGCGACAACGGCCCCATGCGGGTGGACTCCTCACCAGACTGGGCGAGGAAGTCATGCGACGATTCCCTGCAACGCCTCCGCGTTGATTACATCGACCTGTTCTACCTGCACCGGCGCAACCCCGATGTCCCCGTCGCGGACACGATCGGCGCGATGGCCGACCTGGTGGCCGCCGGTAAAGTCCGCCACCTGGGACTGTCCGAAGTGAACGCGCGGACTCTGCGGCAAGCTCATGCCGTCCATCCGCTGGCCGCGCTGCAGACCGAGTACTCTCTGTTCAGCCGCGAGGTCGAAGCCGAGATCCTGCCGGCCTGCCGCGAACTCGGCATCGCCCTCGTCGCCTACTCACCCATCGGCCGGGCCATGCTCACCGGGCAAATCACCACCGGCACCGCATTCAGTGACGATGACCTGCGCAGCGGCAACCCCCGATTCGCGGGCGCCAATCGGGCCGCCAACCTGGCCCTTGTCGACCGGTTGCGCGCACTCGCCGGCGAGATGGGCGTGACACCGGCACAACTGGCACTGGCCTGGCTGCTCGCACAGGGCGCCGTCCCGATCCCGGGCACGACCAAGGTGCACCACCTTGACGACAACGCCGCCGCCACCACCGTCTCGCTAACGACCGGGCAACTCCAGCAAATCGCCGACCTCATACCGGCGAGCGCTGTGCAAGGCGAGCGGCTCTCGGCTGCCGCCGCGCGCTGGGTCGGCAAGTGACAAGTGACAAGTGCCGTCCCTCGGCTAGCGATTCATGATGGTGGCCAGGCCGTCGAGGAGGCGGGCGAGACCGAACTCGAAGAGCAGGTCGAGGTCGAACTCGAACTCCGACTCGGCGACCTGGTCCACGAACGCGACGAAGGCGCTCGCCCCGGCAACCTCGTGGAAGGCCGCCTCCTGCAGGTCCATCCACTCCTCGGCGGTCAGGCCGGTGTCCCGTTCGGCCAGCGCCTCGGGTTCGAGGTTGAAGGCGATGCCGCGGATGAAGCTGAACAGCGTGACGTGGATCTGCATCATCGCCGGCGCGTCGAGCTTGTGGCCGGAGATGGCCTGCAGTACCCATTCCGCGTACCGCAGGCCGTTCGGGACCAGCTGGGGGCGGGTCACCGACAGGGAGGGGCCGAGCCACGGGTGGCTGCGGAACAGCGCCCACAGTGCCCGTGCCGCCAGTTCCAGCTGGGCGCGCCAGCCGCGCGGGCGCTTGGACGGCAGGCGGATCTCGCCACACGCGGCGTCCATCATCAGGAGTACCAGTTCGTCCTTGCCGGAGACGTAGCGGTACAACGACATCGTCGCCACGCCGAGGTCGGTGGCGATGCGGCGCATGGACAGGGCGGCCATCCCCTCCGCGTCGGCAAGCTCGATCGCGGCGCGCACGATGGCTTCGCGGTTCAGGGCACCGCCACCGGTGGCAGCCGCGGGCGGCGGCGGCGCGGCACCGGCCGCCGTGACGGTGACGACCGTCCCCACCCCCGGGACCGACCGCACGAGACCCTCCTGCTGAAGGGCGGCAAGCACTTTGGTGGCGGTGGCGATGGCCACGCCCCACTGCGCGGTGATCTGCCGAGCCGACGGCACGCGGACACCCGGTTGCAGCTCACCGTCGGTGATCCGCCGCCTGATCTCGGCGACGATCAGTTCATAGCGCGACGCCATCTCCCACCCCTTTGGCCGTACTAGTACACCGGTCTCCGGCGGGACTGCTGTACTAGTACAAGTAGCCGGTGTTCTAGCCGCATTCGTACGGTGTACGCATGCCATCAACATACAGCGTACATTCTGAGCGGACCGTGCTGATCTCGGGGGCGAGCATCGCCGGACCGGCCCTCGCCTACTGGCTGCACCGCCACGGCTTCACCCCGACCATCGTCGAACAGGCGCCCTCGGTCCGCCCCGGCGGCCACGCCGTCGACATCCGCGGCATCGCCCGCGAAGTGGTGCAGCGCATGGGCATCATGCCCGAGGTGCGGCGGCTCAGCGTCGACGAGCGCGGCTTCGCCCTCGTGGACGCGCGCAACCGGATCCGGGCGGCGCTGCCCGCGGACGCGTTCGGCGGCGAGGGCATCGTGGCCGAGATCGAGATCATGCGGGGCGATCTTGCGGAGATCCTTTACCGCGCTACCAAGGATTTTACGGGGTACCTCTTCGGCAACCGGATCACCGGACTGGTGCAGGACGACGACGGCGTCGGCGACGGGGTCGACGTCACCTTCGCCGACGGGCAAAAGCGCCGCTTCGACCTGGTCATCGGCGCCGACGGGGTGCACTCCGGCGTGCGGGCGCTCGCCTTCGGGCCGGAGTCCGAGTTCGTGCGCTACCTCGGCGGCTACACGGCGTACTTCACCGTGCCCGACCCGGGCAACCTCGACAACTGGTTCCTGATGTACAACGCGGCAGGCGGCCTGTGCGCCGGCATCCGGCCCGAACGCGGCGGCACCGCCAAGGCGTCACTCGCCTTCACCGCCCGCGAACCGCTGGACTACGACCGGCGGGACGTCGCCGCGCAGCGGGCGATCCTGCGGCGAGCGTTCGGCGGGGCGGGCTGGATGGTGCCCGACATGTTGCGGCACATGGATTCCGCACCAGACTTCTACTTCGACTCGTTCTGCCAGGTCCATATCGGACAGTGGTGGAGGGGGCGGGTGGCGCTCGTCGGCGACGCCGCCTATTGCGGGTCACCGCTGTCGGGACTGGGGACGGCCACCTCACTTGTCGGCGCATATGCGCTCGCCGGGGAACTCGCGAGCACGCCAGATGATTACGCGGGGGCCTTTTCCCGGTACCAAATGGGAATTCAAAAATATGTTTCAGACTGCCAGCGATTGCCGCCCGGCGGCGTCAAGGGCATGGCACCGGAGTCCCGCCTGATGATCGCCATGCGCAACCTGTCGATGCGGATGATGACCCGCTGGCCGGTGCGCGCGCTCGCCGCCAAGCAGTTCAGCAAGGCAGACGCCATGTCCCTCAAGGACTATCCCGTGTCCAGCGAGGCGCGTCGCGTGCCCGCATGACCATCTATCGACGGGTACCTTGGCGGCGGAGGAACGACACACCCCACCCCCGGCTGTAGCGTTCCTCCGCCAAAAAATCGCGCCATCCCCCACTCACGCAGCTCGGACCGCGCCGGTCACCAGTTGCTCGACAAGCCGCCGATAGCCATCCTTCAAAGGTGAGGTCTCCGCACCGCCCGGCACCGAGAAATATTGCGGAGGAGGAACGACACACCCCACCCCTGGCTGTAGCGTTCCTCCGCCGCAAAATCGCGCCATCCCCCACTCACGCAGCTTGGACCGCGCCGGTCGCCAGCTGCTCGACAAGCCGCCGATAGCCGTCCTTCAAAGGTGAGGTCTCCACACCGCCTG
>DASUXL010000263.1:0-18712 GCA_036377915.1 Candidatus Limnocylindrales bacterium
CCACCGCGCTGGGGCCCGGCCCGCCCCAGCGGCGTCCGCTCCGAAGGCGACCGCCCGGATCGCGCTCGTGTGACCGCCGAGTTCCGCAACTACTCGCGTCATGTGGCCGCTCCGGGTCTGGGTTCAAGGACCACCACCGCGGTCTCCGACGGCCGCAGCGCCGCGAAGGCGTCAAGGTTCGCGTCGATCTCGCGCCAGCGGGCCCACAACCGCGCCCGCTCGTCGCCCGTTGCCGCGCGGCCACGCACCCGCCGCGGCCCGCCGACCAGATCGACGGTCGCGTCCGGGTGCGCCCGCAGGTTCAGCCACCAGGCGGGCTCGGCCTCGCCCCAGCCGTTCATCGCCAGCGAGACCAGGTTCGGGCCGTCCTCGAAGTACCCGATGATGACGCTGCGCTGCCGGCCGCTGCGGCGCCCGGTGGTCGTCAGCCGCAGCGTGCCCCAGCCTCTGGCGCGCGGTCGCCACAGCCCGACCCGGCCGCCGAAGACCCGGTACACACCCCGGTGCACAGACCATGCCAGGCGGACGAACCAGCGTGGCGGTACCCGAGGCTTCCTCATCCGATGCTCCAAGTCCTTGTCACCACTCCGGGGGCGGATTCCCGACAGTCTCGTTAAACATAAGCCCGTCGCGGACCGAAGATAAAGCAGCTCAATGGCGGCTGCCTCAAGAACCCCGGAGGTCAATGTGGACAGTCCACTTCGCAGGCTTGGGCCCAGGGCGAGCGGTGACGACGTACGCATGCTGCACGGCGCCCTGCTCCGGTTGGGTGCCGCGATCGATCCCGGGGAGCTTTCCGACCGCCGGTTCGGTACCTCGACCGCCGAAGCGGTGCGAGCCTTCCAGCGCGACGGCTCGCTTCACCCCTCGGGCGTGGTGGACCAGGCGACGTACGAGGCTTTGCGCGCCCGCCTTGCCGAGACCGCCGAGGTGTCGTTCGTGAGCGGCCGGGTGCGGTGGGCCGGCGGCGAGCCCGCGGCCGGTCTGACGGTGCGCGCGTTCGACCGCGACCTGCGCCACGAGCAACCGCTCGGCGAAGCCACGACCGACGACGCGGGCGGCTACCGCATCGCCTACACCCGAGAAAGTTTCGCCCGTTCCGAGAAGGCCGCCGCCGACCTGTTCGTCCGCGTGTTCACCGGAGACGAGGATGACCCGCCCCGCAGTGCGACCCTGTTCCAGGCGCCGGAGCTTGCGATCATCGACGTCACGCTGACCGGCAAGGCCCAGGCGCCGAGCGAGTACGAGCGCATCCTCGCCGCGGTCACCCCGTTGCTCGATGGGGCCGAGCTGGATGGGCTGCGCCAGGACGGGGAGTTTCAGGACATTACGTTCCTGTCCGGCGAGACCGGGTTCGCACCCGAGCCGCTGTCCCATTTCGCGGTGGCGCAACGGCTTTCGGCCGCGCACCGGATCGACGCCGGGTTCTTCTACGCACTGTTCGCCCGGCAGACCTTGCTTCGCACCGGCCTCGAAAGCGCTATCGGCATGCGTTTTGCCATCGACCTGTCGACCGACCCGCAGCCGCTGTTCTACGACATCGTGCTGCTTGACGAGGCGGTGATCCGCGGTGCCGTGGCGGCGGCGATCGAGGAGAACACCGTGCCGGCCACGCTCGGCGATGAGCTGGACCGCGTCCTGGAGATCCTGAGCGCCGGCCGGGAAGAGGCGCGACGGTACCTCAGGGAAGAACGCCCTCGGGCCCTGTTCGCCAGGGTGCAGACGCTGCTGTCGCCCGAGGTGTACCAGCCGGTCTTCGAGGCGCTCACCCGGGAAGCCTTGCAATTTCAGGAAAACCTTGCCGACCTTCCGCGCCTTTTCGAGCGGATCGCCGACCTCGTGCCACAACCACAGAACGTGGTGCTCGCCGACGCCAGCCTCGCCGACGTGCTCGGCTACGACGGCGAAATCATCGACCGGATCCGGCGCCATCAGGGAATCGAACGCCCGGAGGAGGTGCGCCGCCTGGCCCGGCTCAACCCGCGGCAGTGGCGAGCGGTGCTGCGGGAGGCGTCCGGTGATCTGCGGATCAGCGGCGGGCCGGTCAACCCCGAACTCATCGACCTGCACGGCTCGGCTCTTGCCCGCCGGCTTGAGGCGCGCTTCCCCACCACGGCCTTCACCTCCCAGCTGGAGCGGGACACGGCACTGTTCGGCGACCGCCGCGGCGACATCGTCGAGGTGCTCAACGACAACCCGGACTTCGACCTGACAACCGGCAACGTGCAGCTGCTTTTCAAGCGGCGCAACGCACCGGCGGCCGCTCGCGAGGCGCTCAAGTCGGCGCAGCGGGTCTTCAAGCTGGCTCCCACGTTCCGCCAGACCCGGGCGCTGCTCGACGAGGGCATCGAGTCGGCGGCAAAGATCCATGGCTTGGGCGCCAAGCGTTTCGCCGCGGCCACCACGAAAACCGGACAGTTCACGCCGGAGCAGGCCGACCAGGTCTTCCGCCGGGCGGCCGATGTGCACGTGGCGAGCGTGATGCTGGCCGGCGAGCTGCAGGCGGCCGCCGGTTCGATGAAGGTGCAAGTGCTGGGCGGCGACGCGACGGCGGAGAGCCTGACCGCGGTCACCGGCGACTTCCCCAACCTTAAAACTCTCTTCCAGCTCGCGGACTACTGCTACTGCGAGGAGTGCCGCAGCGTGCACAGCGCCGCCGCCTATCTCGCGGACACCTTGCAGTTCCTCAAGAACCGGCTGGTGACCGACAAGGACAGCCCCGGCCCGGCGCTGAAGGTGGCCAAGGACGTGCTGTTCCAGCGCCGGCCCGACCTCGGCGACCTCGATTTGAGCTGTGAGAACACCAATACCCCGGTGCCGTACATCGATCTGGTCTGTGAGCTGCTGGAGGAGGCGGTGGCGCCGGATCCCGGCTTCGCCTTCGCCGGCCCGCTCACCAGCGGGGTGGACCCGGTCGACACCGTGTCTGCGCCGCTGCTCGCCGCGTTGCAGGGCAAGGGCTGGGCGTTCACCGCGAGCGCGCTGGTCTACGAGGCCGACCTGAGCGGCGCGCGGGTGGTGCGGGACAAGGACATCTCCGCCAAGCTCGTCCCCGACGGCGGCGACTGGCGGGTCTACCGGCTGCGCCAGACGGTCGGATCGGCGGCGGAGCTTGCCGCGGCACCGCAGTATGTCAACGCCGCCGCCTACACCGCCCTCGCCGCGAGCAACTACGCCTTCGAACTGCCTTTCGACCTGTCCCATCAGGAGACCCGCAGCTACTTCAAGCAGTTCGACATCGAACGCGCCGAGCTGATGCGCGCGTTGCAGATCCCTGCCGGGCCATCCGATTTCGCCATCGCCGCCGAGGAACTCGGGCTCAGCGAGGCGCAGCGCCCGCTGATCGTGACGGCGAACCCGGGCGCACAGGCCCAGATCTGGAACACCGCTCCCCTCACCACCGAGGGCGGGATCGCCCGGCTCGACAACTTCCTCGGCCGGGCACAGCTTGACTACCGGCGCCTGGAGGAGCTGCTCGCCCTGGCCTGGATCAACCCGGGCGACACGATGTTCATCAAGCACCTCGACAACGGATGCGAGCTGAGCCATAAAACCCTTGAGAACCTTGACAATCCAGCGCTCGATCGGCTGCACCGGTTCCTGCGGCTGTTGCGCGCGCCCGGGGTGGCCGAAGCCGGATGGACGCCGCCGTTGCTGGACCGCGCGATCCGGGCGGCAAAGCTCGGCAACTCGGCCATCGACAACCTCTTCCTCGTGCGCCTTGCCCAGCTGCATCAGCTGCGACGCCGCCTCGGCCTGTCACTTGGCGATCTCATCAACCTCTACGAGCCGTTGGACGAGCGGCGCTACGCCCAGGTCTTCCTCAACGAGCCCGCCAACGGTCAGGTGGAACAGGACTTCCAGCCCGCCGCCGTGCTCGCCAACGAGGCGGCGGAGACGGCGACGCCGGGCTCGGGGATCAAGCTGAGCGCGCACCTGCCCTACCTGGCCACCTGCCTGGGCATCACCACCGCCGACGCGGCGGAACTGACCCAGGGTCTGGGCGCCGCTGCCATCATCAGCTTTGCCAATTTGGGTACCGTTTACGCCGCCACCATCCTGATGAGATCGCTGCGCCTGAGCGCCACCGAGCTCACCGACATGCGCGTGCTCACCGGCGCCGACCCGCTCGCTTCCCCTTCGGCGACACTGCTTTTCGCGCAACGGCTCGCCCCGGTGACCGCCGCCGGGATCCGCCCGGCCGATCTGCGCTACCTGCTGCGGCACGAGGCGAGCGATCTCGCCGCGCGCGAGCTGCCCGACGCCGTGGCCGCGCAGATCCTCGCTTCGCTGCAATCGGGCTATCAGGCCGCGTTCGCGCAGACCCGGGCGGAGATCGATCCGGCCGCTCCGCCCGAGGAGCAGAAGCCGGGCTTGCGCACGCTGCTGAGCACGGTGCCGGAGGTGTCCGAGCCGGACCTGGCCGCGTTCGAGTCCATTGTGGACGGGGAGTTCACCGATCCTGTCCTCACCGCCGAGCAGTTCATAGATGCCAAGCTCGCCGCGCTTGTCGACACCACGGCGATCAAAGCCACGCTCGTCGCGTCGCCGACCCCCGTGCAGCAAACGGCGACGATACTCGCCATCGCCACCGCGCTCACGGAGCATTTCTACGGCCAGGCAAAGCAGGATCTGGCGCGGCAGGCGGTGGCGACGGCCTTCGGGTTGTCCGACGACGCCACGGCCACTGTGCTCGCGCAGGCGGAACTCGGCGGTGACACGCTGCTTTCCCTCCTCACCGACGACGCGACCACACCGGCCGCCGTAGACATGCAGTACAGGGCGCTGCGCCTGCTGCACGTCCTCGCGGAACTGCTTGAGCGGCTGAGCATCCCGGACGACCGGCTCTCCTGGGTGCTGGCGCGCGCCGCCGACCTCGGCTGGCTGGCGCCGGACGCGTTGCCCTACCAGACCGGCGTGCCGGCGGTCAGCCTCGACTCGTGGGCGCATCTTTCCGAATCGATGGCGCTTTTCAAGGGGTACCCACCCGTGGCGAACCCGATCGAAACCGCTCCCGCGTGGAGCGCCGACGGCCTCTTCGATCTGGTGCTCGCACCCGGGACCACCGCCGCGCAGGTCCACGAGTACCTGGCCCAGCTCGCCGGGCTTGACAAGACCGCCCTGGCCGACCTCGACGCCCACCTGGGACTGTCCGCTGTGGACATCTCCGGCTACCGCCTGCCCTCCACCATCACCACGCTGGTGCGGGCGGCCGGGCTGCTGCGCCGGCTGGGCCTGACGCCGGCCAAGGCGTTGCCGCTGGCGCAGCCGACCACCGGCGCCACCGCGGCGGCAACGATGCGCCAGGCGCTCAAGGCCCGCTACACCGAGGCGGACTGGCTGCCGGTGCTGCAGGGGATCCAGGACCGGCTGCGCGAAGCCAAGCGGGACGCGCTCGTTGCCTACCTGCTCGCCCGGCACCCGCTGCTGCGCTCGTCCACCGACCTCTACGACTTCTTCCTCATCGACGTGGAGATGCAGCCGTGCATGCCGACCTCGCGCATCGTGCAGGCGCACGCCACCGTGCAGCTGTTCGTCATGCGCTGCCTGATGGGGCTCGAGCCGCACAGCGTCGCCGCCACGACCGAGGACCCGGCGTGGGACCAGTGGAAGTGGATGGCGAACTTCCGGGTGTGGGAGGCGAACCGCAAGGTGTTCCTCTATCCCGAGAACTGGATCCTGCCCGAGCTGCGCGACGACAAGTCGGAGATCTATCTGGATGTCGAGAACGAGCTGCAGCAGGACGAGCTGACCGAGCTTGCCACCGAGAACGCCGCCATCACCTACCTTGAGCGGCTCGACGATCTGGCCCACGTGGATGTGATGGCCTGCTACTACCAGACCGACGTCCACGTGATGCACGTGTTCGCCCGGACCAAGGGCGGCGACCCGGCGGTGTACTACTACCGCCAGTTCCAGCAGGAGCGGTACTGGACGCCGTGGTCGCGGGTCCCGCTGGACATCGCTGGCGAGCACCTGCTCGCCTTCGACCGCAACAGCCGGATGACGCTGGCCTGGCCGGTCTTCACCGAGGAGACCGAGACCACCGAGTCCTCCACCATCCCGCACCCCGATGACATCCCGGCGGGCGGCAAGGACACCGAGAAACCCAAGAAGCGCTGGAAGATTCAGCTTGCTGTCGGCGAGCGGGCGCACGGCAAGTGGCTGCCCAAGAAGGTGTCCGCGGGCGCCCTGTATTACCCGCAAAGCGGATACACCGACTCCCTGCCGGGCAGCGAGCGGTTCCACCTCTTCCCGGTGAGCGTCGGCGACTCGGCGCAGACCGTCTCCGTTCTGGTGGACGCGGTGTCCGTGGGCTCGTTCATGCTGACCGGCTGCCGCGGCTACCCCGAGCCGTCGCAGGGCAGCACGGGCACCATGATGCTCTCCCCGCACTTCCGCGAAACCGAGCTGCTGGCCGAGCGCTTCGCCGAGCTCACCTCGCGGCCCCTCAACGACCTGGCGATCAGCACGATCTTCCAGGCCGCCTACCAGACCATCGTCGCGCAGACACCGGGCCGGTTCCGGGTCACCTATCCGATGCAGGCGGCTTTGCTGGACTGGATCCTGGCGCTGCTGTCGGTCTATCTCGGTGGGCGCGGGAACTACACACAGGACACCCGCCGGTTCCGGATGCCGCTGGGGACCTTCATGCCGTTCTTCTACGGCGACTACAGCCGCGCCTATGTCATCGTCCCCGGCTTCTACGAACGGGATCCCGAGGATCCGGACAAGCGCATCCAGAAGACCTACGCCGACATCGACCAGCTGCTGCGCGACATCCTCGCGCTGCTGGCGAAGTACCTGAAGATGTACCTCGAGGACCCGGCGCACGATCTGCAGAAGGTGCTGACCGCTCTGGTCAAGGACCCCGAGTATCAGCGGATCATCGCCGAGATCACCGTCTATCTGAAGCTTTCCTACGGCATGAAGTTCGACAACTTCTACCACCCCTTGGTCTGCTTCCTGCGCATCGTGCTCAACCGCTCCGGGATCCCCGCCCTGATGAGCCGGGCCACCCAGCTCAAGGACACCGGGTTCGACTTCGACGCCACCTACCAGCCCGAACCGGTGGTCGTGGAACCGTACCCCCTGGAGAATATTGATTTTGAATCTTCTGGGGCTTATTCCGGTTACAACTGGGAGCTGTTCTTCCACCTGCCCTTCGACATCGCGATGCGGTGCAATCGGGATCAGCGCTTCGCCGAGGCGCAGAAATGGTTCCACTACATCTTCAACCCGGTCGGCACCTCGGACGGCGCGATCCCGCAGAAGTTCTGGATTACCAAGCCTTTCTTCGAGACGACCGCGGCCGGCTATCTCAGCCAGCGGATCAACGACATCATGTACGCCGTCGCGGCCGACCCGTCCGGCGCGAGCATCACGGACCTGAAGTTCGCCGTCTCGCAGTGGCGCGAGAAGCCGTTCCGGCCGCACGTCGTTGCCCGCACGCGCCCGGTCGCCTACCAGCTCGCCATCGTCAACAACTACATCAAGAATCTCGTGGACTGGGGCGACCAGCTCTTCCGGCAGTTCACCCGGGAGTCGGTGACGCAGGCGACGCAGCTCTACCTCATGGCCGAAAAGTTGTTGGGCCCCAAGCCAAGTGTTGTCCCTCCCCTGGCGACACCGGCGCCGGAGACCTTCAACCAGCTCGAAGCCAAGCTCGACCTGTTCGGCAATGCGTTGCTGGACTTGGAAAATCTGATCCCGGACCTGGACCTGCTGCCGCACGGCGGCGACGAGCTGCCCACCCCGCTGAGCTACTCGGCGCTCTACTTCTGCATCCCGCCCAACGAGAATCTGCTCAAGCTGTGGGACGTCATCGCCGACCGGCTCTTCAAAATCCGTAACTGCCAGAACATCGACGGGGTGGAGAGCATCCTGGCGCTGTTCGCCCCGCCGATCGATCCGGGCGCCCTGGTGCGCGCTGCGGCCGCGGGCCTTGACATCTCGGCGTTCCTGGCCGGGCTGGGGGCGCCGCTGCCCAACTACCGGTTCATGGTGATGGTGGGCAAGGCGGGCGAGCTGGCGGCCCACGTCGCCGACCTTGGCAGCGCTTTGCTTGCCGCGCTGGAGAAGCGCGACGCCGAGAAGCTCTCCCGCCTGCAGAACAGCCAGTCGATCGCCTTGCTGGCAAAGGTGCGCGAGGTCAAGCTCGCCACGATCACCGAGGCGGAGGGGGCGATCGAGGCGCTGCGGCTGAGCCTGGAGGTCGCCAAGGAGAAGCGCTCCTACTACACCAGCCGCCCCTACATGAACGCCTGGGAGATCACCTCCGTGGCGCTGTCCGGGACGTCACTCGCGGGCGAGGCGGCGATCGCGGTCGGCTACATCCTGTCCGGCGGCCTGAAGCTGGTTCCCAACTTCATGACCGGTGGCGCCGGTTTCGGCGGCTCCCCAACGGTCACCCTGACCCTGGGCGGCGACAAGCTCGGCGCGGCGGTCGATTCCGCCACGATGACGTTGCAGGCGCTGGCCACCGCGCTTGAAAAGGCGTCCGCGATGGCGGCGACCCAGGGCGGATACCAGCGGCGCCAGGACGACTGGGACCATCAGGCGGCGCTCGCGGCGCACGAGATGGCCGAGATCGACCGGCAGATCGTCAACGCCGAGCTGCACGTGGAGATGCTTCGCAAGGAGCTTGCCGCGCACGACCGGGAAGCCTTGAACGCGCAGAAGGTCAGCGAGTACCTGCAAAGCAAGTACACCGGCCAGGAACTCTACGAGTGGATGGCGGGTCAGGCCAGCTCGGTCTACTTCAGCGCGTACAAGCTCGCGTTCGACGTCGCCAAGAAGGCCGAACGCTGCTACGCGCACGAACTCGGCAGCGACACCACCTTCCTCAAACTTGGCTACTGGGACAGCCTCAAGAAGGGGCTGACCGTCGCCGACGCGCTGCGCCACGACATCAACCGGATGGAAGTGTCCTATCTAGACTCCAACAAGCGCGAGCGGGAGCTGACCAAGACCGTCTCGCTGGCGCAGCTCGATCCGGCGGCCCTGATCGACCTCCGGGCGACCGGCAAGTGCGTCATCAACGTGCCGGAGGCGCTCTTCGACCTCGACCACCCCGGCCACTACTTCCGGCGCCTGAAGTCGGTGAGCATGTCCATCCCGTGCGTCGCCGGACCGCACACCTCGGTCAGCGCCAAGCTCTCCCTCGTCGGCAACCGCTACCGCAAGGACACCTCGGCGCGCCAGGGAGTGGCCACCGACAAGGAGAAGTACCAGGAGGTCGCGGGCGACGAACGCTTCGTCTACAACGTCGGCGGTATCGAGTCGATCGCGACGAGCACGGGGCAAAGCGACGGCGGCGTGTTCGAGCTGAACTTCACCGACCAGCGTTACCTCCCCTTCGAGGGCAAGGGCGCGATCGGCACCTGGCGGCTGGAGCTGCCCTGGGTCTTCCGCCAGTTCGACGCCGACACCATCAGCGATGTGTTGCTGCACTTGCGTTACACCGCCCGCGACGGCGGCTCCACGCTGCGCGGGCTCGTCGAGAAGTCGCAGCGCGAGCTGCTCAACGAGATGCTGGTGGACGCGAGCAACGTCGGCCTGTTCCACGCCTACAGCCTGCGCAGGGACTTCCCGGACCAATGGTGGCAACTCCAGCAGCAGCAGAGCACCAAGCTGACCATCGGCCTGGAGCACCTCCCCTTCCTCGCCCGCGGCCACCAACCGGTGATCGACGCCACGGTCTGGTACGCCCGCGTCGACACCGACCCCGCCACCTATCCGGTCACCATCGGCGCCGGGCCGGCGTCGGTGCTCAACCGCGACAACGACCTCGACCAGTGCGTGGGGCCCTCGGCGCCGATAGTGCTTGGCACACCGTTCACCATCGCCGCCAACCCGGCCGGGCTGACCGACCTGACCCTGCTCATCCACTACACGCTCAACGCATGACAGGCAGCGACATGGGCACCGAAAAGGAACCGAGGGAATCGAAGGCGCCCACCATCCAGCTGCCCAAGGGCGGCGGGGCGATCCGCGGCCTGGACGAGAAGTTCAGCACAAACCCGGTCACGGGCACCGGCTCGATGTCGGTGCCGATCGCCACCAGCCCGGGCCGCTCAGGCTTCGACCCGCAACTGGCCCTGTCCTATGACTCCGGTGCGGGAAACGGCCCGTTCGGACTCGGGTGGAGCCTGTCGCTGCCGTCGATCAGCCGTAAGACCGACGACGGCCTGCCGCTGTACCGGGATGCCGTCGAGTCGGACGTCTTCATCCTTTCAGGCGCCGAGGATTTGGTACCGGTGCCGGAGGATCCGTTGGTGCGTATGGTCGGTGGGGCGACCTACCGGATCGAGCGCTACCGCCCGCGGATCGAGGGGCTGTTCGCGCGGATCGAGCGCTGGACGAACACCGCCGCGGCCACCGACGTGTTCTGGCGCTCCATCACCAGAGACAACATCACCACCTGGTACGGCAGGACAGCCGAGAGCCGCATCGCCGATCCCTTGGACGGGAGCCGCATCTTCCGCTGGCTGATCTGCGAGAGCCACGACGACCAGGGCAATGCCATCGCCTACGGCTACAAGCAGGAGGACTCCGCCAACCTGCCGGCCGGAGCCCACGAACGCAACCGCACCAACGCCTCCCGGTCGGTCCAGCGCTACCCCAAACGCATCCGCTACGGCAACCACTCGCCCTACTTCCCTGCGTTGCAGCACAATTCCCCCTGGCCCCAACCCCAGGACGCCTGGCTCTTCGAGGCCGTCTTCGATTACGGCGAGCATGACGCCGACATACCCAAGCCCGACGACGCGGGCGTTTGGCCGGTCCGCCAGGATCCGTTTTCGGACTACCGCCCCGGCTTCGAGGTCCGTACCTACCGCAAGTGCCTGCGGGTCCTCATGTTCCACCACTTCCCCGGCGAAGCGGGCGTGGAAGGCGACTGCCTGGTGCGCTCCACCGACTTCAGCTACTCCGCCGACGTCGACCCCGCCGGCGTCGCCGAGCCCGCGTACACCTTCCTGCGCTCGGTCACCCAGACCGGCTACCGCCGCAACCCCGGCGGCTACGACCGGCGCAGCCTGCCGCCCGTCGAGTTCGAATACTCCGAACCCGTCGTGCAGGACAACGTGGAACAGGTGGATCCGCAGAGCCTGCAGAACCTTCCGGTTGGGCTGGACGGCGGCACCTACAAGTGGACCGACCTGCACGGCGAAGGCATCCCGGGCATCCTCACCGAGCAGGCCGGCGCCTGGTTCTACAAGCGCAACCTGAGCCCCGTCCCGATGCGGGCCCAGTTCGCTCCACTTGAGACCGTCGCCCTCAAGCCCAACGTCGCCTTGAGCGAAGGGGCGGAGTTCATGGACCTCGCCGGGGACGGCCTACCCGACGTCGTCGTGATGGACGGGCCCTCGCCCGGCCTCTACGAACACGACGAAGCCGAGGGCTGGCAACCGTTCCGCCCGTTCACCTCGCGCCTCACCCACGACCTGAACGACCCGAATCTGAGGTTCGTCGACCTGGACGGCGACGGCAACACCGACGTTCTCGTCACCGAGGAGGACGCCATCGTCTGGCACGCCTCGCTCGGCGAGGACGGCTTCGGTCCGGCCCGGCGCGTTGCGCAGGCGCTCGATGAGGAGAAGGGTCCGCGGGTCGTCTTCGCCGATGGCACGCAATCCATCTACCTCGCCGACCTCTCCGGCGACGGCCAGACCGACATCGTGCGAATCCGCAACGGCGCGATCTGCTATTGGCCGAATCTCGGCCACGGCCGCTTCGGTGCCAAGGTGACGATGGACAACGCGCCCTGGTTCGACCACCCGGACCGGTTCGACCACGAGCGCGTCCGCCTCGCCGACGTTGACGGCAGCGGCCCGACCGACATCATCTACCTGCACCGCGACGGGGTCCGGCTGTACTTCAACCAGTCGGGCAACGGATGGAGCCGGCCACACCACCTGAAGGCGTTCCCGCACATCGACAACGCGGCGAGCATCGAGGCGACCGACCTGCTCGGCAACGGCACCGCTTGCCTGGTGTGGTCCTCGCCCCTGCCCACCGACGGGCAGCGCCAGATGCGCTATGTCAACCTGATGGGCGCCGACAAGCCGCATCTGCTCACGCTGATTCACAACAACCTGGGAACGCAGACGCGGATCCGGTACGCCCCTTCGACGAAGTTCTATCTTCTTGACAAGCGGAACGGCACACCTTGGATCACGCGGCTGCCCTTTCCGGTGCACGTGGTCGAGCGGGTCGAGACATACGACCACATCAGCCGCAACCGATTCGTCAGCCGCTATGCGTACCACCACGGATTTTTCGATGGTACCGAGCGCGAGTTCCGTGGCTTCGGCATGGTGGAGCAGTGGGACACCGAGGCGTTCGAGGCGCTCGACCCCGCCGCGAACCTCGATGCCGCCTCGCACGTGCCACCGGTGCACACCAAGACCTGGTTCCACACCGGCGTCTGCTTCGGCCGTGATCGTGTCTCCGATTACCTGCGAGGCGAGTACTTTCGCGAGCCGGGCTTGACCGACGCCGAAGCCCGCGAGCTGCTCCTGCCCGACACGGTCCTGCCCGGCGGGCTGACCGCGCAGGAGGAGCGTGAGGCCTGCCGGGCGTTGAAGGGTTCGATGCTGCGCCAGGAGGTCTACGCGGACGACGCCGGGCCGCGCGCAAGCACTCCCTATGTCGTCACGGAGCAGAACTTCACCGTGCGGACCGTGCAGCCGCTGGGGGCAAATCGCCACGCCGTCTTTCTGGCTCACCCGCGCGAGGCGATCAACTACCACTACGAGCGCGACCCGGCCGACCCGCGGGTCCAGCACAGGATGACGATGGAGGTCGACCCGTTCGGGAACGTGCTCAAGAAGGCGGAGATCTGCTACGGGCGGCGCGCACAGATCCGGGTCGTCGACGCCATGGGCGGCGCGCAAACCGTGCCCAACCCCGGTCTGGCCGCGCTCTCCCCACCCGACCGGGCCAAGCAGACAACCCCGTTGCTCACCTACACCGAAACCCGCGTCTCCAACGCCGTCGAGTCGCCCGACGCGCACCGCAACCCCTTGCGATGCGAGGCGATAACCTTCGAGCTGACCGGATACGCGGCCACCGGGGCCGCCAGCCGGTTCCAGGTCTCAGATCTGACCGAACCGGATCCCGTCAACCCAGGTCGCCTGCGTCAACGCTTCACCGCACCCGAGGTCCCATACGAGGCAACGGCCACCGGCAACCAACGCCGCCGCCGGATCGAATGGCTGCGTACCCTCTTACGCCGCGACGATCTGGCCGGCCTCCTGCCGCTCGGTGTCATGCAGCCGCTCGCCCTGCCCGGCGAGCACTATCAGCTCGCCCTCACCCCCGGTCTGCTCGCCCAGGTTTTCAAACGGCCGCATCAGGGGCAGCCGGCCGAGGCCCTGCTGCCCGACCCCGTGGCCGTCCTCGGCGGCCAGGCCGGCTACCGGCGAAGCCAGGATCTCTTTCCGGCGAGCGGCGATGCCGACGACCACTGGTGGAAACCGTTGGGCCAGATCTTCTACAGCACCGATCCCACGGACACCGCCGCCATCGAGCTTGCGCACGCCCGGCAGCACTTCTTCCTGCCGCGCCGCTACCGGGACCCGTTCGGCCACAATACTTTTGTCGACTTCGACGCCCACGACCTATTGATGGCCGAAACCCGCGACGCGCTTGGCAACCGGGCGAGGGTGGTGGCCAACGACTACCGCGTGCTGCAACCGCGCCTGGTCAGCGACCCGAACCGCAACCGGACCGAAATCGCCTTTGACACACTCGGCATGGTGGTCGGCACGGCCGTGATGGGCAAGCCACCGCCAGCGCCTGCGGAAGGCGACACCCTCACCGGTTTCACCGCCGACCTGACACAGCTCCAGCTCGACGGGTTCTTCGGCGCCGCCGATCCGCACACCGCTGCGGCGGCACTGCTGAACGGCGCCACCACGCGGATAATCTATGACCTCGACCGCTTCCGCCGTACCCGAAACGCCAACCCCAGCGACCCGGCAAAGTGGCAACCCGCTTGCGCCGCAACGCTCGCCCGCGAGACGCATGCCACCTCCGCGCAGCCACTGAAGATCCAGCTCAGCTTCTCCTATTCGGACGGCTTCGGCCGCGAGATCCAGAAGAAGCTCCAGGCCGAGCCGGGGCCGGCGGTCGATCCACGCTGGGTCGGCAGCGGCTGGACCATCTTCAACAACAAGAGCTCCCCGGTCCGCCAGTACGAGCCCTTCTTCAGCGCCACACACGACTTCGAGTTCGGAGTCACGGCCGGCGTGAGTCCCGTCCAGTTCTACGACCCGAACGGCCGTCTCATCGCGACGCTGAATCCGGACCACACCTACCAGAAGGTGGTGTTCGACCCCTGGCGGCAAGCAAGCTACGACGCCAACGACACCTGCGCCGCCCGCAACTCCCAGACCGGCGATCCGCGCACGGACCCCGACATCGGCGGCTACGTGGCCGGGTACTTCGCCGCCCAGCCGGCCACCTGGCAGACCTGGCATGCTCAGCGGATCGGCGGAGGCCTCGGGCCGGACGAGAGCAATGCCGCCCAGCGCGCGCAGGCGCACGCCGACACCCCAAGCATCGATCATTTCGACGTGCTCGGACGGCCTTTCCTCGCCGTCGAAAGCCACCGTGTCGTCTGCCCCGGCCACGACCTCGACGGCGCCGAAGACGTCGTGGCGAGCCGCATCGAGCTGGACATCGAAGGCAACCAGCGCGCGGTGCGCGACGCGCTTGACCGGATCGTCGTGCGCTACGCCTATGACATGCTGGGAAACCGTATCCATCAGCTCAGCATGGACGCGGGTGCGCGCTGGACGCTCAGCGACGTGGCCGGCAAACCCATCCGCGCCTGGGACAGCTGTGGCCACAATTTCACGATCGCCTACGACGCGCTGCGCCGCTCGACCGAGCAGACGGTGCGCGGTACCAACGGCGACTCCGACCCGCGCACGCTGAACCACGACATCGTCTTCCACAAGATCGAGTATGGTGAGAGCCAGGCCAACGCCGAAACCCTCAACCTGCGCGGCCGCGTCTACCGGAACTTCGACTCCGCCGGGGTCGCCACCAACGCCTACGACTTCAAGGGCAATACGCTGCGCAGCACCCGCCGCCTGGTCACCGACTACAAGGCGATCCCCGACTGGCAGGCCGGCCCGGCACTCGATGCCGAAACCTTCGAGGGCAGCACGACCTTCGACGCGCTCAACCGTCCGGTCCAGACCGTCGCCCCGCACAGCAGCCTTGCCCACGCCAAGCGCAACGTCATCCAGCCGGTGTTCAACGAGGCCAACCTGATCGAGCGGATAGACGTGTGGCTCGAACGCGATGCCGAACCCGCCACCCTGCTCGACCCCGGCGCTGACCCGCCTTCACCGGTCGCCGGCGTCACCGGCATCGACTACGACGCCAAAGGCCAGCGCGTGCGCATCGACTACAAGAACGGCGCCGGCACCTCCTACGACTACGACCCGCTGACCTTCCGGCTCACCCGGCTGCTCACCCGGCGCGTCACCACTTCCTTGCAGGACCACCACTACACCTACGATCCCGCCGGAAACCTCACCCACGTCCGGGACGAGGCACAGCAGACCGTCTACTTTGGAAACCAGCTCGTCGAGCCGAGCAACGACTACGTCTACGACTCGCTCTATCGCCTGGTTCAGGCCACCGGACGGGAACACCTGGGGCAGCTGCCCGGCGGAGAGCGCAAGCCGCCGACGGCACCGGACGGGTTCAACGCCTTCCACACGCGGCTCAACCACCCCGGCGACGGCAACGCCATGGGCACCTATGTCGAACGCTACGTCTACGACGCTGTGGGCAACTTCCTTCAGATGCAGCATCGCGGCGGCAGCCCGGCGCACCCGGGCTGGACGCGTGGCTACGACTACCTCGAACCCAGCCTCATCGAGGACGGCGACAACGGCACGCAACTCAAGACCAGCAACCGTCTCAGCCGCACCATGCTCGACCCGCTGCAGATCGAGCCCTATCAGCACGACCCGCACGGCAACATGGTGCGCATGCCCCACCTGGGCGCGGGCCAGCCCGGCCGCAACCTGCACTACGACTTCAAAGATCAGCTGGACCGGGTCGAGCTTGGCGGCGGTGGAACGGCTCACTACGTCTACGACGCCTCCGGGCAGCGCGTGCGCAAGGTGTGGGAGAAGGCGCCGGGCCTTGTCGAGGAACGCATCTACCTCGGCGGCTTCGAGATCTTCCGCAAGCACAACGGCCCGATCGGCGCGAACACCACCTCGTTCGAGCGCGAGACGCTGCACGTGATGGACGACAAGCAGCGCATCGCGCTCGTGGAGACGCGAACCCTTGACACGGCGATGAACGACCCGGCGCCCCGGCAGCTGATCCGGTACCAGATCGGCAATCACCTCGGATCGGCAAGCGTCGAGCTGGACGAGCAGGCGCGGATAATCTCCTACGAGGAGCACGCTCCGTTCGGGAGCACGACTTATCAGGCAGTGCGGAGCCAGACGGAAGCGCCGAAGCGCTACCGCTACACGGGCAAAGAGCGGGATGAGGAGAGCGGGTTCTACTACCACGGGGCGAGGTATTGCGCGCCGTGGCTGGGCAGATGGGTGGCGCCGGATCCACTCGGCCTCATCGATGGGCTCAACGTCTTCGCCTACGTCGGCAACGAACCCGTCCTCCACACCGACCCGTACGGCACCGACAAGAAGGCGCCGGAGAACCAGAGCCGGGAAGCCTCGGTCTTCAACCCGCGCTATGCCAACAATTTCAAGGAGGCGTGGTACGACCCGGACTCGGACTCGATCGTCGCCGCGTACGAGCTGCCGGACAAGAGCCAGATAGTTCGATTCAAGCTGAGCGACATCAGTACCGAGGAGAGTCCCGACAGGGACGCGGCGGAACAGGCGGTGAAGAACTCGGTCAGCAAGGATGGGGTACTCGTCCCGACCAAGCTTGACCGCTACACCGTTCCGCGGCTGGCCAGCCTGGCGGCCAAGGCCAAGGATTGGAAGGAAGCGGTCGGCAACGTCGACCTGCTCCTCGGTGCCATGCCAAAACTGGTAAAGATCATCGCGATGTACGGTGGCAACGGCCTCAGCAAGGGACCCGGAACAGCCGTAGGCCCGGGGCCGGCAGCTCGCACGGCGGCACGGGTTCCCCTTGTCCAAGCCGCGGAGAGGGCGGCGGTCGGCCAGATCGCCAACAGCGGATCCGATCTGGCACGAGCCGCCATCGCCTATCGCGTCAGCGAAGGCGCCACCGGTGGCAACATCGCCGTCGCGGAGTTCCGCAACAACGCGGGCAAGCTTGAGACGATCCTGAAGAAGAGCGGGGAAGGCTACAAGCACGCGGAGGTGCGAATCCTGGAGGAGCTCAAGCGACGAGGAATCGACCCCAAGAGCGTTGAGCGAATCTATACCGAGCTCGCCCCTTGCACCATCAAGGCGCCGGGAGCCAACTGCGCGGCCAAGATCGCGTCGGCGATGCCGAACGCCAAGATTACCTTCAGCTATCCGTATGGCAGCACCAAAGCAGCCAGAGCCGCCGGCGTCGACATGCTCAAGGAGGCGATCGAAGGCCTGAAGCGATTCTATGGCGCGGGCGGGAAGCCGTGACCGCTCCCGGCGCCGAGCCGAAGATCTCATCACCCGGCCTGAACCCGGTGACCTCGCGCCCGATCGCCTCAATCGTGCCGGCGTAGTCGAAACCGATCCGCTCGTCCTTCGGCCTGCGCCAGCCGGGCCGACCGTTCGTCCTGCGCACGTAGCACGCGGGGCGTGCCGGTCAGCCGGCGCCAGTCCACCGGGTCGACCGACGCGGCGTGAATCCGCACCAGCATCTGGGCGTCGCCGATCACCGGCATCTCCACGTGGCAGGCAAGGACGACATGCTCGACGGCATGGTGGACCTGGTCTGGAGCGAGGTCGCGCCGCCGTCACCGCGCGGCAACTTGCGGCCGGCAATCCGCAAGACCGCCGTTTCGGCGTACCAGCTTCTGGTGCGCTACCCCTGGGCGGCAAGCCTCGCGATCTCGTTGGGCCGCGCCCATCCCGCCCGGCTGCGCTACATCGAGGCGATCCTCGGCAAGCTCCGCAAGGCGGGTTTTTCCACCGCGCTTGCGTACCACGGCTATCACGCGATCGACAGCCACGTCGTCGGCTTCACCATGTGGTACGACGGCCACGCCGTCGGCGCGGGCAGGCGAGCCAAATCGGAGCGGGCGACGGCGCTGCCCTTCGAACCCGGCGAGTTCCCGTATCTTGCCGAGCACACCGAGGAGCACCGCACCGGCATCGGCGTCGGCCTCACCGGCACCGACGAGTTCACCTTCGTGCTCGACCTCATCCTCGACGGCCTGGACCGCGCGCGCGGCAACTCCTGACTACCCTGAAGCCATGAACGGCGAACTCGTCCAGTACTTCGCCCTGGCGACCCACGCCACCGCGCGGCTGCTCGACCCCCAAACCACCACCACCGCCACGGATCTGGAGGCGTCGCACGCCGCCTTCCAGTTCACCGCAGCGGTCACCTTCGACGCCGCGCCCGGCGTGGATCGCTGGATAAGCCAGCTGGCGGGCACCGGCGCAGACCGGGTTTGGCTCGCCGTACCGGACCTCAACCCGCAGGATGGGCGTGGCGCCGCGTTCGCCGGCGGGCTGCGGGCGGGTCTGCTCACGACCAGCCCCGCCGGCAACCGGCTGTGGCAGGCGACCTGGCAGGTCGGCGACCG
>DASUXL010000264.1:0-33434 GCA_036377915.1 Candidatus Limnocylindrales bacterium
CGCGCAAGTACTACGCCATCACCGAAAGCGGCCGGGAGTACCTGGGCATGCTGAGGACCGAATGGATCGATCTAGTAAGCAGCATGCAGATCCTGTTCCAGACGCTGGATGCTGGCTGGCCGACCGGCCCGCCGGACGAGGAGGCGCCATGACAGCACAATCGCAACGGATCAGCGAGTATGCCGGTGCTGTAGCCCGGTACCTGCCCGGTCCCGCCGCCGAGCGGGACCAGCGCCGCGCCGAACTGGTGGAGCACCTGATGGACGCCGCCGAGACGGGTGAGCTGGATGAGGCGCTTCGCCGGCTGGGCGACCCGGAGCAGGCTGCCGCGGCGTTCGCCCCGGCCGGTTCCCCGATCGAAGCCGGGTTCGCCCGGCGGATCGGCGCGGCCCTGGTGGACAACTTGCCCTTGCTGGCCGTCGCGATCGCACTCGCCGTGCAGAGCCTGACCGGAGGCAGCTTCGCTTTTGCCTTCCCGCCGTTGGTGTACCTGCGGGTCGAAGGAGTGTGCGTGTCAACCACACCGGTCGCCGGCTGTGCCAGCGACGTTCCCGGATGGATCTACGGGATCGGTATGCCGCTCGCGCTGGCCTGGTCGATCGTCGGGCTGGCCGTCCTGGAGAGCCGGACCGGTACCACCCCGGGGAAACGCCTCGCCGCGCTGCGAACCGTCAGCGAGACAGGGCTCCTGCCACGCCTGGGACCGGCCGTCGTCCGCCGTACCAGCTTCCTGCTCGGACCGCTTGCCTGGCTGGACTGGCTGCCTTTCCTCGTCGGCGGGCGCCGCCGGCTGCTCGATCATCTCGCCCATGCCAGGGTTGTCGCCGTCCGGCGGAGGACCGTATGACGCGCCGGATCGGGCGAGTGGTGCTCACGACTTTGCTCCTGTCCGGCGCTGTCCTAATCGGACTGTCTATCGGCGCCATCCTTCTGATCGGTACCGCCTCATTGACCCTCAACCGCAGCCTTGCCCTGGTCGTGGCCGGTCTGGGACTGACCCTGATCGTGTGGAGTCTGAGCCGGCTTGCCACCCGCCTGCTGGCCGGTCGCGGGCTGCGGCGCTGGCTGCCGGTGGCGGTCGCCGGCACTACCGCCGGTGTTGCCGCGATAATGATTGGCGGGTTGCTTGCACCGGTGCCCGGCTACCTGCCGTCGACGGCGACCGCCGACACCCGGTACTGGGATCTGCCAACCGGGTCACGCATCGCCTACGTGCACACCCCAGCCGGAGGTCAGGCCCGGCCCACTCCGGTGATCCTGATCCATGGGGGACCTGGCGCACCGCCCGCCCGACGCTCCCCGCTGACCCCGGCAATCGCGGCGGCAGGTTTTGACGTGTACGAATACCACCAAGCCGGTGCGGGACTGTCGAGCCGGCTACCGGACGTCGCCGACTACACGGTGGCCCGCCACATCACCGACCTGGACGCCGTCCTGGCCCGCATCGGCGCCGGCAAGGTGGTGCTGATCGGTGCCTCCTGGGGTGGCCAGCTAATCGCCAACTACCTCGCCGCGCACCCCGATCGGGTCGCACGGGCCGTCGTCGCCTCGCCCGGCACCATCTGGTCTCCGGCCTTTCCGGGCAACGAGCAGCTGTCCCTCGCCGGTCGCCAGGACCAGCAGGCCGTACTGGCCCGGCATCCCCGCTTCACCTCGGCTCAGGTACTGCTCGCCACCGCCGGCCCACGCGCAACGCACACGCTGCTGCCGGACAGCACGATGGACGGTGTCTATCAGGCGTTCGTCAGCGAGCTGGACATGCGGCCCGGCTGCCCGGATCCGCTGACCGCCACGGCAACCCAAGCACCACCGGCTGGATTCGGGTTCTGGGTCAACGCCATGACGACACGTGATGCCCGTGAGATCGCCGATCCCCGGCCGGCCCTGCGCGCGGTGACCACACCGATGCTGGTCCTGCGCGGCGAATGCGACTATCTGGCCTGGGCGGTTGCCCGCGAGTACCGGGACCTGCTGCCGAACGCAACACTGCTGCCCATTGACGGCGCGGGGCATGACATCGCCACTGACCAACCCGACCGGTACCGGGCGGCCGTCACCGCCTTCTTGCTTGACGAGCCGCTACCGATCGCGCCTTACCTGGCGGACGGTCCACCCACCTGACACGCCAACGTGCTACCTGGCCCGGATCGGGCGGGTCCGGGCCAGAAAGGCTTCTGCTCCAACGGGTTGCGGTCAGCGGACCTGGCGGAAGAATTCGCGAATGTCGTTGACCAGGAGGTCGGGTGCTTCCATCGCTGGGAAGTGGCCGCCGCGGCTGAATTCGGTCCAGCGCACCACGTTGTGGTCGCGTTCGGCGAGTGGGCGCAGGGTGATGTCGTTGGGGAATACCGCTACCGCGGTCGGTACCGGCGAGCGTGGCTTGGCCTGATTCCAGGTGCGGGCGTCTTCGTAGTAGACGCGGGCGGCCGATCCGGCGGTGCCGGTCAGCCAGTACACCGAAACGTTGGTGAGGATCAGGTCGCGGTCGATGGCGTCTTCGGGCAGGCTTGCGTTCGGGTCCGTCCATTCCTTGAACTTCTCGACGATCCAGGCGAGCTGGCCGGCCGGTGAATCGGTGAGGGCGTAGGAGATTGTCTGCGGCCGGGTTGACTGGATAACGGCGTACCCGGTCATGTCACGGCCCCAGGTCGACATGAGCGCGAGGCGGGCCTGGTCGGTCTCGGTGAGGCCGGCCAGCTCGGCCGGATCGCCGGAGGGGAAGGTGCCAAGGTTGTTGACGTGCAAGCCGATCACGTGGTCGGGGTCGATGCGGCCAAGCTCGGGTGTGACGAGCGCTCCGGCGTCGCCGCCCTGGGCGCCGTAGCGTTGGTAGCCAAGGCGTTTCATCAGTTCTGCCCAGGCCTGGGCTGCCCGGCCGGTACCCCATCCGGGGCCTGCGAGCGGGCTTGAAAAGCCGAATCCGGGCAGTGACGGGGCCACCACGTGGAAGGCGTCGGCGGGGTCGCCACCGTGCCGGGCGGGATCGGTCAGCGGACCGATGATCTTCATGAACTCTACGACCGAGCCGGGCCAGCCGTGGGTGATGATCAGCGGCAGGGCGGTCGGCTCGGGTGAACGCACGTGCAGGAAGTGGACGGTCTGCCCGTCGATGACCGTGGTGTACTGGGGAAATTCGTTCAGCCGCGCCTCGTGGGCGCGCCAGTCGTAGCCGGTGCTCCAGTAGGCGGCCAGGTCTTTCAGGTAGCCCAGCGGCACCCCGGCCTCCCAGCCGGTGCCGCCGCCGGGAAGCTCACCGGGCCAGCGAGTGTCGGCGAGGCGGCGGCGTAGGTCGTCAAGGCGGTCCTGAGGAATTTCGATCTTAAATGGACTGATCTCTTCGCTCATAGCCATCACACTACGAGCAAGCTAGGACAGATACTGCCCTAGCTGCGTGGCAAGCTTAGGACATGTTGGAGACCTCCGCCCGGCTGCTGCGGCTTCTAGGCCTGCTGCAAACCCCGCGAGATTGGACCGGCGCAGATCTCGCGCAGCGCCTGGAAGTCGACGTACGGACCGTGCGGCGCGACATCCAGAAACTGCGCGATCTCGGCTATCCGGTGCACGCTGTCCCCGGCGCGGCCGGCTACCGGCTCGGCGCCGGAACGAAGCTCCCGCCACTGCTGCTCGACGACGAGGAGGCCGTCGCCGTCGCCGTCGGGCTGCGCACCGCCGCCAGCGGCACGGTGACCGGCATCGAGGACAGCTCACTGCGCGCACTCGCCAAACTCGAACAGGTCCTGCCCTCGCGCGTACGACACCGCGTCAACCTGCTGCACTCGGTCACCGTCACGGTCCCCGCCACCGGCCCCACCGTGGACCCGGCCGTGCTGACCGCCGTCGCCGCCGCCTGCCGCGAGCACCAACGGCTCCGCTTCGACTACCAACGCCACGACGGCACAAACTCCTTGCGCGACACCGAACCACACCGGCTGGTCCACACCGGCCGGCGCTGGTACCTGATCGGCTGGGACACCGAGCGACGCGACTGGCGCACATACCGCGTCGACCGGATCCGCCCCCGCATCCCGGCAGGCCCGCGATTCACCCCACGACAAGCTCCCGACGTCAACCTCGCCGACTACCTGACACGCGGCGTGTCCACGGCGCCGTACCGCTACCAGGCCCAGATCACCCTGCACGCGCCGGCCGAGACCGCCGCCGAACGGATCCCACCCACCGTCGGTGTCATCGAAGCCGTCGACCCGCATACCTGCCTACTGCACACCGGATCCAACTCTCTCGACGAGATCGCCACCTATGTCGCGCTGTTCGGCTTCCGCTTCCAGGTCCGCGAACCGCCCGAACTGATCGCACACATTCAAGACCTAGTCGCCCGGCTCACCGAAGCCGTCCGCTGACCGCGGCTCCAGCGTCACTCGCCGACGATGGAGGGGCCGGTTTTTCGAAGCCGGTCAAGGACTCGGTCGGCGTCCGGATGCCCCAGCTGCCGCAGGATCGGCAGAGCCTTGCGCCACGCGGCGCGCGCGGCAATCGGCTCGCCCGCGGCTTGATGACTTTCGCCGAGGTGGTCGAGCGTGCTTGCTTCGGAGTAGCGGTCTCCGGTCTCCGTGAACAGGCCGAGTGCCTGCCCGAAGCAGGCGATCGCTCTGCGGTGGTCGCCGAGTTGGTGGTGCGCGTAGCCGAGGCTGTCCCAGGTGTCGGCCTCACCCTGGCGGTCGCCGACCGTGCGCAAACCGTCAAGCGCCTGTTCGCAGGAGTCGATTGCAGCTTGGTACTCGCCGAGCAGCGCAAGCTGCCAGCCGACCGCGTTGAGGGTGTACGCCCGCCCTGCCGGGCTGCCGACTTCGGTGAACATGTCCAGTGCCTGCCGGGAGTGTCCCAGCGCCTCGCGGTGGTGGCCCTCGCGTTCGAGTACCTGCCCCAGGTTCATGTGCGTGTGGGCGAGCCCGTTGCGGTCGCCGATGCTGTCGAACAAATCGAGCGCCAGCGCGAGGTGCGCACGTGCGTCGTCGGGACGGCGCAGCCGCGAGCAGACCCGCGCGAGGTGGCGATGGGCCTGCGCCTGCCCGGTCCGGTGACCGTCGCGGCTTGCCGCGTCCAGCGCCAGCACCTGTACGGTGTGCCAGTCCTGCCAGAGTCCTTGCCGCTCAAGGTATCCGGCGATGGCCAGGGCGAGCTGCCAGGCATGGCGGGTGAACCCGGCGCGAGCAGCGTGACTCACGGCCGCGAGCAGGACCAGACGTTCGTCATCGAACCAGTTCTGTGCCGCCGAGGCATCGGCGAACGCCTCCGGCTTGACCCCGGACCGCACCGGCGCGAGATCGATCCGGGTGACGAGCGGGTGTTCTTGCACCGCACCGAGATACGCGGTGTGGAGGTAGTGGTCGAACAAGCGGTGCAGTGCCGCTTTCCGGTCGTCCTCGGTGTCCGTCTCGTGAGCGAGTTCGGACGCGTACGCGCGGAGCAGGTCGTGAAATCCGTGCCGTCCGGGATCGGGCTCGCTCAGCAAACCGGCCGCGGTCAGTTCGGCGAGGGCGCTGCGCGTGCGTGCCGCGCCGACGCCCGCGAGACTGGCCACGGCGGGCAAGGCGAAATCCTCACCCGGATGCAGGCTCAACAACCGGAACAGCCTCGCCGCGTCGGATCCGAGAGTGTGGTACGACCAGGAGAACACCGCTCGCACATCGGCGGCTGAGTCGCCGGCCTGGAAGGCGTCGAGGGCGCTCCGGGCGTTCTCCTCCCGCTCGCCGCAGATCTCCTCCACCAACGCCGCCAGCGAGAGCTTCGGCTGCAACGCGGCCCGGCCCGCGACGACGCACAGCGCGAGCGGGAGGCGCGCGGCCGCGGCGACGAGATGCTTGGTGGCGACCGGGTCGGCGGCAAGCCGGTCCGCGCCGATGCGGACCGCGAGCAGATCGGCGCTCTCGCCCGTGCTCAGCTGGTCGAGGCGAAGCGACTGCGCCCCTTCGGTTATGACGAGGCCGGCAAGTGGGCCGCGGCTGGTCACCACGGCCAGGCAGCCGTTCGAACCGGGTAGCAGCGGCCGGACCTGCTCGGCGTCGCGAGCGTTGTCAAGCAGCACCAGGATCCGCCGCTGCGCGAGCAGGCTCCGGTAGAGGCCGATCTGGGCGTCCTCGCCGGCCGGTACCTGCCATGGCGGTACCCCGAAAGCATCTAGAAAGCCAAGCACAGCCTCGCCTGCGGTCATCGTGGAGCCGGACGGGTCGAACCCGCGCAGGTTCACGTAGAGCTGACCGTCGGGGAAGTTCTCCGCCACGTCATGTGCCCACCACACGGCAAGCGCGGTCTTGCCTACTCCCGCGACACCGCTGATCACGACGGGTCCCGACACTCCGGTCAGCGAGTCCATTTCGGAGCGGCGGCCGACGAAGTGCTTTACCGGCCTTGGCAGTTGGCGGGGTACCACAAGGAGTCCGGCACCGTCGGGACTCGGGGGCTCCGGCGACCGGGGCTGGCTGAACGCGTGCTCCAGCAGGGCATAGCGGGGCCGCCAGTACTCGTCGAGGCCGAGGCGTTGCGCGAGCTTGTCAATCCGGCCGTTGTCGTGTGCATACTTGTAACTGCTCTCCACCAGGCCGCGCACGACGCTCCAGTCCGGCAACGCGCGGATCCGACCGCTGAGGATCGCGCCGACCTGGCTTTTGCCAAGTCCGATCTGGTCGGCGAGCGCCCGAAGGCTCGGCCCGCCGGCTTGAGCGCGTAGGCTGCGCAGATCGTGGCACAACTCCGCCAGGAGTTTCGCGGCTGGGTCCACCCTGACCGCCATGGCTCTCCCTCGTGTCCGGTGCTGTCCGGTGCCATCCCGGACCAGCACCGTCGCCACGCAGCATAGATCAGGATCTGCGTCCGTTGATGTCCGGTACTCGACCCGGCGGCCGCTTCTGTCGGCGACAGTTCAAATTTCCTTCTTCGATCTTTAAAACAGGGGAGAGCGATGTTTGGTCTGTGGGGCGCGCGGCGGTGGGCCTCCGGCTTGGTCGTGTTGACGATGGTCGTCGCGATGGGAGAGCCGGTCAGCGCGGACACGGTGGTGAAGGTGCCGAACTCGTTCGGGACGTTTGACGCTTCGGTGTTGGGGGGTGACTTCAATGGAGACGGGCGCGCCGACCTGGCGCTGACCGGCGCGACCACGTGGAAGTTCGTACCGGTGGCGCTTTCCAACGGCGACGGCTCGTTCGATCTGAGGCACACCGAGGAGGACGACCGGGACCATGCGAGGTTCGCGATGTGGGCAGCCGTGCCCGGAGCGCAGATCCTCACCGGTGACTTCGACGGGGACGGGCGCACCGACCTGGCGTTGACCGGCGCGAGCTCGTGGAGCAACGTGCCGGTGGCGTTTTCGAACGGCGACGGCACGTTCAAGGTTACGAGCGAAGAGTCGCCCGACTTCGCATCGTGGGCGTCGGAGCCAGGCGTGACGGTGACCACCGGCGACTTCAACGAGGATCGCCGCACCGATGTGGTGTTGACACCGGGCCCGAGAAGCGAGTGGGCCGGGCCCGCCGTGGCACTGTCCAATGGCGACGGTACCTTCGAGGTGAAGAACGAACCGTTGAAGGAGTTCGCCGAGTTGGTGAAGGGGCCCGGGGTGAAGGTCACTTCGGGTGACTTCAACCGCGACGGGCTGACCGATCTGGTGTTGGTACCGGGTCCGGAAAGTGAGCTAAAAGGACTGCCGGTAGTTCTGTCCAATGGCGACGGTACCTTCGAGATGAGGAACGAACCGCTGGACGAGTTCGCCGATCTGGCGCGCCTGCCCGGGATGAGGGTCGACTCCGGTGACTTCAACGGTGACGGCCTGACCGACGTGGTGTTGATACCGGGTCCGGAGAGTGAGTGGAGGGGAGTGCCGGCAGCTCTGTCCAATGGGGACGGTGGCTTCGAGTTGGTGAATGAGCCGTTGGAGGAGTTCGCCGACCTGGCGCGGGAACCCGGCGTGAGGGTCAATTCCGGTGACTTCAACGGCGACGGGCGCACCGACCTGGCTTTGACCGGCGGGGCGAAGTGGGACGCCATGCCCGTGGCGTTCTCCAATGAAGGCGGCAGGTTCGAGGTGGCGCTCGAACCGTTGAAGGACTTCGCGAGCTGGGCGCAGGAGCCCGGGGTGAAGGTGGTCAGCGGTGACTTCGACGCCAACGGTGCGACCGACATGGTCCTGACCGGCGTGGTGGGTTGGACCACCGTGCCGGTGGTGTGGTCAAACATCGAAGGGCATTTCGTCGTCACCAACGCGTTCCTGGCGGACTTCCCGCTGTACGCCGCTCCGCCCGGCCCAGATATCACCTATCCGGGCACGTGGTACGGCAAACCCTATGGCCTGATCGTCAATAGGAACTCCATCACCGTGAACTGGTTCGACCGATCCAACAACGAGCGCGGCTTCCGGGTGGACAAGCGGAACAAACAAGGAAACTGGCAGGAGGTGCACCGGGTACCCACCCGCAACATGCTGGGCAGCGGTTCGACCAACGAGCAATACACGTGGGTGGACACCAGCCACGACATCAGCGGGCAGTGTTACCGCATCGGCGCGTACAACGAAACGGGGGTCGCCTTCACCCCCGAGAAGTGCGCGGTCCGGCCGGATCCCAACGAGTTCCCGCAACACGTCCCGCCGGCGGCGAAGCAGTGGACCGGATTGAGCAGTGCCAACGACGGGACCGGGCGTCTACACAACCACAACGGGGAGGCCGATGTGGTGTATGGCGACCGGGACTGGGGCGTCAACCTGGTGTGGGCGGACACCTCGCTGTGGCGGGTGCAGGCGCAGGGCGGGCCAAACCTGATGAAGGGTCAGGCGGTGGCGATTCGGGTCTGGGGCGGTGGCTGGCTGCGCAAGGGCCACCAGACCTTCGGCGTCGACCTGGTGCTGGACAGCAATCCGTCCTACGAGTGGTACGTGCTCAGCGAGAGCAACTCCCACCCCACCTCCGGGTCGACGATGTCCGGCGATCCGCTCGGCCAAGGCGGCCACTTCGCGCTCTGGAATTCCACCGCGGGGGAGTACCTGGTCCACGGCAGCCAAACCTGGGGCATCAACCTGAAGTGGTGGTCGGAGGCCGGATCCGAACCACCGCCACCGCCGCCGCCGCCGCAGACGTCCATCAAGACCCTCCGGGTGATCAACTGCAGCTGGCCGGACGAACACACCCTGCAGCTGTGGGTAAAGGACCTCACGGCCGGTTCGGCTTGGACCCACGTGGGGAGTGTGCAGCCGAACTGGAATGACTCCGGGTCGTGCGGGCCGACGACTTTCGCGGGGAGCCCATTCAACTTCAACGTCCCGATATCTGGGCACTACTACGAACTTGTCGCTGTCGACAGCGATCCGGACTGGTGTTTCCTGGCGGAGCCGAATCCGAACATCGCATTCAACTGTGTGCGCATGGAAACGGCACCCTTCCTGGGCAGCACCACCAGCAGTGTTGTGGCGACAGTGACAGTCAACTAACACAACTCGATCCGGCAGGTCGTCGTCTGCCTGGCAGACGACGACCTGTATATCCATTTGGGACCTTTACGCCAGCGAAGATCGAATCTACGGTAGGTGACATTCAGTCGAAGCCGGCAGCCGATGCGTTCCACGATCGGCCGCTTCCCCCCTCGGAGGCCCGAGAAATGCGCACCGCCCAAAGCTGGTTCACCAGGGCGGCGTTGCCGCTGCTCATTGTCGCCATGGTCGGCGCGCCGGCAACGGTCGCCGTGGCGGCACCGCCACCGGCGGCGGTAGAGGCGCAGCCTCAGCCTCAGCCCTCGGAGGCGCTTGACCTGCTGAGCGGGCTCCCGGTCGATGCGGCGGATTTCGGTGCCGAGCCGAGTGGCAAGGCCACGCAGGCACCGACCGGCGTGGCGGCCGAGGTGCGCGCGGCCCAGGCCGGCGGCGGCACGGCAGACGTCATCATCCGGTTGCGCGCGCAGCCGGACCTGGCGGCGATCTCGCGGCGGGCGGCGGATGACGGCCGGACGGCGGCCGAGAACACGCGCCGGGGGCTGCGCATAGCCGGCAGTTACGTTGACCCGCGAGCCGTGGATGGATGGGTGGCCGACGCCGCCCGCAGCGCACGGGCGCGCACCGTGCGCGACGGCCTGCGGCAGACCGCCGACGCGACCCAGCCGGGCGTGCGGCGGCTGCTCGACACCCAGGCGCAGGCGGGTCACGCCCGCGCCGTCAAGCCATACTGGATTTTCAACGGCTTCGCCGCCACCGTGGACCGGCAGGCACTCGACGCGCTCGCCGCCCACCCCGACGTTGCGAGCATCACCCTCGACACCGAGATCCGGCAGGAGGAGCCGATCGCGCCGGCGGCGGGAGAGCCGTTGCTGCCGGGCTGGGGCCTGGAGTCGATCGACGCCCCACGGGCGTGGGGTGAGTACGGCGTGCGCGGTACCGGCGTGGTGGTCGGCATCATGGACGGCGGTGCGGACGGCGACCACCCGGCACTGCGTGACTCGTGGCGCGGCAACACCGGTGACCCGGCGGCCAGCTGGTACGTGCCGACCGGCGAGAACTATCCGACGCCCGGCGATGGTCACGGGCACGGCACCCACGTCACCGGAAGCATCGTCGGCACCGCACCGGGCGAGCTGACCGGCGTCGCGCCCGGTGCACAGTGGATCGCTGCGAAGATCTTCCGGGACTCCGGCAGCACCACTGAATCGATCATCCACGACGCGTTCCAGTGGATGCTTGCCCCCGGCGGCGATCCGGCCGCGGCACCCGACGTCGTCAACAATTCCTGGGGCGCCGACGCGCCCAACGCCACGACGTTCTGGAACGACGTGCTCGCCTGGGAGGCCGCAGGCATCGTCCCGATGTTCGCCAACGGCAACGCCGGCCCGGGACCGGGCAGCGTCGGCTCGCCGGGCAGCTACCCGCACGTGATCGGCATCGGCGCGACCGACCGGCAGGACCGCATCGCCGGATTCTCCAGCCGTGGACCGGTCACCTGGGACGGCGTGACCCACCTCAAGCCCGACGTCAGCGCGCCCGGCCACCTGATCCGCTCGACCTGGCCGCGGCAGCTCATCGCCTCCGGGTACAACACGATCTCTGGCACCTCGATGGCCACGCCGCACGCCACGGGCGTCGTCGCGCTCATGCTGTCGGCCAATCCGGAGCTGACCGTCGCCGAGGTACGCCAGATCCTCACGAGCACGGCCAGGGTCAAGCCGCACATGGGTGCGGTGCCCAACAACGCTTACGGCACAGGCATCATCGACGCGCACGCCGCCGTCACCCGGGCCGCGCACTCCGGCACGGTCACCGGTCGCGTCACCGGGCCGGGCGGCGGCCCGCAGGCGGCCACCGTCACCATTGCCGGGGAGTCGACGACCTCCGACCCGAAGACCGGCGCGTACTCGATGCCCGCGCCGGCCGGCACGCACGACGTCATCGTCAGCGCGTACGGATTCGTCACCAAGCGCGGCAGCGTCACCGTCGCCGCGAAGGACGCGGTCACCCATGATGTGACGCTGTCCGCCGCGCCCACCCGCCGCCTGACCGGCACGGTCACCGGACCGGCGGGCGCCGTCAGAAGCGCCCGTGTGACCGTCACCGGTACCCCGCTCGAGGTGGTGAGCACTGACGCGGCCGGGAAGTTCGAGCTGGGCATTGCCGAAGGCACGTATACGTTGCGGGTCACCGCGGCCGGCCACGAGCCGGCCACCTTCGAGACCACTGTGGACGGTGACGAGGACGTCCGCGTCACCCTTGAGGCATTGACCCAGCCGACCGTACCCGGCTGGGCGCAGTACCAGAACAACCCGAGCCGGGCGGGCCTGTCCGGTGACCGGATCGCCGGCCGCACACTTCAGCCGAGCTGGAACGCCGACGCGGGCAGCCCGGTCATCTTCGCCAACCCGGTCATCGACGGCGGCCGGGTGTTCCTCGGTTCCGACGCCGGGCGGCTGACCGCGCGCGACGTCGCCACGGGACAGCAGCAGTGGGCCTTCCAGACCGGTGAGGCGCTGCGCGGGAGCCCGGCGGTGGCGGGCGGGCTGGTCTTCACCGGCGGTGGACTTGACGGCGGCATCCACGCCCTCGACGCCGCGACCGGCCAGCAGCGGTGGCAGGTACCCACACCGGGCCGCTTGACCGTCTACACCTCACCGTCGGTTGTGGACGGTGTGGTCTACGCCGCGACCGGGCCGACCGAGGACCGTGAAGACACGGTGTTCGCGCTCGACGCCGCTACCGGCCGGCAGCTCTGGGCCACCGACGTCGGCACGTCGGTGTTCGCCGGACCGGCGGTCGCCGGCGGGCTCGTGATAGTCGGTAACGCCGACGACGCCCAGCTCATCGCGCTCGATGCGGCGACCGGAGCGCCCCGATGGACGTACACCCGCACCGGCGACTATTTCATCGGCGGTGCCAGCATCGACGGCGGCACCGTCTACATTGCTACGACCGACGGCAACGGCGGTGGCAGCATGCTCGCCCTCGACGCCGCCAGCGGTGCGTTGCGCTGGGAGAACAGCAAACACGGCGACGGCCAGGGCAGCACACCCGCGGTGTATGGCGACCTTGTCATCGCCGGGTCGCACGGGCTCGGCTTCGTCGCCGCCTATGACGCCGCCACCGGCAAAGCGGTCTGGCACTACGGGGTCAACGGCGCGGTCAGCGCGTCCGTGCTCGTCAGCGACGACGGCTTCGTGATCGGTGGCTCCCAGCTCGACCGGCGGATCTGGGCGCTCGACGCGGCCACCGGCGAGCTGGTCTGGCAGGCCACGGCCGGTGCCAACGTGACCACCTCCGCCGCTTACGCGCAGGGCCGGCTGGTCACCGCGGACACCGGCGGAGACATTTACGCCTTCCACCCGACCGGGAGGATCGACGGTACCGTCACCGGGCCGGGCGGCCCGGTCGCGGCCACGATTCGGGTACAGGAGACCGGTGCGCAGGTCACCGCCGATCCGGCCACCGGGCGGTTCAGCCTGACCCACCAGCCCGGCCCGGTCACGGTAACTGTTACGGCGTACGGCCTGACGGGCCAGACCCGCGCGGTCACCGTCGTCGCCGGTGAAACGACCACAGTGGACGCACAACTCGCCAGCGTCGGCACCGGTTCGATCCGCGGTGTGGTGCGCGACGAGGCCGGGGCACCGCTCGCGGGCGCCACCGTCACGCTCGACGGCGCTCCGCTCGCCCCGGCGACCACAAGCGCTGCGGGCGAATTCGCCTTCACGGCGGTCGCGGCCGGCACGTACCAGGCCACGATCGCGCTTGCCGGCTACGCTCCGCAGTCCCGGCCCGTGACGGTCGTGGCCGGCGAGACCGTGCCGTTCGACACCACGCTGAAGCGGTACGACCTGGCGGTCGTCGGCGACTACCAGGGCCGCATCGCGGCCGAGCTGGCAGCGCTCGGGTACGCCGTCAAGCCGGCGACCTACGCCGAGGTGACCGCCCGGCCGGGCGACTTCCGCGCGGTCGTGGCCAACGGTGCCAGCGGCAGCGACCCCGGCGGGGAAGCGTTCCGGGCTTTCCTTGCCGCAACAGACATTGCGGGTACCAGTGTGGTGTTCCTGGATCAGTGGTCGCTTGGCTACGGGGCCATCAACCACCTCACCAACCACACCGGCGACCCGCAGGCACTGCCGGGCGACCTGAACACCAGCGGGCGCATCTCCGTCGTCCCCACGACCTCGCACCCGCTGACCGCCGGGCTCGCGCCGGGTGAGCGCGCCGAGATCCTCGCGCCGCGCGGCGCCTGGTCGGCTTTCACCGGATACTCCGGCACCACCGTCGCCACGCTGCACACCGATGAGGCAGGTGACGCGGGCGGCGCGATCGCGTTCAAACCGCGCGGCACCGAAAGCACTCACGTCCTGATCGGATCGCTTGCCGCCTCGGCGTCGTGGGGGGTACCGGCGACCGACTGGCAGCCGGCGGCGCGCACGATCCTGCGGAACGCGGTCGGGTACGCGCTCGACGCGCGCTACGGCGCTATCAGCGGTACCGTCACCGATCCGGCGGGCGCCCCGCTGGCGGGCGTGACCGTGGCGGTGCCCGCGACGGGTGAAAGGACCACCTCGGCCGCCGACGGCACCTACCGGCTGTTCGTCGCCCCCGGCGAGCATGCCTTGCGGTTCACGCGGGTCGGCAGCACGCCGGTCGAGCGTACGGTCACGGTGGCGGCGGGCGGCTCGATCACCGTCGATGCCACGCTTGCGGTCTCCGGCGCGGGCGGTGTGCGCGGCGTGGTCACCAGTGGGCGCGACGGCTCGCCGGTAGCGGGCGCGTCAATCACGGTCGAGGGCACTAATCTTGCCGCAACGTCGGCGGCGGATGGCAGCTATGCGATCGGCGACGTGCCCGCCGGCACCTTCCAGGTGCGGACGAGCGCCGCCGGGCACTTCAGCAGCACTGCCACCGTCGAGGTCCGGGCGGGTGCCGAAACCGTGTCCAATGTGGAGCTTGTGGCCGCGCCGCGGGTCGGCGTCTTGGGCGACTACTCCGGCGACAGCGTCGTCGCGCTGATGCGCGCCAACGAAATCACGGCCGAGGCGATCAACTGGACCGACACCGGGCGGCTGCCGCAGTTCGACGTCGTCGTCTTCAACGACCCGACCGACCCGGGCGCGACCGTCTTCGCGGAGTTCCTCGCGGCCATGGACGCCGCCTCGGTCAGCGGGATTTTCCCCGACGACCGGTTCTCCGGCGACGGCGGCGCGCGCCTGCTGCGCAAGTATCACGCCGACCCGACCGGCACGCTGCCCATCAGCAGCGAAGGCATCGTCTCGTACACACCGGCCGTGGCGGGGCACCCGCTGTTCGCCGGGCTGCCCGAGCGGCCGGAAATCCTGCGCGCGGACCGGTTCGCGGCCGCGATCGTGGGCTACTCCGGCACACCACTGGCCGACGTGCACACCGAGGAGGCCGGACGGCGCGGGGTAGGCGCCGCCTACACGGCGCGTACCACCGGCAGCTTGCACCTGCTGCTCGGCGGCTTCGCCGGCACAGTCCTGCAGGGACCGAAGGAGGACTGGACCCCCGACGGCATCACGTTGTACCTCAACGCGATCCGCTGGGCCGCGGCGCCCGGGCTGGGCAGCGCGACCGGCCAGGTCGTAGGAGTCGACGGTGCGGAGCTGCCCGCGACAGTCGAGTTGGTCGGCACCGAGCGCCGGGTGACGACCGACGCCGCCGGCGAGTACACCATCCCGCTGGAGGCAGGCACGCACCGGCTGCGGTTCAGCTCGTTCGGTTACACGCCGGTCGAGCGCGAGATTACCGTGGCGCGCAACGAGATCGTTCGCGTGGACGTCGAGATGCAGCCGGGAAGTGTTGGCAGCATTGCCGGTACCGTCACCGCGTCTACCGGCGTCGAGGCCAATGCGGACACCACCGAACCCGTCGACGGCGCCACGGTCGCGCTGCTGGGCACCACCGCGCGGACCGTCACCGACGGCACCGGGCGCTACCGCCTGCCGCTCGTGGAACCCGGCTCGTATGAGCTGGAGGTGGTGGCGGGCGGCCACGTCCGCGCCCGGATCCCGGTGACCGTGAGCGCGGGTCGGGAGACCGTTGCCGACAACGTACTGCGGCCCTCGCCGGCCGTCGGCGTGCTCGACGACTTCGAAGGCAGACTCACCGCGTACCTCACGTACTGGGGTTACGAACCGCGCTCCATCGGCTGGGCCGACGCGGCGGCGCTCGGCGACCTCGACCTCGTCATCGGCAACGTGGCAGCCAATTCGGGGCAGGACCCGGGTGCCGCGGGCTGGGCGGCTTTTGACGATGCGCTTAACCGCTCGGGGGTACCGGCGCTGTGGCTGGACCAGTTCGGGCGCGGCTCTTTCCGTTATCTGAAGGCGTACGACGGCGATCCGGACGTGGACGGCGAGGGCCGCAACGACGGGGTGGTGACCGCGCACGCGACGGTGCCCGGCCATCCGCTGCTGGCAGGACTGCCGGCGTCGTTCGAGCTGACCCTGCCCAACAAGGAGTACTCGTGGTTCGGTGAGTTCAGCGGGACCACCGTTGCGACCGTGACCTCCGAGGACCCGGCCACGGGCGGCGGTCTCGTGGGTGTGCGGCAGCGCGGTCCGCGCGCCGTGGACGTCCTGCTCGGAACTCTGTCGGTGAGCACCTACGGGTACCCGGGCTTCGGTGGCCAGTCCGGGCTCAACTGGTCCGCCGGGGCGGAACGGTTGCTGCGCAACGCGTTGTCGTACGCGCTGGACACCGACGGGCTCGGCGGCGAGGTGCGCGGCACGCTGCGCGCCAGCGGGAGCTCGGCACCGCTCGCGGGCTCGGTCAAGGTCGTCGAGACCGGCGAGACGGTGTCCGCGCGGCCCGGTGACGGCACGTTCGTCGTGACGCTGCCGGCCGGTAGCTTTACGCTTCAGGCGTCGAGCTTCGGGTACGTCGACGCGACGTCCACTGTGGACATCACGGCCGGCGGTGTGGTCACGCTGCCGGTGACGCTCACGCCCCGCCGGGCGGGGACCATCAGCGGGGTCGTCACGGGGCCTGCGGGCCCGGTCGCCGGGGCGAGCGTCTCCGTCGTCGGCACGCCGCTGGGCGCCACGACCGGCGCCGACGGCTCCTACGCGATCGGCGGTGTGCCCGCGGCGGTCTGGACGGTGCGGATCACGGCCGCCGGTCACCAGTCGGCCACCCGTACCGTGAACGTGCCCAACGAGGGGACCGTGCCGCTGGACGTGACGCTGGCGGCGTCGCGCCGGATCGCCGTCGTGGCCGACTCCTCCAGTGCGATCACCGGACTGCTGCAGGGCGAGGGCTACACGGTCGAGCAGGTTACGGCGGCCCAGATCGGCACGCTGGTGCCCCGGGTGAACGAGTTCGACCTCATCATCCTCAACAACTCCGTGACCACCGCGCAGCGGCCCGCGCTGCTCCAGATGATCAACGCGGCGGCGGCGAACGGCGTGTCGACCATCTACGGTGGACAGTGGGGCGGGTTCGGGATCGGTTCACTGTCCGACGTGCGGGGTGACCCGGCCGATGTGGTGTACGACAACGAGCCCACCGACATCGCGTACCTCGCCGGCGCGCCACACCCGATCTTCGCCGGGTTCCCGGTCGGCGAGCCGATCGTGGTGCTCACCAACCCCGGCGGCAACCAGCAGTGGCTGACGTACACGGGTTACAGCGGCACCACGCTGGCCAACGCCCAGTCGGCCGGCACCGACCTCGGCAACGCCGTGGGTTACCGGTTCACGTCGGCGTCCAGCGTCGAGGTGCTGCTCGGTGGGTTGGCCGCCGGTACCTACGGGCGTCCCGGCAACCGGTGGACGCCCGCGGCGGAACAGATCTACCTCAACGCGGTGGCGTGGGCGGTCGACGCCCGGCAGGCCGCGGTGGAGGGGGTTGTGACCGGCGAGGGCGGCGCGCCCGTCGGCGGGGCACGCGTCACCGCCGTCGAGGCCGGTTCGAGCACGACGACCGCGGCCGACGGCTCGTACACGGTCGGCCTGCCGGCCGGTACCCACACGATCCGTGTCGAGGCGTTCGGATACGAAGTGGCCCAACGGACGGTGACGGTGCCGGACAGCGGGACGATAACGCTCGACATCGCGCTGGTGCCGCTGCCACGGGGCGCCGTTTCCGGTACCGTCAAAACAGCTGGAGGCGAGGCAATTCCTGGCGCGACCGTGTCGGCCAGCGGTGTGCAGCCGTGGTCCGCCACCACCGACGCGTCGGGTGTGTTCAATGTGGACCGTCTGCTCGAGGGTGAGTACACCGTCGTGGTGTCGGCCGACGGGCACCTGCCCGCAACGGCAACCGTGAGGGTGACGGCCGGAACGGTGGCGCGGCTGGAGGTGACCCTGCGGCCGTACGACGTCGGCGTGCTCGGCGACTCCGGCGGGGCGCTGGTGGCGTTCCTGCGCGAGGCGGGCGTGGCGGCGACGGAAATACCCTGGTCGCCAGACCTCGATCTCGACGGCTTCGATTCCGTCGTGGTGAACGGCGGTGCCCCTGACCGGGCGACCTACGACGCGGTGGTCGCCGCGGCCGACGCGGCGCAGGCGAGCCTCATCTACACCGGTACCTGGGGTGTGGACCGCGGCGGCGTGCGGCTGCTTGAGCGTCACACCGATCGGGTATCGGTGACAGCGCAGGGCTACGGCGAGGGCGCGGTTGTGCTGGAGAGCCTCGCGTCCGGGCATCCGCTGTTCGCCGGGCTCACCGATCCGGCCGAGCTGATCGTCGCGGGCGGCTACTACAGCACCCTCGGCGGCTACGCCGGCAAACCGCTGGCGCAGCTGTCGATCCGGCGCCCGGACGGCTCGGTGGTGCAGGGTCTGGGTGCCGGCTTCGACTGGCGCACGGCCGGCAGTGTCGAAGTGGTGCTGTCAGCCAGCGCCGTGACCGAAGCGGTCGGGCCCGGGCTGGGCTGGACGGAAGCGGGCCGGCGCCTGCTGCTCAACGCGGTGTCGTGGGCGGGGACGGCATCGATGCCGGTACCGGCGTCCCCGGTCGTGACGGCACCGGCCGTAACCCTCGACGATTCGATAACGGTGTCGGGTACTGCGGACTGGCCCTCGACCGTGCACCTGCGCATCGGCGCGACCGAGGTGGCCACGGCCGTGACCTCGCTCGACGGGACGTGGTCGGCCAAGGTGCCGCTGTCCTTGGGCCGCAACGCGCTGACCGCGACGGCGACGAACGCGGCGGGCTCATCGGCCGCGACCGCCCCCATCGTCGTCCAGCGCTGGGCTCCAAAGTGGACGGTGCCCGGCTCGGGCCGGTCACGCCCGGTGCAACTGAGCCTCGACGGCGTCACGCCGGGCTCGGCGCCGGCCGACCGGGCGGTCCTCGTGGTCCGCGACGCCCTCGGTGCAGAGGTGGCACGGCCATCGCTGAAGTGGACCGACGAGGAGTTCTACCTCGCCGTGCTGAAGGACCTGCCAGCCGGCAGCTACACGCTGAGCGCGGAGCTGACCGTCGGCGGCACGACCGTTGTCGCCGACGGTCCGGAGGTCATCGTCAAGTGATGCCAGCGCCGGTCTGGAGGTGTCCGGTCAGCAAGGTACCCCGATCAAGACTGTGACGGTCACCGAACCCGGGATGATCGCTGCTCTGGATCTTGGTCGGGGATTGGCATGCGCGGGGCTGTGTGTATCGAGGCGGGGTAGCCAGACGCGGAGTTCCACGGTAGTGTGGATGTCATGGTGGCAGTCTTCGAGGATCTGCCGTTCAGTGAGTTTCTGCACCGGCCGGGTGCTGCTGCGGATCGGCTGAACGTGGTGCGTGCGTTGCGGCTGCGTCGTCGTGACGCGGGTGATCTGGCTCTGATGCGGGTCGATCAGCTGGAGCGCGACGGTGTGGTCGTGGACTTCACCGCCCGGTTGTTGGCGGGGTTGGTGCGCTCACAGCCGGTGGAGGTGGTGCGGCGGGTCGTGGGGGAGGCGCTTCCGTGGGCGACGTTCCTGCCGGAGGCGGATCTGGATCAGTTGCTGTCGGAGCTGGTGACAGTGGCTCAGGGTGCGGCGTCGCTGGAGAATCTGTCTCCGGTGGCGGTCCTGCTGGCGCAGTGGCGGCACACGGCCGAGGTGTATGCCGATCCGGTGCTGCTGGAGATCCTCAGCCGCGAGCCGGAGGGGGATTTTGGGCCGGCGGTGGTTCCGGAGCGTGAGCGGTGAGTCCGAAGCGGGGTGATCGGGCGGCTCCGCCGTCGGTGGATGGCGAGTTCGATGTGCGGTTCGCCAACTCGGCGGCTGCGGAGGGCTGGGAGCATCTTGCCCGGCAGGTGCCGGGAAACCTGCGGCGAGCCTTTGACGCGATCCGGGCGACGCCTAGGTCGATGACGTCGCCTGAACGCCATCACCGGCTGAAGGGCGTGCTGGCCACGGGCATGTGGAAGGGCCAGGCGCATGAGCGTTGGCAGTACGAGGTTACCGGCGGTGGCAGGATTTGGTATTTGATCGACGTGGAGCGCCGTACAGCCTGGATCACGTGCGGGTACGGGACATCCCAGCGAGACGGACTGAGTGACGAGTCATCACATTGACGGACACCGTCAGAGTGACCGGTGTTCGTTGCGGTCCTCGTCCACGACTGCGGCGGCCCGACCAAGATCGACGCAAACTTGCGAGAGACCGCACAGAAGAGCTTCAGCCGCCGCGTACTGACTACCCGAATGCGGCCAATCATGGCACGACATCATTTCGCAGCTCGACCGAATGACAGAGGAAACCGCCAGGTAATGCACTCTCGCATCGGTTGTGGTGCGCCGTCGGGGTTCTGCGAGCGGGCGGTCGTGGCGTCGCTCGCTGAGCTGCGATCGATGGTGCGGATCCGGGTCAGGCGATGTTGAGGTGGATGTTGCCGATGCGGGCGACGATATCCAGGTGTCCGCCGAGGCCGGTGACGTAGGCGCGGAGTGATTCGAGGCTGGTGGCGGCGCCGTTTTCGATCTGGCTGATGCGGGCCTGGGACAGGCCGGCGGTCTCGGCGAGCTGGGTCTGGGTCAGGCCAAGCCGTTTGCGAATCTCAGCGAGTTGGGTGCCGCTGACGGAGGCGAGCATCTCCTCGCGCATCCCAACGCGTCGGGCGACGCGCTCGTCGTTGTCCCAGGTTGGGTCGATGGCGCGGGCCTTGGCCTTGACGTCGCGCCAGTTCGATGGCGTGCTCATGGCTGGTCCTACTTCAGGCTGGTCAGGTGTTGCTCGAAGCGGTCGTCGGCGATCGGGATGGCCGCCTGGTACCACTTCTTCCATTGCCCGGACTTGTCTCCGGCGATCAGGAAGATCGCCTCACGCTGTGGATCGAACGCGAACAGCATGCGGATTTCTGTTGCGCCGGTCGAGCTGGGGCGTAGTTCTTTCATGTTGTGGAATCTGCTGGCCTGTACCCGATCGACCAGTGGGCGTCCGAGCGCTGGCCATGTTCGGCCAGGAGATCGACTGCTTCGGCGACGAGGTCGGCACTGACTGAAGGTTGATCTCCCACACTGGCTGAGTATGAGTTGAGCTTATATTCTTTGCAAGCCCGCCACGGACAGGCCCAGGCGTACGTGCGTGGAGGTTGCCGTCGCGGTTGCCGTCAACGGCGAGCCTGTGATGAGCACTCATGCCACCCGGTTGAGTTCCTCCCGTACCACCTGGTGGCGCAACGGTTTCCCGGCGACGTAGGCGGCAAGTTCGGCGACGATGAGGTCGCCCATGCGGGTCAGCTCGCTGCCGGTGGAGCCGGCCAGGTGCGGCGTGAGTTGCACGTTGGGCAGATCGAGCAGCGGCGAGGAGGCCGGCAGCGGCTCGGGATCGGTGACGTCGAGGATCGCGCAGATCCGTCCAGATTGGAGCTCCAGGGTGAGCGCGGCGGTGTCGACCAGGCCACCGCGGGCGGTGTTGATAAGCGTTGCGCCGTCACGCATCAGCGAGAGCCGTTGGGCGTCGAGCATGTGCCGCGTCTGCGGCAGGAGAGGGGCATGCAGGGACACGATGTCACTGCGCCGCAACAGCTCATCAAGGGGTACCAGTTCGGCCGGCGCTGAATCCTGCTGGGCAAAGGGATCCGAGGCGATCACGGTGAGGTCGAACGGTTCGAGCAAGCGCGCCACCCGACGGCCTATCCGGGAAAGGCCGATCAGACCGACGGTCCGGCCGTGGTTTGACGCCGTCGCGAGCAGGCCCGGATCGCGCCAGCCGTTGGCGCGCCTTGAGCGATAGCCGTGGCTTGCCGCGAACACCCGCTTGCCGGCGTAGATGATGGATGCCAGGGTGAACTCGGCGACCGGGATCGCGTTGGCATCGGCGGCGGTGACGATGATCAGTCCACGGTCCCAGCAGGCGTCGGTGCAGAAGCGGCGGATCGTGCCCCCGGCATGAAAGACGGCACCGAGTTTTGGCGCGGCCGCGAGCACCGCCTCGTCCAGCGGCGGCACCCCCCACGCCGTGATCAGGAGTTCGATGCCGGAAAGCTCGGCCGGGTCGAACCTTCCGGTCCACGGCGCGGTGGCCAGCTCGGTGAGCGCCGCCAGCCGGGCGGTGGCCGCGGGTGTGAACAGCTGCCTCGCGGTGTCCTCGGTCATGGCCAGCAACGCCCGTGGCCTTGCGCCGGTCACGGTCGGGACTCCAGCGGGCGTACCGATTCTCTTTCCACCAGGTGGGTGTCGAGGACGACGTGTGGCGGCGTGCCGCCGTGGGTCGCGTGCTCCACGGCCAGCCGGACGGCGGTGCGCCCCAGCTCCTCGTGTGGCAGGTGCATGGTGGTCAGGCCGATGTCCAGCGCCGGCGGAAGGTCGTCGAAGCCGACCAGGGACACGTCTTGCGGCACGCTCAACCCGTTCTCGTGCAACGCATGCAGGGCACCGGCGGCGAGGAGGTCGTTGAAGGCGAAGATGGCGGTGAAATCGCGCGGCCCGGCCGCCAGCCGTTCCTTGATCATTCGGTACCCTTCCTCTCGCACAAACGTGCCCTCGACCTCCAGGCCGGGGTCGTGCGGGATGCCGTGCGCGGCCAGAGCGTTGCGGTAGCCGGCGAGCCGTGCCTCGGCCGTGGTGTAGCCGGGACGCCGCCCGAGGCACAGGATCCGCTTGTGGCCGGCCGCGAGCAGGTGGCTGGTCGCGGCGAATGCCCCGCCGGTGTAGTCACATTCCACCACCACCGCCGGTACGTCCGGGCCGAGCGGCTGGCGGCCGCACAGCACCAGCCGGGAGCCGGCGGCCGCCAGGGAGTGGGCGTACTGGCTCATGCGTGTCCTGTACTCCCGGTTGGCGAGCACGTTGCCGACAAGGATCACGGCCTCGGCGTGCTGCTCCCGCATGAGCTGCACCATGGCAAGCTCGCGTTCGGCGTCCCCTCCTGTCGTGCCGATCAGGCATAACCAGCCGACGGCCGCGGCCTCGGCCTGAACCCCTTGGGCGACATGCGCGTAGTGCGGCGAGACCACCGAGTTGACGATGATGGCGACGCTCTTGGTGGGAGTGCCGGCAAGGGACCGGGCGTGGACGTTGGCGACGTAGTGCAGCTCTTTGACCGCCTGCATGACGCGGTCGCGGGTGGCCGGTGCGTCGGGATAGTTGCCGGCCAGGATCCGGGAAACGGTGGCGGTGGAGACACCCGCCCGCTCGGCCACCTCCCGGATGGTGGACTTGCGCGCCCCCTCGACCGGTTTTTTCGCCTTACGCACCAACGGGTTCACTCCCCTTGTCCTCGTGGTACTAGTAACTGATGTTCGGTCGGGGCGGCGGGGTCATCCCGGCGCCGAGGAAGTAGTCGACATGATGGGATTGCATGTATCCCTTGAGCGTCATGGCATTGCGGTACGCGGGATTGTGCGCCAGCGTGTAGAGCCTGATGCTCGACGGGTGGTTGGTGGTAAAGATGATCAGCTCGTTGAAGCTCGCATTGGTGTAGACGACCTCCTCGCGCCAGTCACCCATGATGTCGCCGTGGAACGTCGGCTGCACTGACTGACTGGCGTCGACAGCGCCGTAGGCCGACGTGGTGAGCAGCCGCGGCACGCTGTTGGTGGGCGTGGGGCTGTTCGGGTTCCACTTTTCGAACTTTCCGTCGTTGAGCAGTTCCATGGTGACATCGCCGTCCCACCACAGACCCGTCTGCGGCCACGGCCGCAACGAGGTGTCGGACTCGGTGAGCTGGTTGCCGGGCGCGTTGTACAGGCCGGAGAACGCCCAGACCTCCATGCCGGGGAAGCCGGGGTCGATGTCGCCGGCCATGCCGCGCCCCACGTCCGCAGTCCCGGACTCGACGTGCCGCCAGATGATGGCGCCGTTGGCCGCGTCGTAGTAGTAGTCCCGCAGGCCGCTGGGATTGACCTGCTGCACGCCGTAACCCTGCAGCCCGGCCCGGCCGGGGTCCATCTTCGCGATGTGGAAGCGGTCGCCATGGATGATGCCGCTGGGCGCCAGCGAGTAGCGCAGGGTCCCGTCGCCGTTGAGCACGAACCCGATCTCGGCCACCTCGTCGCGGCCGTCGCCGTTGACATCGATCACGCGGGTGTTGTGCCCGTCGGGCAGGTTCTGCGCGCCTCGCAGGAACTTCCACTGCTGGGTCAGCGCATTGCCGGTGAACCTCCAGGCGGTGAACATGAGGTTGAAGTCGCCGGAGCCGATCCGGTTCTTCATGTACGCCACCAGACTCGGACGCGTACCGTCCAGATGGCCAACGCCGAACCGCGCGTACATCGGCCCGTCCGCCAGGTAGTCCGCCGGCACCGCCGCGGTGGCACGGGGTGCGCCGGTCATGCCGTCGAGGATCGCGATGAACTGGCGGTTGTTGTCGCTGTTGGTGAACGTCGTGCCGTTGCCGAACCGGACGCCGTTGGCGATCCGCACCGCCACCTCGGCCCGGCCGTCACTGTCAAGGTCATAGACGGTGACCCCGTCGTTGTGGCCGACGTCGATGGTGGACGATCCACCCTCGATGTTGTCCTGGTTGGTGCTGTTCGGGCCCATGTCGACCTCCCACAGGAAGCGGCCGTCACGCCGGTACGCCTCGATCTTCTGCGGGGAGGTCTGCCGGTCCAGCACGAAGTCGTACTCGCCGTCGCCGTCGAGGTCGCCGACCCACACGAACTTGACCGCACCGCCGGCCCGCAACGGCATCCGCACCACCGGCTCCGCCGCGTGGTTGCCGGTCAAGGTGAATGACCCGCTCGGTGCCTGCTCCACGCCCCCGACCACGGCGCGTACATGGTAGCTGTTGGCCTGGGTCAGGTTGGCGGTGCGGTCGACGAAGTTGGTGCCGCCGGTGAGCACGGACGGGTTGAGCCGCACGGCGGCCGCGCCGGCCGTGGACCGGTAGACGTTGAAACCGATGCCGTTGGGGTCGAGCCCCAGCAGCCGCCAGCTGACCAGGACATCGGTGCTGTTCGAGCGGACCGCGACGACGCCGCGGCCGAGGTTTTCCATCAGCCTGCCGCCCGGTGGGACCGTCCCGCCGACCTCGAAGTCAAGGTAGTCGACATTAGGCAGGCCGGAGGCGGTGGTCGCGGCGAGCCTTATGGTGTTGTTGCCGGCGCTCACCTGGATGGTGAGCGTCGCGGTGGCCCAGGCGTTCCACGCCCCGGTGCCGGGAAAGCTCACCGTGGCGCCGCCGTTGACCGTCGCGGGACGGTCGGCCGCGCCGCCGTTGGCGTACCGGATACCGAGCGTCGCCGTCCCCGCGCTCGGTGCGTTGACCGTGAACTGGGCCGCGGCGCCCGTGGTGTTGGGGGTGTCGCAGAACCCGCTGCCTGAGAACCCGGAGTGGTTCGACGCGATGGTCCCGTCACACGTGGCCGGCGCGTTCTCCACCTCATACCGCGTCGGTGCGGCATGCGCCGCCACGGCGCCGGAGAGCACGATCGTGACCGCCGCGATGGCGGCGACTTTCGCAAGTGCGTTCATGACTGCTGCCCCTAACCGGGTAGGTGCTGGCCGGCCAGTGCCAGGCACTGGATGGCGGCCAGGCCGTATTGGGCGGAAGCGTTGGTGGACACGAAGTCCGTCTCGTCGACCGGTTTGACCACGTGGGGCGGGTTGACCCGGGTGGCCTGCCAGTTGACGTTCGGCCCGTACCCGGCGTGCCCGGCGTAGAACTCCTGCCACGCCCTGGCCGCCAGCGCCGCGTCACCGGTCTTGGCGGCGGCGTAGGCGGTCAGCCGCGAGTGGGCCTGGCGCAGGTTCTGGCTGCCGAACGACCTGCCGAACTCGGCCGCCTGCTGGGCGGCGGTGGCGTTGTAGAACCTGCAGTACCGCAACCACTCCCGCGTGAACTCGGGAATATCGATCATCGCGATCAGCTCGCTGCACATCTCCACGAGACCGAAGACCGAGGACAGGCTGCCGACGCTGATCACCGGCGGGTTGGCGATGGCGAACTCGCCCGTGTGCAGGTTGTACAACGCTCCACCTTGGACGAAACCGTTCGTCTGAAGGCCGATGGTGCGCATCGTGCTCATCAACCTCTGCCTGGCGATCGGGTCGCCGCCGCGTTCCCACTCGGTCAGCCAGGCGGCGGCGAGCGCGCCCCAGTCGGTACCGAAGCCGATGCTCAGCGCCGCCGGATCCGGGGTGTACGGCTCGGTGCGTATCTTGCGGATGGGGTCGAGCGCAAGGAACGTCTTGTCGGCGTCGACGAGATCGCGCATCAGGTCGCCGACCCGCTCGTCGGCGGTCAGGAAGTAGAAGAACCGGCGGTAGGCGGCCGTGCTGATGCGCAGCTGCTTGGCGCTGTCGCCCCAGTGCTGCACGCCGTGGCGCGTGCCGAGGTCCTTCCACTGTCCAATGTGGTACACGTCTACCTCGCCGGTGTGGCGGGTCATCGCCTCGGCGAAACGGAACACGTCGGCGCGGCCGGTGCGCAGGTACTGGTACCACAGCCACAGGTCCGGGGACAGCTCGGAGTTGTCCCACGCGTAGCCGCCGATGTCATACCGCCACATGTGCCGGTCGTTGTCGTAGGTATGCATGACGTCGCCGTAGTCCCAGAACCCATACCAGCCATGCTGTTCGACCTGTCCCAAATGGAACTGGAAGAGGAAGTCCAGCCGGTCCTCGATCTGGGCCCTGGCCGGCGTCGACCGGTCCACCGGCGCCCAGTCGCCGAACACACCGGCGGCGTGCAGGTGGGCCGGTGGCGCGACGAGCAGTGCGGGGGTACGCACAGCCGCGGCGAGTTCGGCGAATCGTTGCGCGGTGGGGGTTTCGGGCAGCGCCCAGAACATGAGCTCGCTCGTGCGCGCGATGCCGTACGGGGTGTCGAACCCGGGTTCGTAGTCCTCGTAGGTGATTTCCAGGGCGTCGAGCTGTTCCGGGTACGTGTCCTGGCCCAGCCCGTCGTGGTAGAAGCGCAGATCCATCGGGCCGGCATCCGGCGCCCACAGCCACAACGTCATTGTCGCGGTGTCGGTGGCGGCGTCGCGGATGTCGAGCTGGGTCGGGTAGAGCTGCCAGAAGTTGCGCATGCCGAGGGCGAAACCGCCACTTGGGCCTCCGACATAGCCCAGGCCGCTGGCGCGCCCGCCCGAGCTGGCACCGACCCAGCTGCGGCCGCGCTTGGTGCGCTTGCGGATCTGGAAGCTGTCGGCGGTCAGCTGCCGCAGCGTGTAGTCACCCCACGTGGGGATCCATTGCATGCGCCCGGAAACCCGGGTGTCCCAGGTGGATATCGCCGGGGTGCGCTGCCCGGCCACCTGCGCCGCCCGCACGGCGGCGCCCGGGTCGCGGCGCAGGCCGGTGATGCCCTGAACCGCCTCGCCGAAGACGCCGTCGCCCGCCCCGGCAAGCCGGACGTGCCGGTTGTAGGGTTCGTCGGCGAGCGGGACCTTGAACCGGATGCCGAGTCCCGAAACGAAGTCCTCGTTGTGCTTGCCGTCCCAGACAAAGGTGTGCATCATCCGGACGCCGTCCGACCCGGCGTAGAAGTACATCCGGACCGTGAATGGCAGCCATTCCCGGTTGCCCTGCTTGTGCTTGCCGTCGATGCGCACGACTGCCCGGACCGGGCCGGCCTGCTCAACCCGTACCCCCTGAATGGTGCTGGAGAATCCCTCCTGCCGCACCACCTGGTTTTCTCCGTCGTCGGCGTTGTTGCGGCGCAAGCAAACCAGCTCGCCTTCCCGGGCAACCTCCCGGCCGCCCCGCACGATTGAGCGCACGAGGTGGCGCCCGCGCCGGTTGAGCGAGACCCGGATCGTGCCGGTGTCAACGTCGACCGCATCCTGTCCTGTTTGGACAGTGAGGGGCGTGGCGGGTGGTGTGGGCTCGCCCGGTCCCACGCGGTAAAGCGGCGATGTCGTTGCCTGAGGCCCGATCGCGTGCGCGGTCCACTTGACTGATCCGTCACCCCAGTAGCCGGTCACCCAGCTCTGCGCCGGGACCGCGGTGCCGTCGGCGGTCGTCACGGCAAAGGTGTTCTCGCCCGGGAAGCGGCCTTTCGGCCACGGCATCCCCCAGGTCACACCGGCCGTCTGCGGTGGCGCCTGCCCCTCCAGCCAGCGTGCCTGACCCACCTCACCCGGGCCGGGATTCTCCACGGCGGCCGCCATGGCCGCGGTCGGGACGGCGGTGCCCGCCACCGCGAGCGCCGTCCCCTTCAGTAGCCCCCGTCGCGTCAAATTGGACATTGGCTCAACCGTTCTGTGAGAGGGCTTGCTCGAACTCGTTGCGGATCTGGTCGCCGCCGGTGGCGCGCCAGTCCTTGACCGCCTCATCCCAGGAGGAGACCGGCTTCTGGCCGCGGATGATGGAGTGGCGCGCGTCCATGAGTTTTGTCGCCAGCGCGGGGCCTTGGCGCGAGCTTGTCGGTGAGTACATGCCTACGGTCGGGTCGGCTATGGATATCGGGACCGCCTTCATCTGGTACGCATGACCGTCCCTTGTGGCCTGTGCCTGACCCGGGGCGTAGAGCACGTCGTGGGGAGCGGCGATGTACTGCACACCGAGCCCGCGCACCTCGGCCCGGCCGGTGTCGGTCTGTACCGGGTCCCCGTCGGCGTTGCGCTGCCAGTCGACGCCGTCCAAGCCGAAGCTCCTCAGCAGGTACTCGGCGCTGCCGAACGGCGCGGCGAGCCAGTTGCAGATCTTCAGCAGTTGTTTGACGCGCGCTTCCGGCGCCTTGCGGAACGCGGTGAAGCTGAAGCTCGGATTGCCCTGCCACGTCACGGCTTTGGTGCCACCGTCGTAGTTGGGCGGCAGCATGCCGCCGACCCTGAACGACGGCCCGGCAACGTTCTGCGTGTAATACTGCGGCCAGGCGGTGTAATTGTCGACGTTGAGCACGGCCGACCCGGCGTTGAACCACTGGGCATAGGTGGTGGACAGGTTGGAGTTGGGGCCGGGGAAGCTGTCCGGGTGGATGACGCCGTCCTTGTGTAGTTGGGCGGTGTCGGCCAGAGCTTGCTTGTAGGGTTCAAGCTCCATGGTGTTGGTCAGCTTCCCGCCGTCGGCCTTCCATCCGCTTGGCGCGCCGAGCATCTGCAGGATGAAGTTCACCGTGATGTCCGGACCTGTGATCGCCCACCGGCTCGTCCGCGGATCGGTGAGGTCCTGGCACAGCTTGCGGAATTCGGCGAAGGTCTTCGGGTCGGGGTCGAGCCCGCGCGCCGCGACGAGGTCGTCCCGCCGGAACATGAGCAGGCCCTGCACCGCACGCGGGATCGGTATCCCGTAGATCGCTCCATTGTGGATGCACTGCTTCCAGAACGCCGCCTTGATGTTGGCCAGGAGCGGGTACTCCTTGACCGCGTCACCGGACAGCAGGGGCGTCAGATCCTGGCACTTGGCCCGCAGGAAAGCCGGAATGTCGATCGCCGGGGTGCGGATGTGCATCAGGTCGGGCAGGTCGTCGCCGGCTACCAGGGTGGCGAACTTCTGGATGTAGTCGGAGGACGGCACTACGGTGATCTTCAGGTCGGCGTTGAGCGCCTTGTTCAGCTCCTGCCAGTACTTGTTGTTGCCCAAGCCCGGAGCCACCGGGCTGAAGGTCTGCACGAACGCCGTCACCGCGCTGCCGTCGCCGGGCGCCCCGGTTGCCACCTTGAGCGGATCCGCGGGGTATTTCAGGAATCCGTCCAGCACGCCCTCGGCCGTCCCGGCGAGGTCCGGTTTCGGGCCGGCGGTGAACGGGATGTAGGCCGGCAGCTTGACCGCGGCGTTGTTGCTGGGCGCGTTCGGGGTGCCGCCGCCGGTGCCGCACCCGGCGAGCGCCGCCGCACCCAACGCTCCTAATAGGAGGGTTCTTCGGTCGACGTGAGCGAAAGTCATAGCCAACTCCTTGAGGTGGGATGGGTCAGCCCTTGATCGCGCCGGTGAGCACGCCCTTGGCAAAGTGGCGCTGCAGGAACGGATAGACGAGCAGGATCGGCACGAGTGCGATGACCAGGATCGCCATCTGGATTGATTGCTGTGGCGGGAGCGCCTCGCCGGCACCGAGCTGATCGGTGCCAAGCATCGCGTTGTTCACGACGTAGGTCCGCAGCACGAGTTGCAGCGGCCACTTCGAGTTGTCGTTGATGTAGAGCATGGCGTTGAAGAAGGCGTTCCAGTACCCGACGGCATAGAACAGCCCGATCACCGCCATAACCGCCTTGGAGAGCGGAAGCACGATGCGTAGCAGGATCGTGGTCTCGCCGGCACCGTCGATGCGCGCCGACTCCAGCAGCTCGCCGGGCAGCTGCATGAAGAACGCGCGCATGACGATGGTGTTGAAGCCGCTGACCGCGGTGGGGATGATGAGCGCCCAGTACGAGTCGAGCAGGCCCATCTGCTTGACCATCAGGTAACTCGGGATGATGCCCGGCGTGAAGAGCAACGAAAGCAGCACGACCATGAGCAACGGCTGGTGCGCCAGCGAACCGGGACGGCTCAGGGAATAGGCGAGCATCGCGGTGCACGCCAGGCTGATCGCGGTACCCACGATGGTGATGAAAAGGCTCACCATGATGGCTCGTGTGACCACTCCGCCGGCGAAGATCGACCGGTACGCGGCCAAGCTCACCGAGTCGGGGAGCAGGACGAACCCACCGGACTTGATCACCTGTTCCTGGCCGGCAAGGCTCGTGGAGACGACCCCGACGAAGGGCACCAGGACGAGCGCGCAGCAGAGCGTGAGCACGACGCCTTTCAAGGCGCGGATGGACAGGGACGGTGCTTGATTCATTTCTGGTACACCCCCCGCTCCCCGAACAGGTGCGCGACCTTGTTCGCGCCGAGCACGAGCGCGACCCCGACGAGGCCCTTGAACAGGCCGACCGCCGCCGCCACCCCCCACTGGCCGTTGATGATGCCGTTGTTGTAGACGTAGGTGTCCAGCACCTCGCTGGTGCGCAGTCCGACGGCGCCTTGCTGCAGGATGATCTGTTCAAACCCGACGGTCAGCGCGTCGCCGAGGCGCAGGATGAACAGCAGGATGATGACCGCGCGCAGGCCCGGCAGGGTAACGTGCCACAGCTGCCGCCAGCGGCCGGCCCCGTCGACGCTGGCCGCCTCATAGAGCCCGGCGTCGATCTGTGAGAGGGCGGCGAGGAAGATGATGGTGGCCCAGCCGGTCTCCTTCCACATCACCTGTGTGGTCAGCAAACCCACGAAGAGGTCGGGGTTGCCGATGATGTCCACTGTGGAGCGGCCATCGGACCGCAGCCAGTTGTTGATCATCCCGCTGCCGCCCAGAATCTGCTGGAAGATGGCGACGACGATGACCCACGACAGGAAGTGGGGCAGGTAGAGGATCGACTGGACGATGCGTTTGATCCGCTCGGACAGCAAGCTGTTGAGCAGCAGCGCTAGCGCGATCGGTGCCGGGAAGACGAAAACCACCTGCAGCGCCGTGATGATGAGGGTGTTCTTGAGCGCGTTGAGGAACTGCGCGTCGCCGTTGAAGATGACCATGAAATTCTGCAGGCCGACCCACGGGCTCTCGACGATGCCTAGGAACGGTTGGTAATCCTTGAAAGCGATGACGTTGCCCAGCAGCGGCGCGTACTCGAACAGTGCCAGGACGCCAACCCCGGGCAGGGCCAGGATCAGCAGCATCCCGTCGCGGCGCAGTCGTTGCCGCACCGACAGGCGGCGCCGCGACACCGGGCGGTGCCTTGTCGCCGCCGGACGCGATGGTGCCGGAGCCTGAATCGCCACGCGAACTCCCTGTGCTCGGGCACGGTTGAGAAAGCGCTTTCCCAGGAGCGGAGAGCGATTGTTAAAACGCTTTAACTCGTGTGATTGCACGGAAGCATACGGAGCGGGAAACTCGCCGTCAAGGCGTCGGCATCGAAACGGTGTCCCGGCTGCCGTCCGGCCAAATCACCAGGACCTTCTCGCCGTCACTTTCAATTCGGGGGTACCCATCAGGGTGCCCAGCAGCGGTCAGGACGACGGCGGCGGCGTATAGCTCACCAACGGTGACCGGAATCCCGGTGGCGACCACGGGCACCGCCGAGGACGGTCCGAAAACGTCGGCACCATCCGTCGTGATCACGGCGGCTTCGGTGAGCCCGCGCAGACCTACGACGATCGACAGCAGGCCGTCGCCGCGCTGGACGGTCGCCATTGGACCGTCCGCATCGGTCCGGCCATTGATCTGGTACCCACTGATCCGCAATCGGCAGGAGCATTGCTCCTCAACCCGGGCCAGCCGCACCTCCACCGCGCCGCGCAGGACCGAAGCCGTTGTCACCAAGGGGCCCAACCGCACCGGTGGCTGGGCCGCCGGCCAGACAAAGTCATCCTGCATCGGCCCTTCGAGCCAGTGTGCCCGATGGCGCGACACGCCGACGCGCCCGGACAGGCCGAGTGGGGTCAACGGCCGGCGATGCGAGACCGCCCCCGCGGCGTCGATGAGCGCCACGTGGTTGTCCACCGGCGCCTCCCACGACGTCCTTCCATATCCCGGACCGGTGTGGGTGGAGTAGGCGTGGCGGGCATAGTTCGGATCGTCCACGCCGAAGGTCTGCTCCGGCTGGGCATCGGTGCCGTGGTTGACCACCCGGACAATCCCATCCGATTTGGTACCCGACACCAGCCACCCGGGCGCAGGCAGCGCCAGTTCGACGTCGCGGGTCTCCACTTCCAGCGGTTCCTCGGGCTCTGTCCACACCGGATGGTCGGCCGGCAGCAGCAGACCCGCGAAGCCCTTGCTGGACCAGTAGGGCGACGCGGCCCCCGAGTACGGCTGCCGGATCGGCTCGAACGCGCGATGCCACCCGATCGGCTGCAGCCCCTGCTCATCCCAGCCGCCCGCTTCGACAAAATGGCGCAACGTCCCGCTCGCCAGCCGGCGGGTGCGCCCCGGCGCCAGCGGTGTGGCGTCGAAGACAGCCCCGGCCCAGAACGGTGCGAGGGCGGCGAAGCGATAGGTGAGCGACCGCCCCTGCAGCAGCGGAGAACCGTTGGCCCCAAACAGATGCTGCGCACCGTCCAAATAGGCGCGCAGGCGCGTGCGGTAGCGGTCGCGCAGCGCGCCGTCTTCCCGCGAGATGCGGCAGTACCACAACGGGTAGAAGTTCATCGCCCAGCCCGCGTACCAGTCGAACTTGCGCGGTGTCAGCCCGCCCGCGAGACCGTCGGTGTACCAACCGTCTTGGCGATACCACGTCTCGGTCAATTCAACGTTGCGGTCGATGTCCTCTTCGGACCACGGCCCGCCGACCGAACGCAGGAAAGCCTCCGTGATGTTCTGGAACCACACCCAGTTGGACGACGGATAGCGCAGCCCGATCGCATCCGCCAGCCACTCGACCACCCGCTGGCGCACACCGTCATCGAGCGCGTCCCAGATGAGCGCGCGGGTCTCGTGCAACGCCAGCGCGATCGAGGCCGCCTCGACCCGCGCCTGGGTCACCTCCTTGAGGCTGGGCCAGCGATCCGGCGACCCCGGATCCACCCCGGCCGCGACGCCCTCCGCATACCACTGCGCCAACCCACCGTCGCCCTCGCCGTAGCCGTGGCCGTGGCCATGGGCAAGCCGGAAGGCGGCGGCCAGGAAGGTGCGTGCGAACCCCTCCAGACCGTCGCTGTGCCTGCCTGACGCGCTGACCGGACCGG
>DASUXL010000265.1:0-6968 GCA_036377915.1 Candidatus Limnocylindrales bacterium
CAGCGAACGACACCACCGCGACCCTCGGCTGCGACTCTGTCAGCGTCTCACTGCTGGCCCAGGCGTTCCGGTGGGTTTTGGTGGTTGTGATGTACCTGCTGTTCAGGGCGATGGCCCGCAAGTCCACGCCGCCCGAGCTGATCGGTGCCGTCAGCCGCGGCTGGACGCCCCATTGGTCTCGGGCATATACTCGCTGACGAATACTCGCCGACGAGTATTCGTGCACAAGTATTCGTTCACGAGCATTCGTAGGCGAGTGATCGCACACGAGTATTCGTCGCCGGATATTCGCGTCTGGATACCCGCTTCCGGATATTCGTCCGCGAATACTCGCTCGCGAATACTCGCAGGCGGATAATCGCGGCCGAATGTTCGTGAGCGAGCGCTCGCGGGCAGACGATCACCGCCGGAGAGCACGGCAGCACGGCCTGGCACGGCGGGGAAGGCGAGCACGACACCGGCAACACCGTGAGGAAAGCGAGAAACGGCGAGAACAGCGAGCACGGCGAGAACAGGCGAACAAACAGGGGCAGCAAGGCGAGAAACGGTGAGCACAGGCAGGACGGCGTGGCGCGGCCAGAAAGCGAGCACGGCAACGGGGCGTGGCGTGGCGGGAAGGTGGGCGAGAACGGCGGGTTTACAGGCGGCGGACGCGCGTTAGTGGGGCAGACCGGCGACCAGTTGCGGGGAGTCGTCAGGGTCAGCACATCGGCGAGCGAACACGGTGAGCGGGGCTGAGGTAGCGGGCAAAGGGCAAAGGGGAGCAGGCAGGCGAGCGAGGCTGGGGAGCGGGGTCGGGGGAGCGAGAGCCGGGGAGTGGCCGGGGGCGAGCAGGGTGGGGCGAGCAGGGCAGGCGGAGAGACGGAAAGTGAAAGTGGAAGGGGAGCTAGGTCATGGCCAAGCGGCGCAAAGTGGGGAACCTCATGGCGTTGGCCCTGCTGTCTGTCCTGGCTCACGAGGAGCCGATGCACACATACGAGATGGCTCGGGCCTTGCGTGCCTTCGGCAAGGACGAGGACATGGACATCAAGTGGGGTTCGCTCTACACGGTTGTGCAGAACCTGGAGCGGCACAACTTTATCGAAGCGGTCGAGAGTTCGCAGGTGGGCCGGCGGCCGGAACGGACGGTGTACACGATCACCGAGATGGGGCGCCGGGAGCTTATCGACTGGACGCGGGAGCTGGTGTCGACCCCGCAACGCGGGGCGAACCCGTTCCGGGCCGGGCTTTCGGTGATTTCGGTGCTTTCACCGCGCGAGGCGGAGGAGTTGCTGCGGCGGCGGCTTTCGGCGGTGGAGCGGGAGGCTGCGGCGGTGCGGGAGTTGATGCGAAGTCATTCGGTCACGTTTCCGCGGCTGTTCATGGTGGAGGACGAGTACATGCTCGCCGTACTTGAGGCGGAGGCGGCTTGGGTGCGGGGGCTCGTCGACGAGCTGGCGTCGGGTTCGTTCCCGGACTTGAAGATGTGGCAGAAGGGCCACGAGACAGGACAGATCCCGGAGGAGCTGGCAGAGCTGGCCAAGAAAGCGATAGCGGAACAGAAATAGCGGAACAGAAGTGACAGAAAACCCCGGTCGCGGTGCGGCAACACCGCAGACCGGGGCGGTAACCCGAAACCGAACCGCGCGCGAGCGGATCCGGAATCAGGCGGCAATCATGAGGATAGCCGGATTCCCTGGCGCGGTCGGAAGACCACACCCTGGAGGACGGCATGACAAAAGTGAGATCCGCGCTGGTGATCGGCGGCGGCATTGCGGGGCCCGTGGCGGCGATGGCGCTGCGCAAGGCGGGCATCGAGGCGACAATCTACGAGGCGTATCCGGGTACCACCGACGGCGTGGGCGGCACGCTTGCCATCGCGCCCAACGGGTTGGCGGCGCTGGGGGTTGTCGGCGCCGACGAGGCGGTGAAGGCGATCGCCGAGCCGCAGCCGCGGATGGTGATGGAGGTGGGTGGCCGGCGGATCGCGATGCTGCCGTCGCTGGCCGACCTTCCGCCGCTGCAACTGTTGTGGCGCAACGACTTGCACCGGGTGCTGCACGATCTGGCGAAGCAGCGGGGGATCGTCACCGAGTATGGCAAGCGGGTCGTCGAGGTCCAAGACCTCAAGGACGGTATCGGCGGTATCAAGGCCACGTTCGCCGACGGCAGCACAGCCACCGCCGACGTGCTGATCGGCGCGGACGGGGTCCGCTCGACCGTCCGTACGCTCATCGATCCTGACGCACCCGGCCCCCGGTACACCGGCATGCTCGGGTTCGGGGCGGAGGTCGACTTCGAGGCGGACAGCGAGCCGGGCACGATGCATTTCGTGTTCGGCCGCAAGGCGTACTACCTCTACAACCGGCTTCGGGGCGGTGGCACGCTGTGGGGTGCCAACCTGCCCTTCGACCGTCCGATGTCGCTTGTCGAGGCTCGCGCGGTACCCCCGGAGAATTGGATTGAAAAGCTTCGCGAAGCGTATGGCGATGAGGATCCCGGCGGTCAGTTCGTACGCCACACCACGCCCGAGAACCTGACGATTGTCGGCGGGTTGCACATCATGCCGAGCGTGCCGCGCTGGTGGTGGGGGCGGATGGTGCTCGTGGGCGATTCGGTGCACGCGCCCTCGAACAGTTCCGGCCAGGGCGCGTCGCTGGCCATCGAGAGTGCCGTGCAGATCGCCCGTTGCCTGCGCGATCTGCCGGACCCGGCGTCGGCCTTCACCGCGTTCGAGAGACTGCGGCGCGACCGTGTCGAGGCGGTGGCCAAGCGCGCCGCGCGGATCAACCATGCCAAGGCGCCGGGCCCGATCGCCCGCGCGATCATGCCGACCATGATGAAGATCATGATGAAGACGGTGATGCGGCCGGAGGGGACGATGGCGCGAGAGCAGCGCTACCGGATCGACTTCGACGAAAAGGTGTCCGGTTGTTAGTGGGGACGTGGACGCCGCCGTTCAGGGGCCGGGGCCGGGGCGGGCTGCTGCGCGGGTGAGGATGCGGGCGCGGGCATGCGCATGGAACGGGCCACGACCACCAGCCGGCCGGCGAGCGCGAACACGCCGGCGGCAAGCGCGCCCAGCAGCACCGGCCCTATCCCGCGCACCCCGTCGAGCAGCCCGACCACCAGTACGAACAGCAGCCCGGCGCCGATCAAGGCGACGACCGCCGCGGCGATGAGGGCAACCTGAGATTGCGGCGAGTAACGGCTCATACGGCCCATCTTGGCCGCCATCACCCATCACTTGCGGGCGAAACCCTGTCGGGCAACCGACAATAATGTTCGTGCATGCGGCTCGGAGCGAGGAGTTTCGGATCGAGAAGTTTCGGATCGAGGTCGACGACGCGGTCCTCGACGATCTTCGGGACCGGCTGCGCCGGACACGCTGGCCCGAGCCGCAGACCGTCCACGACTGGTCCCAAGGCGTTCCGCTCGGCTATGCGCGTGAGCTTTGCCGCTACTGGGCGGAGGAGTACGACTGGCCGGCGCGGCAGGCTCGGCTCAACGACCTGCCCCAGTTCCGCACGGAGATCGACGGGCTGGGCATCCACTTCGTCCACGTGCGTTCTCCGCACGACGGCGCGCTTCCGCTGATAATGACGCACGGCTGGCCGGGGTCGATCGTGGAGTTCGTCAAGGCGATCCCGCCGTTGGTGGATCCCGTTGCCCACGGCGGCGCGGCACCCGATGCCTTCCATGTGGTGTGCCCGTCGCTGCCCGGCTACGGCTTCAGCGACAAGCCGGCTCATGCGGGCTGGAACGTGGAGCGGATCGCCCGCGCGTGGAGTCAGTTGATGGCTCGCCTTGGCTACGGGCGGTACGGCGCGCAGGGCCATGACTGGGGAACAAGTGTGAGCACCAGCCTCGCGCAGCAGGATCCAGGCCACGTCGTCGGCGTGCACCTGGTACCCCCGCTTGCCGCGCCGGACCCGCTCACGTTCCACGACCTGACCGACGCCGAGCAGCGCGCGCTGCAAGACCTGCAGCGGGCCGGCGAGTGGGAGGACGGCTACTCGCTGCAGCAGGCGACCCGGCCGCAGACCCTCGGCTACGGCCTGCTCGACTCACCGGCCGCACTCTGCGCCTGGATCATCGAGAAGTTCCGGGCATGGAGCGACTGCGGCGGGGACCTGGAGACCGTCTTCACGCGCGACGAGCTGCTGGACAACCTGATGCTCTACTGGCTGCCCGGCACGGGTGCCTCCTCGGCGCGGCTCTACTGGGAAAGCATCAGGCAGGTGCAACAGTTATTCAGGGGCGGCGGATCCACCGACATCATCACGGTACCGACCGGCTGTTCGATTTTTCCCAAGGAGAACCCGAGACCGTCGCGTCGCTGGGCGCAGAAGCGATTCGTCAACATCCATTACTGGAGTGAGCCTGGTCGCGGCGGGCACTTCGCCGCGTTCGAGCAACCGGAGCTGTTCGTGCGGGAGGTGCGGGCCTGCTTCCGCACCCTCCGCTGACCCCCTTCATCACGGCCTGTGGGGATGCGATCTTTCGGGCTTTCGGCCTTTCGGCAGGAACGCAGCTACCAGGTGATCGCGGTCCATTGCCTGTCGGGGCCGGACCCGGTACCCCTATAGAGGATCTTGTCGTTAATGCCGAGCAGCGTGCCGTCGGGCAGCATGCCGATGCCGTCGGTGCGGATACCTTGCACCGTGCGGGTTCCCTGCGGGCCGAACAGTGTCGGGACGCCATCGACCGCGGCGTAGATCACGCCGTCGCCGATGGCGATGAATCCGTTGCCGAAGGGCGGTGCCTGCCGGGATGTAGGCCGGCGTCTCCCACCGGGTACCGTTGAGCCGCAGGGGCTGACCACCGTTGGAAATCCAGACGTCCGCGTCCGTCGCCGATACGGTGAGCGCGCCGTTGCCGGTCGAGTCGACCTCGGTCCACGTGCGTCCCTGGTCATCGCTGTAGGCCACCCGCATGCGGGTGGTACTCATGACTCTCAGCCACAGCCGCCCGTTGTGACCCTGATGCAGGGATACCCCGTATCGATCCATCGGCAAGACCAGCGGGGGTCGCGGGGTCACCGCGCCCTTGCCCAGCTCCACGAGTTCTTGCTGGGCGCAGGTGGCATAATCGCTGCGGAACCAGGTCGGGCCCGGGCAGAGCAGCCGGAACGGGCCAGGGCCACCGGGCGAGGTGAGCAGGGCGTCCACCGGCGCGGAGGCTAGCGCGTGCGAGGTGAAGGTGGCGCCGCCGTCGCGGGTCAACAGGACCTCGATCTCGGGATCTCCCGGGGTCTCGTGGGTCACGTAGACGGTCGCGACCGTGGCGGAGTAGCTGAACACCTGAGCCGCATACCTGCCCGGAATGTCGGGCAGTGCCGCACGCCGCCACGTCCGGCCACCGTCCGTTGTGGACGCCAAAGCGGATCGGCATCGGGTATCGGTGCTGGCGCAGCTATGGAAGTAGGCCCATCCGGTGCGACCGTCGGTCAAGACGACGGACTCCACTGGAAGATCTATGCCAGCCGCTGTCACCCGGAAACTCGGCACGGCGGAGGCCGATACGGTGGGCGTGGGCGTCGGTGTGGGTGTGTTGTCGATGATCGGCGGCTTGGTGTCGCGTGTGAGGTTCAATATGAGTACCGGAACCGCGATGCTGATGGCCACCGCGGCGGCGGTGATCGCGGCGAGGCGGCCGCGCTTGCGGCGCCGGACGACCTTCTGCGCCGCCTCGGCTCCGGCCGGCTTGACCGCACGGGACGACGCTGTTTCGAACTCGCTGAACTGTGCCGCCAGTTCGGACCTCCCACGTGACAACCAGGACCGGACGGTACCCTCGGCAACGCCTTCGTTCGCGGCGATCTCCGCTGTCGACATGTGACCGATGTGGTGCTGCACCACGGCCTTGCGATGTTTCTCGGGTAGTGCGGCCAGTGCCCGGGTGAGCGCGACGTGATCTGGGTTGGGTCCCTGTATATGCTCCTCGCGCTGACGGGCAAGGAAACGCTGCATGGTGCGACGGCGGCGGTTGCGACTGGTGGCAAGGTTCATGGCCACCCGCCGAACCCACGCGGCCGGGTCGTCGTAGCCGCTGATCCGGTTCCATCGGTCCAGTGCCCGGCAAAAAGCCTCCTGTGTCAGGTCCTGTGCCTCGGCCAGGTCGCCAACGTAGGCGTGGATCTGCACTGCGATCCGGCGGAAGTGGGTGGAGTAAAGATCGACGAACTCGACGGACATAAAGATGTCACGCACGGCCTAGCGTGAACGTTGCATGGACTTTCAGCGGTCCTGCGCCCGCCGCGGGTGCGGCCTACGACCGCGCGCTGAACGGCATCATCCAGAGACGGAACGTGGCTTCCGGCTGCGTCTCGCCGGCGTCGGCGACCAGCGGCAACTGCGCACCCTGCTAGCCGGGCTGCTCATCGGACCCGAATCGCTGGGCCGGCTGCTCGGTCGGCGGCCCGCCGACCGAGCAGCCTCGTAGCCGGCAGCAGCGGCGAGATACTGGACCTGGACGAACGAACCCATCACCGGCACGATCATCCTCAACGACGCCGGCGGTGAGTGGGTGCGGGTAGTCGTCATCGACCCCTGGGACCGTGGCGCGTACCTGGAAACCTGGTGGCCCAAATCGAGTTCGAGGGCGTACTGCCGCCGCGGCATCACGGCCTACATCCACACGGCTTTTCATTTGTGTGCCGCCGTTCGTAGATGGGTTCGTAGATGGGTTCGTGGCTCCGGATGGGGGACGTCGGTCGTGAGGGCATCGGTCATCACGTCACCGCTGAGCCGGCCCTAGGCGGCGCGGGGTTGGGCGAGAACGGGCGAGCGTCCCGCTCCGGCCTCAGTGATGAGCCGCCAGATGTCCACCTGGACGTCACCGTCGTCGTCGAGCGAAACGTAATCCTCGGGCAGCCACGGCGCTGCGCGCTCATCCACCGTGAGGTCATCGTCATCGTCATCGTCATCGTCGTCGGCATCGGCATCGGCATCGGCATCGGCATCGGCATCGGTATCGGCATCGGCTTT
>DASUXL010000266.1:0-16487 GCA_036377915.1 Candidatus Limnocylindrales bacterium
GGCGGCCCACCCGGCTGGGCGTTGCTGGGAGCGGCGAATGCGACAAGAAGGGCAAGGATGGTGAGCAGGGCAAGAGCCAGCCGTCGATGAGGGGGCTCCGTACGCGTCACGGAAAAGGACCCTACCTCAACCCCGCTGAGCACTCCACCCAAGTAGCTGATGGAACGCCGTCAAGCAGGGTATATAGAGGTCATGAGCAACGGAAACGGAAGCATGTCACCGGAAGACCGCAAGATAACCGGCGAAGCCCTGCAAACGGCGGTAGTTGATCTCATAGGACTGAGTCTGCAGGCAAAGCAGGCACACTGGAACGTGCACGGCCCCAACTTCCGGCCGGTGCACCTCCACCTTGACGAGGTAGTCGCCGCGTCCCGGGAGCACACCGACACGCTGGCCGAACGGGCCGCCGCGATCGGGGTCAGCCCGGACGGCCGCGCGGAGACGGTCGCGCGGGATGCCACCAAGCCACCCTTCGGCGCGGGCCCGGTCACCGACAAAGAGGTCGTGAAGAAGATGACGAAGCTGCTCGCCGACGTCATCGCCCGGCTGCGCGAGGGAGTCAAGGACACCGAGGAGGCCGACCCGGTCACCCAGGACCTGCTGATCGCGGCCGCCCACGATCTTGAGAAACACCACTGGATGTTCAAAGCCCAGCAATAGGCCCAAAGATCGCGGGCCCTCAACATCGCGCAATTTGCCAGGCAATTCCACCTAAAGTCCGGCTCCCAGAGGACGATTGCCTGGCAAATTGCCGGATCTTTGTACGCAGAAAAAAGGGCCGCCGGGTCCCGCATACGGACCCGGCGGCTTGGCTGGAGGATATCGACGCGGCAGATTGTGAGACAGCAAAACCCACTAAGCGGGATTCGCCAGCGGATCGTGGCCGAGCAGCATGAGATTGCGGCGCCACTCGTCGTTGCCGATCCCGTCGGGCGGCGGGTTCTCCAGCCGCTCCTCGATGATCTCGGTGACCCTGCGCATCACCTCGGTATCGTCGGCGGTGAGGTCGGTCTTGCGCTTGCCCAGGATCTCGACCACCCGCCAGCCCAGCTCGGGCAGTTCTCCGCCGGGCTCCTCACGCGGCACGCCCGGCGCGACCTGGCCGAAGACCTCTTCGCTCGCGGCGAGCCAGTCGCGCAGCGCCGGCGAAGGCATGTTGACCACGTGGTGAAAGCTGCTCCAGACGGGCTCAAGCTCGGCGCGGTCCATCTCGGGGGACTACCCCGGCTCGGAGCGGGCAAACCCGGTACCCCCAAATCCTGAATGGACAACAGCGACAGGGCATCCGGCGTGGTGAAGCACTGCCTGGCTGGTGGACCCGAGGAGCAGCCCGGTGACCGGTCCGCGGCCGCGGGAGCCGATGACCACGAGCCGCGCGCCCATCGAGGCGTCGATGATGGCGGCCCCGGCCCCGGTCTGCATGATCACCTGGCGCACGTCGACGTCGGGGTGGTCGGCTCGGGCGGCGGCGACCGCCTCGGACAGGATCGCCTCGTTCTCGTGCTGCAGCGCCTCGAGGTCGGTGGCGAGCGGCACGAGCGAGTCGTGGCCGGAGGCGACCGGCTGGATCCAGGTGTGCAGGGCGGTTACCCCGACCCCGAGCCGCTGCGCCTCGGCGAACGCGAACGCGACAACGGCCGGGGACTGCTCGGACCCGTCGACCCCGAGAAGCACGCGGCCCTCCGCCTCACGCATCCCCTCGACGGCCGGCTTGTATGGCCGGATCACGACCACCGGGCAGTGGGCGTGCATGGCGGTGTGCAGCGCGACCGAGGTGGCGAAGGTGTCGTGGATGCGGCTGTGCCCGTGGCTGGCGACCACGACCAGCCCGGCCCGCTCGGACATGCGTACCAACGTCTCCCCGGCGTCGCCGTCAACAAGCAGGGTGGTGACCTCGACATGGGCTCCGGCCGCGCGGGCGAAGGTTTGAGCCTCGTCGAGGACCTGGGTATCCACCCCAGCGTGCAAGATCCTCAGTTCGGCGCCGCGATCGTTCGCCGCGGTGGCCGCCCACTCCAGGGCCGCCATCGACTCCCCCGACCCGTCAACGCCCACGACAACGGGGCCAAGCGCGATGGCCACGGAAGATTCGTACCCATGCGCGATGGGTCTCAAACCGTATTATGATCTTTGTGGAGATCCTCCTCGAGACCGAACGCCTCGTGCTGCGCCCGCTGGCCGCCGCCGACGCCGGCGCCGTGCTGGCTCTGCAGGACGATCCGGAGATCATGCGCTACCTCGACCCCAGCCCGGTCGAGCGGTTCTATGAGGGCGGCTTCTATGCCGCGCTGGAGAAGGCGACCGGCCGCTTCGCCGGCTGGTTCGCGCTCGAGCCGCGCGGTGAGGACGAATACGAGATCGGCTACCGGCTCCATCGCTGGGCGTGGGGCCGAGGGTACGCCACCGAAGGCTCAATCGCCTTGCTGGACAAGGGGTTCCGCGAATGGGGCGCCCAGCGGGTCTATGCCGAGACGATGGCGGTCAATGCGCGCTCGCGCCGGGTCATGGAAAAGATCGGCCTCAAGCACACCCGCACCTTCCACGTCGAGTGGCCCGATCCGCTGCCCGGCTCGGAACAGGGCGAGGTGGAGTACGCCCTGATCCGAGCCGAGTACCTCGGCCAATCCGCTCGATCCGCTCGATCCGCTCGATCCGCTCAATTCGCTCAAGAGGAGGAGTAGGCCTCGAACTCGTAGATGCGGGCAGCGGTGTCGCTGTCCTGCGTGGGAACGATGACGTTCAGCCGCACGTAGCGCGCCGGCCGCGGGGTGAAGGTGTGGGTCGTGGTGCCGGCGGTGTTGCCGCGCACCTGCGTGACCGTCGACCAGGTGGTGCCGTCGAGGCTCACCTGCAGGTCGAAGTCGCGCGTGTTCCACCTCGCCGCCTCGCCGCCCGCGCCGGAGTGCTTCACCACCATCCGCCCGACAGAGAAGGACGAACCGAGGTCGACCCGGAGCCACTTGGCGCTCCCCACTGAACACCATTTGTCGGTGGTACCCATGGAGGTGCTGCCGTTGACGGCCTTCGCCGGTGTTTCCGACGCATTGCACTGGCTGTCGGCGGTCGCCGGCTTGTTGAGGGCAAGGTTCGCCCCGCCGCCGCGCCGCCGTTCGAACTCGGCTACCCAGAAGGCGGTCCGGTCCAGATAGGCGGTTTCGGCCGCGGCACCGGTCCTGCCGTAGGCGCCGTTGTAGGTTTCGTAGCCGAAGCCCGCCGGTGGGCTGCTGCGGGCCGGCTCGATCGTCGAACCCTCGTGCCACTCGTTGAACGACGTCACCGATACCCAGGTGGGCAGGCCGCCCTTGGCCGGGTCGAGGGCGTTGGTCCACTCCGTGTCGTAGGTGGAACCGTTGGCACGCCCCAGGGTCGGGGTGGTGTTGCCCGGAACCGCCCGGTCGTCGAGGTACCCCGGGCCGACCGACGGCGCCCAGATCAGGTTGTTTGCCTTGGCATAGGCGCCGGCCTGCTGCCAGCCGGGTGCGGTCGCGCCCGCGATCGCATCGTAGGTGTACATCCCGGCGAAGTTGGCGATGCGAGACGTGTCGGTGGTCTGCGCCAGGATCGCGTTGGTGGCGTTGACCGACGACAGCGCGGACCAGTCGGCGATGTTCAGGCTGTCGAAGATGTAGAAGACCGGCTTGTTGTCGTGCTTGAACAGCGCCGGGTGGGAACCGAACCTGCCGTTGAGATAATTGATGTCCGCCACTGTCGAGGCCGCGGTCCGCCCGCCGTAGGGTTCCATGTGCCAGGCCACCTTGATGCTCTGCTGCTGCGCGGCGTTGAGCGTGCCGAGCGCCAGACCGTCCTCATAGGACCCCTGGCCCCACCAGCTGTAGACGATGACCCCGGCGCCGGACTGCCGCACCCAGGCCATGTGCTGCGCGACGGCGCCGGCGAAGTCACCGGAGTCATAGGCGCCGAGGGTGGGGTAGAGGTTGGCGCCGATGTCGTTGGGTGGCGTGTGCCCGCCCTGCTGCCAGTGGCGGAAGGTACCGCTGCCCGCCCCGTACCACGAGTAGTAGAACAGGTGCACGTTCGGGCTCAGCGGGGGCAGGGATGCTTGCAGGAATTCTATCCAGTTGACGTTGAACAGGCCGCCGCCGTTGGTGGACCTGGCGACGAAATAGAGCGGTGCGGTGTTGGTGGTGGCGGTCAGCGAGACCATCACGTCGGTGTAGGACTGCCAGTTGCCGGTGCCCGGGATGGTGGCCGAGCCGAGCAGCGTGCCGGTCGGCGAACCCTGGCGCACCTCGACCGTGCCGCCCTGCGCCCCCGACGCCGCCCGCAGCCGCAGCGAGCCGATCCCCCTGAGGTTGACCGGATCGTAGGCCCACCAGTCGCCGTTCTCGATCCAGCCGATGTTCTGGAAGCCGCCCTGCGAGTCGCCGGTGGTCTCGCGCTGCACGCCACCGCCGCTGCCGCCGGTGGAGGTGAAGTACTCGGCCTGCTTGCGCCGCGGCTGGAGCTGGACGAGGGCTCGCCCGGTGAGCCCGGCCGAGTCCACATACGACGCTTCCAGGACCGCGAACGTGTTGGTGTCGGCGCCGTGGCCGCTCTCGGCGCTGGTGACCACCGTGCCCGAGCACCCGTTGTACTGCTGGATCGGGTGCGCGTGCGCGTCATGGCCCAGTGAGTACTGCAGGACTACCCGGGCGCAGTCGATGTGAGGCTCTTCCGGATCGGTGACGCTTATCCGGTACGGCACCGAGCCGCCCCAGTCGAAGATCGATCCGTTGGGAGGCAACGTGATTGTCACGGTCGGAGCGGTGTTGCCGACCGTGATCGGGACGTTGGCGACGGCGCTGAGCCCTTCGGTGTCGCGCACCGTCAGCTGAGCCGTGAAGGCGCCGCTGGAGGTGTAGGCGTGGCTCGGGTTGGCGGCGGTCGAACCGGTCCCGTCGCCGAAAGCCCACGAGTAGGTGATCGGCTGGCCGTCCGGGTCGTTCGAGCCGGCGCTGCTGAACTGCACCGTCAGCGGCACGGCCCCGTTCGCCGGCTGCCCGCTCGCGACCGCCACCGGCGCCCGGCCCGCGGTCGCCCTGTAGTCGATGCGGTAGACCCCGGAATCGTCGTTGTTGCCGCCGAAACCCGAGCCCCACTCGATGAGATACATCGCGCCGTCCGGCCCGAACTCAAGGTCCATCGGGCGGATCGTGGAGACGCCGTCGAGGAGCCGGTTGATGTCGATGAGCGTGTCGGTCACCTGCAACGTGTAGAGCTTCGACTGGTTCCACTCCCCGAACAGGGCCTTGCCGTCGAAGTACGCAGGCCACTTGCGGCTGGAGGCCAGGGCGGCGTCGAACCGGTAGACCGGCCCGCCCATCGGAGCCCCGCCGCCCCCGATCTCCGGGAAGCGCGGGTTGCCGTCGTAGTCGTAGTCGACCGTCGCGGCGATGGCCGGTGGGAGCGCGGTCAGCCCGGTGTTGTTGGGGCTGTTGTTGGTGGGAGCCGCGCAGTTGAAGGCCGGACCGCTGGGCCCGCTCGGGAACGTGAAGTCGCGGTAGGCGTAGTTGTTGCCGACACAGTACGGCCAGCCGTAGTTGCCCGGGCGGTTGACGATGTTCCACTCCACCGTGTTGCCCGGCCCAAGGTCCGGATTGGACTGCCCGGCGTCCGGGCCGTAATCGGCGACGTAGAGAACGTTGGTGCGCGGATCGGTACCGATGCGGAAGGGATTCCTGAAACCCATCCCGTAGATTTCGGCGCGTGTCTGAGCCGTCCCCGGCGCGAACAGGTTGCCGGGCGGGATCGTGTAGGAGCCGTCGGCCTGCGGCCGGATCCGCAACACCTTGCCGCGCAGGTCATTGGTGTTGCCGGCGGTCCGCTGCGCGTCGTAGTCCTGCCGCCCGGCGCGCTCGTCGATCGGGGTGTAGCCGCTCGACTCGAACGGGTTCGTATTGTCCCCCGTTGCCAGGTAAAGGTTTCCGGCACTGTCGAAGGTCATCGAGCCGCCCTCGTGGCAGCAGGTGTTGCGCTGCGTGGTGATGCTGAGCATCGTCCGCTCGGACGCCGGGTCCAGCGTGTCACCGTTGATGGTGAAGCGCGACAAGCGGTTCACCGGTGTCGTGCCGCTAGGGGAGTAATAAAGATACACCCAGCGGTTCGTGGCGAAGTTCGGGTCGAGGGTCAGGCCGAGCAGGCCGTCCTCGTTGCCGGTGAACACCGGGATCGTGCCGGCCGTGACGGTGGTCTGCGTGTCCGCCTTGATGATGCGCAGCCGGCCGTCGCGCTCGATGTAGAAGACGCGCCCGTCCGGGGCGACGTCCAGCTCCATCGGGTTGTTGGTGTTGCTGTCAAGGGTCACCTTCTGGAAACTGCCGGTCAGCGAGGCGCCGCAGTCGGCGGCGGCGACCCCGGCGGCGGTCCGGATGCCGCCCAGCAGGTGGGCCCGGAAAGCGCTGTCGGAGAAGGATTCCACGGTGTGGCCGCCGCCGGTGTACCACGACCGGCCGCCGTCGAAGCGCTGGCACCAGGCCGTCGGGTGCTCGGCGCCCATCGTGCCGCCGGAATAGGTCGACTCGTCGAGGCTGGCGAGGATGTGCGCGGTACCCCTCGGATTGGTTTGAAAGTTGTACCACTCGTCGAACCTTGTCCAGCGCGGTGGCAGGTGGCCGGTTGACGGATGCGCGGGATCCTCCACCTTGACAGTGGCGTTCTGGTTGCTGGGATGCGAGGCGAAGTACGCGCCCACGAGCCGGCCATACCAGGCCCAGCCGTATTCGGTGTCGGCGGCCGCGTGCACGCCGGCGTAACCGCCGCCGGCACGGATGTACCGCTCGAACGCGGCCTGCTGGGTGTCGTTGAGGACGTCGCCGGTGGTGGAGAGCCAGACCACGGCACGGAAGCGGGCAAGGTTGGCGTCGGTGAACGCATTCGCGTCCTCCGTCGCCTCCACGGCGAAGTCGTTGGCCGTGCCGAGTTGCTGGACGGCTGCGATGCCGGCCGGGATGGAGTCGTGCCGGAAGCCGGCGGTCTTGGAGAAGACGAGGACGGAGTAGGCCGGCGCGGCCTGAGCCTGGAGGGGGACGGCCCCCAGGGCGATGGTCATCACGCCGACGCTGAGGAGACGGGACCACGACATAGAGACATGCTTGTATCCGTCGTGCAATTAGTCAACGGCGGTTGCGCAATTTTTCGATACTCAAGATCCTGCGAGCGTGGGCTCGCCGCGCTCAAGATCCCAGGCGCGGACCTTGGCCGCCGTCTCGGCAAGCGGCGTCTGCGGCATGCCGGCCTCGCGCGCGCGAGCGGCGCTGCGCGTGAACATGATGTCGAGCTCGTCGCCGGGCATGATCATGGGCGCGCTGCCCTCCGGGATCTCGACGAGTTCGAGCGGCACGTCCGGCGGCGCGCAGGCGCGGATCAGGTCCTCGAAGGGGACGCTGCGGCCGACGGCGTTGTAGATCCCGGGCCGGTCGTGGGCGAGCAGCTCGGCGACGAGCACGGCGAGGTCGTCGGCGTCGACCACCTGGATCGGCTGCTCCAGGCGGCCGGGCACCTCCACCCGCCCACCGTGAGCCGCCGCGCGTACCCAATAGGTGAACCTGTCCGTGGGATCGTTGGGCCCGGCAACGATTCCCGGCCGCACGATGGTCGCCCGGTTGGCGTAACGAGCCATCACGTCGTCCTCACAAGCCACCTTGAGCGAGCCATATGTTTGGCCGTCGATGGTTTCGGTGCTGCGCAAGGGTTCCAGCCGGGGGCAGTCTTCGTCCAGATGCGACGGTGCCTGTGAGTAGTCGTACACGGAACCGGTGGAGATGAACAGGTAACGCCGCCGGACCCGATCGCCGAGGGCGTCCATCGCCTGGGTGACCTGGCGCGGCAGATAGGCGCTCACATCCACGACAGCGTCCCACATGCCGGTGCTCAGCGATTCGTAATCACCGGTGCCGCGGTCGCCGATGCGCCGCTCGACGCCCGGGAACAGCTCGGGCCCTGTCTTGCCGCGCCCGAACAGGGTTACCACATGCCCGCGCCGCAGCAGCTGCGTGACGATGGCGCGACCGACGAACGAGGTTCCACCCAGAACGAGAATGCGCATAACCTTGATCCTATGGCGCGGGTGATCCTGATCGGCGACGTGGGTGGCCACGTCGATGCCCTTCGCGCTGCGTTGATCAGCGCTGGAGCCTTCCCGCGCGTGCCCGGCGGCACGACCGTCATCCAGGTCGGTGACCTGGTCGATCGAGGTCCGGACAGCGAAGCCGTCGTCGAGCTTGTCCACACCTACCTCAACGAGCAGCCCGACCGGTGGATTCAGCTGGCGGGCAACCACGATGCCCAATATTTGCCGCAGGGCTGGAGCTTCTACCGTGCCTCTTTGGGGGGTACCCACATAAGCCTGCTCCGATCGTTGAAACTGTCGGTCGCGGCGGCTGTCGCGACACCCGAGGGGGAATACCTGGTCACCCACGCCGGGCTGACGGCCGGCCTGTGGCGCGAGCTCGGTGAGCCGATGACGGCGGCGACCGCCGCCATGCTGCTCAACGAGCGCCCCGATCTGATGTGGCATATGAGCGGCCCGCTGTGGGCGGACGCCGGCAGCGAAGTCTATGAGCCGTGGCTTGACTTCCGGGACTATGTCCCGTTTGGACAGATCCACGGGCACTCCACGATCGTGCACTTCGAAAAGCGTGAGTTCTACTGCTCCGGCAAGGTGCGGCAGCGTGCCAGCGTGGACTGGCACGCGCGCCACACCCGGGTCAGGATCGGCGGCCGCCAGTTCATCGGCATAGATCCGAAGCTGGGCCGGGACGGCACCGCGCAATGGGCGCCGCTGATCCTGGACGGGGAGGTGTTCCGCTAGCGGATGCTCAACCGCAGTTGGTCCAGCCGCTGTTGTAGGCAACGCCGTTGACCGATCCGCCCCAGCGCACGCACACGTCGGGTGCCGAACGGATCACCGGCCCGGCGTACCAGGAGAAGCTGCCCGAGTCGGTCGTCCTCGTACTGCCTTGCGGCTCAAGGTACGCCGACGTCGAGCTCGCCGTCCCGGCGCTGCGGTGCTTGATGGTGACGGTGCAGTTGTTGCCGTTGCCGCTGTTGTACAGCAGGTAGACCTTGCCATAGCTGACACCACCGGAGACGATGCCCGCCTTGTTGACGACGTTGTAGCCGGAGCCGCAGACCATCTGCGGGCTGTAGAGGTTGGCACCGCACTCGTTGCTGCTCGTGTAGTTCCTTGTGCCCCAGTAGAGTGCGGCTGAACCGTCGAAGTTGATCCGGATGGCGCTGCCGTTGAGCCGCTGCTCGTAGTGCAGGTGCGGGCCGGTCGAGCCGCCGGTCGTTCCGACGTAACCGATCCGGGTGCCGAACTCGAGGCGTTCGCCCACGCTCACCGTCCAGCCTTGCAGATGGGCGTAGAGCGTGCTGTACCCGCCTCCGTGGTCGATGACGACGTAACGGCCGTAGCTGGTACCGCCAAGATCGCGCACAAGCGTGACCGTCCCCGGCGCGCTGGCCACGACGGGGTCGCCGGTGTCATCGGCGCGGTTGAAGTCGATGGCGTTGGTCGGGCTGTGATTGGTACGGGTCTGCCCCGACCAGACCTCGCCGCACCGGAACGGCAGCTTGAAGGTAGGGGCGGCCAGGGCCGGCGAGGCGGGGACGAGGATCATGGCGCTCGCGGTCGCGGCGGCCAGTGTGAGACCTAAAAGCTTCATGTAAATGTGTTAAGCGACGCGGTTACAGAGGCACTACAAATGCCCTACTTAGGGCCTGCCTGTCTCCAGCTCCGCCTTCAGGCGTCGCAGCGTCTCTCGCATGCCGTCGCGGTTGACCTCGGGCCGGTGTTTTGTGGCGCTGCCGGTGAAGATCCGGCCGAGCAGCCAGGCTCCACGCCCTCGCCGGTCGGTCCACTCCTCGGTGACAGTGGTGCCGCCACCCGCCTGCGGGGCGAAGCTGTAGGTCCAGCGCGCCACGGGCAACCCGAACGTGGTGACGTCGAAGGTGAACTCCTCGCCGGGCACGCTGGCGGTGACCGTGCAGGTGGTGAACCACACGAACGGGCCGCGCCTGTTCCAGCCGATGAAGCGGGCGGGCCGCCCGTCGCGCCGCCGCCACACCCACACGGCGAAGCACTCCGGGCTCCAGCGAGCGAAGCGCACCGACGCGAGCGCCTCGTAGGCGACCCGGGCTGAGACAGCGACGTCTATCTGCTCGGAAACCACACCCGCACGATACCCGCGGGCTATTTGAAGGAGAACACCTCGCCCTTGGGCGAGAAGGGAAGGCGGGAACCGCGCGGGAGCAGAAAGGCGTGCTCCCGCCTGATCCGCAGCACATCGCAGTAACCGTCGGTGATGACCAGGATCGGACCGTCCGCCGGGAAGTCCGCCGCCCGCTCCAGCAGATCGATGCCGGGCTGCAGGACGGTGCCGCCGCGGCCGAACACCCGCACCCGCCCGGCGATCTCCTCGACCGGCAGGTAGCCGGCGTCGTAGGCGATCGCGTCGCAGAAGACCACGCGCGCCGCCGGGACATCCCGCGCCCGCGCGAACGATGCTATGGCGCCCAACGCTTTTCCGAGCAGCTGTGGCGGCATCGAACCGGAGGTGTCCAGCACCACACCGAACGTGCGATCCTTGTCGTGCACCACCGGCGTCACCCGGCCCGGCCGCGGAATGTCCGGAGTGGACGCCTGCCGCCGGGATGCCCTGGCATAGCTGCGAACCCGCTCCAGCGGTGAGAAGAAGCGGTCGAACCACCGCGCCAGCTGCACATCCCACGGCGGCGGCGGGTGCTCCAGCACCCGGATCTCCTCGGCGAGCGTGGCGGGCAGCAGGCCCCGGCCGAGCTGCTGATGGTAGGCCATGCCGCCGGTCAGCGCCCGCCGGTAGAAATCGTCAAGCCCGTCAACGGACGCGTGCCCGTGCGAGACCGGGTGGTCAAGCATGTCGCCCAGCTCCCGCCCGCGCAGCGTGGCAAGCTTGCGAAACCGCCTGAGGTTGCGGGCGATCTCGTCGTAGACGTCCTCGACGCCGCGCCCCTTGAGCGCCGGATCGTAAAGCACCCCTTCGGGAATCCGGCCCACGCCAAGCTCCACGAGCCAGCCGTTGACCACGAAGTCGGCGGCGACGTTCCACAGGAACGGGTCGCGCGGCCCGGCCCGCTCGCCGTGACGAAGCGCCGCGTGCAGCATCTCGTGCGCCAGCACGAACCGGCGCTCCTCGGGATCCAGCGCCGCCAACGGGTTGACGTAGATCTCGGCGGCGCCGGCGTCGACCGCCGCCACCGAGATGCGCAGCGACCGCGCCAGGTCCACATCGGACACGATGGTGAAGCCCGCGGCGAGCGCGCCCAGCAACGGGAACATGTCGATGAACCAGCGCCGCGCCCGCTCCCACGGCCCATCCGGGCGGACCTCGGCGGCGACGGCGTGCCCGGCGTCGGTGACGGCTTCCCTTGCGGCCGTTGCCAACCCGACCGCCAGGCGGTCGGGCCACGAAAGCTGGCCCTTTGAAAAAGCGAAGGGTCCGGGCAGGTGGTCAGGCTCAGCCCCACCGCACCCGATCTCCGCCAGATTTGGGGGTACCCCCAAAGTCCGCCACAATTCCGCAAGCTGCTCCTCGTTCGAGCCGGGCAGGTCCTGCGGCACATGCCAGGGCGCCTCACCGAGCCGCAGCTGCCGCTGGAAGCGGGTCACCGCAAGGCAAGCGGCGGCGCGTGCGGCCGGGTCGGTGGAGCGGCCGGCGTCAAGGTGGCCGAAGCCCAGGTGCAGTACGAGGTGCGCGACGACCCACGCCCACTCGGCGGCCGTACCGCGGACATGCTTGTTGGCGGTGATGCGCCCGTCCGGGTGCATCACCGCCCAGCCGCGGAAGGCACTTTCGTTCCACTCCAGCGTGATCGGGCCGAAGAAATCGCGGAAGACGGGGTGCCCCAAAGCTTCCTGGGCGCCGAGCATGAACGCCACGTAGTGCGGGTCCGGCTTCTTCTCCCGCTTGGGCTTAGCCACGGGCCGCGACCAGCCTGGGCAGGTCCCGGGTCACCTCGACCAGGAACCAGGACGGCAGCACCGGCTTGCCCTCCTCGTCGGCCGCCATCACCAGCTGCGCGCACTCCAGCGAGATCTCCGCCAGCTCCACGAGCAAAGCCTTGGCGCGCAGGGCGAACTGGCGCACCGAGCGGCTGGCGTGCTCGCGGCTCGCCGGAAGCTCCTTGATGAGGCGGGCACGGAACGTGTCGGCGAAGAAGTACAGCAGGTCCCGGTCGGCGGCCGCGCGCGGCCAGGAGGCGTCGCCGCGCACGATGGCGTCAAGACCGTAGCGGTGCCGGACGGTCTTGAGGTAGGCCGTGAACGACTGCGCGTGCAGCGCCGTCAGGGTCCCGTGCGCGAGCAGCCGGACGGTCTCCTCGCCCGGGTTCTCGCCGTAGGAGTGCAACGCGTCGGAGAGCATGTGCCACGAACGGGGCGTGGAGAACGGCTCCTCGGCACGCGGCGGCTGCACCCACAGGTGATCCGGGCGCTGGGTCAGGTAGTCCAGCACCCACGCGTGGATCCCGCTGGAGGCCGCCCAGCCGATCCAGTCCGCCGGCGACGCGCGCAGGTGCACGTGCACCAGCCGGTTGATCAGGGCGGAGGCCATCGGCTTGGCCAGAGCATTGTCGTTGGCGCGGTTGCCCGCCCCGATGACGATCGAGCCCTCGGGCAGTTCGTAGGCGCCGATGCGGCGGTCAAGGATGAGCGAGTAGAACGCCTTCTGCACCTCGGGCGTTGACGCGTTCAGCTCGTCGAGGAACAGGCAGTACGGCTCGTCCCGGGCGATCATCTCGGGCGGCGCGAAGCGGCTGCGCCCGTCGCGCAGCTCGGGTACGCCGATGAGGTCCTCGGCGGCGAGCTGGGTGCCGACGAGCGTGACGCAGGGCAGCCCGAGGGAGTCGGCGAAGGCGCGCACGAGCGAGCTCTTGCCGATCCCCGGCGCACCCCAGACGAAGACAGGGCGGACCACCGCGACGTGCAGGAGCACGTCCGGTAGCTGAGCCGGTGTCACCGTCATCGAAGAGTGCACGGCAACGAAGTATCCGCTTCCAATTCCGCCACGGCATCCCATTTCCCACGTTTGGCGGGCCCTCCCGGAGGGAAAGTGCCGTGCATGGCAACGGTTACGGCAGACGATGTCCGGGCGCTGGCGCGGGCCCGAACCGACGATGGCGAGGCCCCGGTGCTTGCCGTCAACGCCGGAGTGGTAAAGGTCGAGAGCGCCACCGAGGCCTACGACGACTCCCGCGGCAGCAAGGTGATCTTTACCCAGGCCGAGCTGCTCAGCGAGTTCGGCGAGGAGATCACCGACGCCGAGGCGGAGATGCTCGCCGCGGCGCTCACCGCCCGCACGACCGAGGCCACGGACTAGGCGCTCAGGCCTCGCGAACCGCACGACGGAGGCGGAGCCGGAGTAGGCACTCAGGCTTCGCGGACCGCCAGTGTGCCGACCACGGGCGGCGGGTGCCCGGCGCCCAGCCGCTGCGCGATGTGGTCGCGCATCTCCAGCGCCTTGCGCCAGCCCACGACGTCGGTGGCGAACCACTCCTGCGTGTCCGGCTTGGTCCCCGGCCGGTACGCCTCGACCGTCCACGGGCGGCGCAAGAGCACCCGCGCCGGGATGGCCAGCAGCATCAGCAGGACGACGATGACGATGTCGACGAGCAGCAGCATCATCGGCAGCAGGAGGAACCAGAAAAGCAGGCCGAAAAGGATCAGACCGACGATCACGAGAATTGCCGCGAAGATGTCGTCGCCGATACCACCGACGTCCGGCAGGTCAAAACCCCCGCCTTCCTTCTTCTCCCGGCGCTTGCGCCGCCAGCCGCCGAAACGGCGCGCGAGGGCACGCCAGCGCGGCTGCCACACCACGCGAACCGCCCAGTCCGCGCCACCGGAGTCCTTCACATTCACCGTCCGCATCGGCGCATGGTACTGGGCGCTTCCAAAACTCGTAACATCTGGTGAGTGCGCCGCGGTATCTCCGACATCCTTGCCCATGCTCGCGCCCGGCTGAGCCGCCTGACTCCGCGCGAGACGCTCGCGGCCCAGCAATCGGGCGCCATCGTCGTCGACATCCGGCCGGTCGAGCAGCGCCGGGCACACGGCGAGATCCCCGGCGCGGTCGTCATCGACCGCAACGTGCTCGAGTGGCGCCTCGACCCGGCCAGCGACGCCAGGCTTCCGCTCGCCGACAATTACGACCTGTCTGTAATCGTTGTGTGCCAACAGGGTTACTCTTCGTCGCTGGCGGCCGCGACGCTGCAGGAGATTGGCCTGCACAGAGCCACCGACATGGCCGGCGGCTTCGAGGCCTGGCAAGCCTCCGGACTGCCCATACAACACGCGTAGTATGTAGGCAGTCGGGTTTATGGGTATGGTCGGTGGCGTGTACCCCCACCGCGAATACGACTATGGCCAGGAATACGACCGGGAATACGACCGGGATGCCCAAGATGTCAGCGATGTCGCGGTCGGCCGTGCGCGCGTGCGGGTCGGCCTGGCGCCCGGGCCGGGTGAGCCCGGTGAGCCCCCGCCGCCCCGGCCCAAGTGGCTCAAGCCGCGCCGCCGCGGGCTGTCAAGGTTCACGACCCGGGCGTGGCAGACGCGGATCATCATCGGCATCGCCGCGATGGTGGTGCTCAGCGGCGTCGGTTTGATCGGCGGGAGTTACTTCTACGACTCGGTGCGTGAGCCCGGGCAGCTGGCTCTGGTCAACAGCACCGAGATTTTCGCCAGCGACGGCAAGGTCCAGCTGGCAAAGCTGGGGACGCAGAACAGGGTCGAGGTTCCGCTGGAGAAGCTGCCCGACCAGGTGCAGAAGGCGCTGATCGCCGGGGAGGACAAGAACTTCTACGAGCACCAAGGGGTCGATCTGAGCGGGATCGCCCGCGCCGCGTGGAACAACCTGACCGGTGGCGAGACGCAGGGCGGTTCCACCATCACGCAGCAGTATGCCCGGCAGGCGGCGGGTGACCTCGAAATCTCATACGCGCGTAAGGTGCGTGAGGCGATCATGGCGCGCAAGCTGGAGGATACGTACTCCAAGGCGCAGATCCTCGGCTTCTACCTCAACACGGTCTACTTTGGACGAGGCGCGCACGGGATCGGCGCGGCGGCCGAGACATACTTCGGTATCCCGGCCGACCAGATCGAGACGCTGACGGTGTCGCAGGCCGCCGTGCTCGGCGCGGTGCTGCGCCAGCCCGAGGGCTCCGGCGGGTACGACCCGGCCAACAACCTCGACAATGCCAAGGGCCGCTGGAACTACGTGCTGGGCAACATGGTGGAGATGAAGTGGCTCTCCGAAGCGGACAAGGCCAAGCAGCAGTACCCGCTGCCCAAGGACGCCAACAACCCGCAGCGCGGCGAGTTGCACAAGGCCGACAACGCCAAGGCCGGAAGTGCGTGGGGGCACAACGACCGCGCCACCGGCCACATCGTCAAATACGTGGAGTCCGAACTGGAGCAGCTGGGCATCCGCAACGAGCTGCGCCAGCAGGGCCTGGCCGACTGGAAGAACGCCGGGCTGCGCATCACCACCACCATCGACCCGAGGGCGCAGAGCGCCCTGGAGCGGCAGCTCAACCGCGACGTCGACGGGTCCACGATGAAGTCGCAGAAGGAAAACCTGATCGGGGCCGGGGTCGCCATCGACCCCGCGACCGGGCGGGTGCTCGCCTACTACGGCGGCACCAACAAGGGCACCGACACCGACTGGGCCTCGGACGCCGAACCGCATTCGCCGGCATCATCGTTCAAGGCGTACACGCTCGCCGCTGCCCTCGCCGCCGACATCTCCACCCAGTCCATCTGGGACGCCACTGAGATGCGCAAAGGCGTCAACGGCGCCCAGTTCGACGTGGCAAACGCCGGGCGCGAGGCCGACGACCTGCCCTGCCGCGAGCGCTGCACGCTGGAGACGCTGACCGTCCAGTCGTACAACGTGGCGTTCTTCAAGGTGGCCCAGAAGATCGGGACCGACAAGGTGGTGCAGATGGCGCACCAGGCCGGGGTCAAGACGATGTGGACCACCGACCCGGTCAAGGCCTACAAGCTCGACCAGGGAATCCCCCAGGGGCGCAGCGTCTTCGACTATCACGTGGGCTTCGGGCAGTACCCGATATCCGTGCTCGACCACGCGACCGGCATGTCGACGATCGCCAACCACGGCGTGTACAACAAACCCCACTTCATCCTCAAGGTCGACCGTAAGAACCGGCAGACCGGCAAGTGGGAACCGGTAGCGGCCGGCGCCGAAAAGCTCAAGGGCGTCGTCGCGATCCCCCGGGCCGTCGCCGACGAGGTCACCTGGGTACTCAAGAAGATCCCGGGCGAGCAGGGGCACACCCTTGCCGGCAGTCGCCAGGTCGCCTCCAAGAGCGGCACGTGGGAGAACGGCAAGAAGCAGGCCGACGGGGTGACGCCGGTGTTCAAGGGCGCCAACGCCCACGCCTGGTATGTCGGTTACACCGAGCAGATCGCCACCGCGATCTGGGTGGGC
>DASUXL010000267.1:0-13764 GCA_036377915.1 Candidatus Limnocylindrales bacterium
CGCACAGCCACCGCGACTACTACGAGGTGATGGCGGTCGTGGCCGGAGATGGAGAGCAGCTGGTGTCCCATGCCGGCGGCCCGGAAAGCCGGCAGCCGTTACACCCCGGGGACCTGGTTCTCGTCCGGCCGCTCGACCACCACACCATCCTCGGCGGGCTTCGCTTCTACAACATCGCGTTCCCGGCGGCGGGCTGGAAAGCGTTTGTCGGGCTCGCCGGGACCGACCCCGGCGGGGGCGCTCTCCCGCCGCTCGTCCGGATTTCCGGCGACCGGGGCGCGCACGCCTGCGCGGTCGCCCTTGACCGCTTCCACGAGACGCCCCGGCAAGCCGACCTGATCCGCTTCTGGTGCGAGGTTCTCGACCTGCTCGCTCCGGCCACCGAGGAGCCCGAGCGTCCCTCGGGAATCCCGGACTGGCTCGTCACCGCGACGGCGGCGATGAGCCAGGAAGAGCACTTGCGCGAAGGTGTGCCGCGGCTGCGGGCGCTCGCGCACGTCAGCGACGCTCACCTCGCCCGCAGCATGCGCCGCTACTACGGCACCACCCCGACCGAGTTCATCGCCGACGTGCGGCTGCGCCGCGCAGCGACGCTATTGGCCACAACCACGCGCACCGTCGCCGATATCGCCTACGCTTGCGGCTTCACGAGCGCCTCCTACTTCACGCGGCGATTCCATGAGGCGCACGGCGCATCGCCAAGCCGGTTCCGCGCCGCCGCCCGAGACGCCTTTGTCCCGCGCTAGCAAGGGCTAACGAACCTGGTAGAACTTTTCCTAGCAGGTCGAGGACGTGTGGTACGAGTCTCGGGTATCGCCATCGAGACCACCGTTATTGTCTGCGTACCAGACGAAAATCCGGCGGTCGCCGACGGGATACGTGCTCTTGACGTAGTGATTGCCGGTGGCGTGGGTGTGCCCACGCGCGACCGATGGCTGCTCCGCACCCGGGTTGGCATTGATGATGATGAGGCTGCCGGAGCAGCCCCCGGAGGCGTGCGCCGGCGCCGGGATGGCGACTACCGCAGTTGCCGCGACCAGGGCGCCGGAGAGGCAGGCGATGATTCTTCGAGACTGGATCATGTGGCGAATCTCCTTGATGGTGTTCGAATGAAGGACGGACCGGGAGGCGCGATCGGCCGCCTCCAGAGCTGATGTTCTTCGATGTCGTCTAGGATGCGGTGGGATTTGTCCGGCGGTCGAGGTCAAACCGCGGTCACTTCCCGGTCATTTCACGGAGGTAGCCGATGTCATTCGCGGCTGTGTTGCGTGCCTGGCGTGAGCGTGCCTTGTTGTCCCAGGAGCAGCTCGCCTTGCGCACCGGTTTGGGTGTGCGGACGATCCGGCGGCTGGAGGCGGACGGCACGCGGCGCCCGCATGGTGACACGGTACGGATTCTGGCCGATGCGCTGGAACTGGCCGAGGGCGAACGCGACCACTTTGCCGCGCTGGCGCGAGGCGACGATGCGGCGCCGGCAGCCGGTGTGCCGCGGCAGCTTCCCCGGGACGCGACGTGGTTCACCGGCCGCAGCGTGGAACTGGAGCGGGTGCTTGCGGTGGCTTCGGATCTGCCACGACAGCCAGACGGGCCGAAGGATTCGCCGGGTTCGGCAGTGGTCATCTCGGCCATCGATGGGATGGGCGGAGTCGGCAAAACCGCTTTGGCGGTACACGCCGGGCATCGGCTGGCCGGACAGCACCCGGACGGGCAACTATTTATCGATCTGCATGGCTTCACTGACGGGATGGCGCCGGTCGAACCCGCACAGGCGCTTGATCGGCTCCTGCGCGACATCGGTGTCGCCGGGGAGCGGATACCCGCCCGGCTGGAAGAGCGCGCCGCGTTGTGGCGCAGCGTACTGGCCGGGCGGCGGATGCTGATCGTGTTGGACAACGCCGCCACCGAGGCACAGGTGCAACCACTGCTGCCCGGCGCGGCGGGTTGTCTGGTGCTGGTGACGAGCCGCAGACGCCTGACAGCCTTGGACGCGACCACTGTGGTATCGCTGGACACGATGCCGCAAGCCGATGCGATCCAACTGTTTGCCCGCACCGCCGACCGGCCCGACCTGATGACGGATGCCCCTGAGGTGCGGGAGGCGGTGCAGTTGTGTGGGCGGTTGCCGTTGGCGATCCGCATCGCCGCCGCCCGGCTCAAGCATCGTCGCGTGTGGATGGTGGCTGATCTGGTGACGTGGCTCCGGGACGTGATCGGGCGGCCGGCCACATTCCATGACGGGCAGCGCAGCCTCCACGGGACGCTTCACCTTTCGTACCAACACCTGTCCTCGGATGGCCAGCGCATGTATCGACTGTTGGGGTTGCATCCCGGCCCCGACATAGAACCGTATGCCGCGACGGCCCTCACCGGCGAAGGTCTCGATGGGGTGAGGCGGTTGCTCGACCGGCTGGCCGACGACCACCTGCTGACCGAACACACTCCCGGCCGGTACAGGTTTCACGACCTGGTCCGCGCCCACGCCGCCGACACCGCCGTTCGTGAGGAAACCCAGGCACAGCAACGAGAAGCGATGAACCGGCTGCTGGACCACTACAGGCACAGCACGGCTGCGGCGGTGGATGCTGCTTACCCCTTCGAGCGGCAGCGTCTGCCCACAGTCTCACCGTCCGGTAGCCCTGTCCTCGACCTGTCCGAACCGAACCGGGCCAACCGGTGGCTGGACACCGAGCTGGGCAATCTGCTCGCCGCCGCACACCGCGCCGCCATCCATGGCTTCCCAGAACACACCTGGCAGTTGTCGGCCATCCTGGACGGGCATCTGCGTACCCGTAGCCGTCACCGTGACGCGGAAATGCTGCGCCAGCAAGCCCTCGACCTCGCCCGTGACCACGGCGACCTCCCCGCCGAGATGAACGCGCTCAACGACATCGCCCACGGTGACAGCACGCTGGGCCGCTATCGGCAGGCCACCGGCCACCACGAGCGCGCCCTGCAAATCGCCCAGGAGATCGGCGACCGCCGCGGCGAACTGGACGCCCTCGCCGGCCTCGGCCACGTCCACCGACTGCTGGGCCAATATGAGCAGGCCGATGACCATTATCAGCGAGCTTTGCAGATCGCCCAGGAAATCGGCGACCGCAGCGGCCAACGGCAAACGCTGCAGGGTCTTGGAAGCGTCCATCGGATGCGGGGCCGCTATGAGGAGGCTTCCGGCTACTACGGAGAGGCTTCGCGGATCGCCCAGGACATCGGCGACCGCAGCGGCGAGTGGCAGGCGTTGACCGGTCTGGGCCACGTCCACCGGATGCTGAGCCAATATGAGCAGGCCGCCGGCCACTACCAGCGAGCTCTACAGATCGCCCAGAAAATCGGTAATCGAAGTGGCGAATGGCAGGCATTGTGCGGTCTCGGCGACATCCATCAGAAGCTGGGCCGCCACCGTGAAGCCAACAGCTGCTACCAAAAGATGCTCGACCTGGCCAAAGAGCTGGGCAACAGCAACGGACAGTTCGAGGCGCTGCAAGGCTTAGGCCGTCTGCATCACAGCACGGGCCAACCCGACATCGCACTGATCCACCACCAACAGGCGTTACGGGTCGCGACCGACCTCGCCCAGCCGGCAGATCAAGCCCGCGCCCACGACGGCCTCGCCCATGCCCACCACGCCCTCAACCAACACGAGCTGGCCTGCCAGCACTGGCAGCGCGCCCTGGACATCCTCACCGCCCTCGGCACCGACCACACCGAGGAAATCGGGGCCAGCATTCCGGAAATCCGCGATCACATCACCGCTCATCACCAAGCCTAGGTTTGAGTGGCGCGCCCATCCCTCGCATGTTTAGCTTCGAGTTAACGCGTGTTGCCGAGAGTGCCGTTGCTGGCCATGGGGAATCGCACCAGACTCTGTGGTTATGAATCTTGATGTTGTCTGCTCGATCGGCGGCGGGACATGACTGGCACGAGCAAGGTCGTGGTTATCGGCGCCGGATACACCGGCATGCTTGCCGCCATCGGCGTGGCGCAGCGAGCAAAGCGACGCGTGCAGGTGGTCCTCGTCAACCCGCTGGAGCGGTTTACGGAGCGGCTGCGGATGCACCAGTTGGCCACCGGCCAGCACCTTGCCGATCATCGTATCCCGGATCTGTTGACCGGCACCGGCATCGGCTTCGTGCAGGGATCGGCGACGGGCATCGACACGGATGCGCACACTCTCGCTGTGTCCACTGTGGATGGCCAGACCTCGATCGGCTACGACTTTCTGGTCTACGCGATCGGCAGCACAACCGATACCGGCGCGGTGCCGGGGGCGGCCGAACACGCCTTCACCCTCAACAGCCCGCACAGCGCGCGGCGGCTGGCCGAGCACCTCGCGGCGGCACGAGACGGGACCGAGTTCCTGGTGTGCGGCGCCGGCCTGACCGGGATCGAAGCGGCGACCGAAATCGCCGAGTCCCACCGGAACATCCGCGTCACGCTGCTCAGCCGGGACGAACCCGCGACGATGATGGGCGCCAAGGCCCGCGCCTATCTCATGGCGGCATTGGCTCGGTTGGGCGTGAGCGTGCGCACGGGTGTGAGCGTCGCCAAGGTGTTGCCGGAGGGAGTGGAGCTGGCAGGCGGCGAGTTCGTAGCCGCCGACGGCTGCCTTTGGACCACCGGGGTGCGGGTGGCCGCGCTGGCCACGAAGGCCGGGATCACGACCGACGGGTACGGGCGCATCATCACCGACGCCACGCTGCGGTCAGTGTCGCACCCCGAGATCTACGCCGTCGGAGACTCCGCCGCGATCAGCCAGGCTTACGGGGTCATCCACGGCACCTGCCAGAGCGGCATCCCCAGCGCGGCACACGCCGCCGCCAACATCGCCCGCCGGTTGCGTGGCCGCCCCGCCAAGCCATTCCGCTTCGGTTACATCCACCAGCCGGTAAGCCTTGGCCGGAAAGACGCGGTGATCCAGTTTACGTACGCCGACGACACGCCGCGGCGTTGGTTCATCACGGGTCGAGCGGCCATCCTCTACAAGGAGATCGTAAGCAGCAGCCCGATCACCACCTTCCGGCTGTCCAAGCGGATGGCCATCTCGTCGCGGGTGCTCGCCTCGACAGGTGGCAGGCGCAACAGCCGGGCCACGCGCCATCCCTGATGAGCCAAGTCCTTAGGTGTGGCGCGTTCCCAAGTCGCGCACCGTGCGAGCCAGTGCCCGGACGAGGTCGTTCTCCCGGTCGCTGCGCCACACCAAGGCCCATCGCAGTCGCCAGGAGTCACGGACAGGCACGTAACGGATGTCGGGCCGACTGTGGTACCTGACGACATGAGCACCGAGGACGGACACCAGGTCGCCTGTGCCGAGGACCGTGAACAGTTCCTCCAGAGCCCCGTGGGGCGTTGTGTCACGCTCGATCCGGCGGCCACGGGGTGTCTGGAAGGGCGCGAAACCTTCCTCCCAGTAGTCAGGCATGCCCGGCACTGACGGCAGCACGTGATTGCCGAGGACCTCGACGCTGACCGAGTCCTGGTCGGCCAGCCGGTGGCCGGGCGGCACCAGCAGGACCATCGGCTCGGTGAAGACTTCCGGCCCCACGCTCAAGTCCGGTTCCTCGATGGGAAGCCATGCCACCAACACATCGATGTCGCCGTTCCGAAGTGGACCGAAGGCGTCCAGGTATGGATTGTGGTGCAGTTGCAACCGCCATTGAGGATGCCGGGCGTGGAAAGTCTCCCAGTACGGGCGCAGGTCATAGGAGTTGACAGGGAGCATGCCAACGCGCAGGACGCCGGTGATGCCCTGAGCGGTCATCCTTGCCCGATGCATACTTTGGTACAGCTCACGGTAGACCGGCTGTAGGTCGGCGCGAAGCTGCACGCCAAGGGGCGTGAGCTTGACGGTGCGGTTGGTGCGATCGAACAAGGCGCCGCCGATGTGGCGCTCCTGCTTCTTGACGGCCTGACTGACCCGTGCGGTAGTGACGTGCAGGCGCGCGGCAGTACGGCCGAAGTGTAGCTCCTCGGCCAGCGTCAGGAAGATCTCGATATCGCGCAGCTCCACCCGCAGCTCCGTTAGGCATCAGTCAAGATACGTTACTCAACCACGCGTCGATCTCGCCAGGCCGTATCCGCAAACTATGGCGGGTGCGGCGGTTTTCGCGGATTCGTTGGGTGCGGGCGACCGTGCCCGGCAACTAGAGTCGCATCCAGATCGGTCGCGGTAAGTATAGACAATGATCAAGATCGCATAGAGCACGAGGAACCAGTTGTTGCCGACACCATAGGTGTCCGCGGGACTCGGGGAGTGCCAGGGCGTCACGTCGGTACCCCGGTCAAGGACGCCTACATCCCTTATGCGCCACCGTTTGGATCGCAACGCCTGGATCGCGTGAATCTTCCCGGAGAGGAACCACATGAACTGGAAGCGCACCTCCGCAGTGGCCATCGCGCTGAGCATGTCGCTCGCCGGCCTGACGATCGCCCAGCCGGCCCAGGCGGGCAACTCCTACACCACCCAGTTCTGCAAAGACCACTTTTACGTCCTGACGTACAGCGGGAGCGCCAGCGACATGCCGATGTGGTGCCGCATCCAGGCCGGACCGGCGGCGAGCCACGGCTACACCGGACCTGCCGACGGTATCCCCGGCCCCAACACGTGGCGCGGTGTCCAGCGGTTCCTGGCGGCCAGGGGCGTCTACGGCGGCCCGGCCGACGGCATCCCGGGCCCGAACACCTACAGGGGCATCCAGCTCACCGCCCGGCACGGCGGCTATACCGGCCCGATCGACGGCATCCCCGGCCCCAACACCTGGCGAGGCTTCGACATGGCCATCCGTGTCATGTATTTCGGACTCTGACAGCCGGTTGGTGGGTGCGGGGCGGCGAACGCCGGCCCGGCACCCACCCCACCGCACCTGCGTGGTGTGAAACGCGAGCCCCCTTAAGCCCTCCCCACCCTCGGAGACGCACATGCGAACCCGTCCCACGGTTGTCCGTGCCCGCAAGCACGCCGTACTGCTGCTCGCGGCCGCACTCGTCATCATTCCCACCACGTTCGCCCATGCGGCGCAGCCCGTTGACGGCAGGCAGAGCAGCGCGACGCCCGACGGCGGGCAGCCCGACTCGCCGGGCGACAAGCGCGCACCGCAGTCTGTTCCGGATCGGGACCGAGACCACGTCCTCACCCCCCGCTGGAAGACCTCGGACGACGTTGCCTGGGCCACCTCGGCCGACGGGCGCGGGTTCCACATCCTCAAGGCCGACGCGGCAAAAGGCTACGAGTGGCGAGTCGTCGCGACCCTGCGGGAGAGCCTGGTCGACGTCGACCAGTGGATCGGACAGGCATGCCTGACGTCCTCCGGCGACAAGGTGGTCGCCGTGTACGCGCCCCGAGCATTCTCGAACAAGCCCGACCTCTACGACCGGGGCGGCTTCACGGCAGTGGTCGACCTGCGGACCGGCGGGGTGACCAAGCTGGGGATCACCGCCTCCCTCGCCTACTTCAACCCCGGCTGCGGCGTCGACGACCTCGCCGTCCTGACGCAGGCGAAAGCCCGCGACGATCAGGGCCGTACCCGGCTGGTGATCGTCGACACCCGCCACGGCCGGATCGCCGCGGACCCGGTCGAGCTCGACGGGCAGGTGACGTCGCCGATTCCGTTGAGCCGGACCGAGATAGTCGCGGCCAAGGGCGCACACGTCGTGCGGGTCGACGACCGCGGCGCGGTGGCAACGGTCGCCAAAACCACCGGGGTGCCCTTCCGGCTGACCGCCGACTCCGACGGCGGCGTGGTGTTCCTGGACCGAATTCCCGCGGCGGGACAGGGCAGCGACGCGACGCGCACGCCCGCACGTGACGAGCTGGTCGCGCTGCGCCTGAGCCGCGGCCAGCTCGCGCGCGTCGGCTCACCCCCGTCCGTCGCCACCGACACCGCGGCGACCGCGCCGGTGGAGATCGCCCGTGGCACCTTCGGCGACTTCGGCCTGGCCCCAGCCGCGCGCGGCACGATCGCGATTGTCGGCGCGGCGAAGGTCCGAGGCTCGGCGGGCTATCTCAAGCATTTCCCCGAGGTCGCGCCGGGCGCGAGCGCCAGCACCACGGCCGCGGCCTTCGTCCACGACATCGCCTGGACCAAGGCGGGCGTCGCGCAGGCCCACGATGAGGCAACCCCGATCGAGTTGTCGCTCACCGTCCCGGCCACCAAGAAGACGGTCCGGCTGGGCACCGACCTTGCCCAGGCCGGGACCACGGCACGCGCACAGGGGACGCCCGGAGACGAGATCTCGCCGGCGCTGAGCTTCACATCGGCGACCGTGTCGAGCAGTCTTGTCGTCGACGACCTTCCCGAGTCCGCCAGTGAACGTACCTGCGCGATCGCTCGCAACGACCACAGACGGCAGGCCATGCAACCGAAACCGCGGCAGGTCGAATGGGCGGCGAACCAGGCGATCACGAAAAACCTCGACGCCATGTGGAATCCCACCGGTGTGGACGGTTGGCGTACCCGAGTCGAGCTGGGCACCACCAAGCCAATGCAGCTTTTCCCGACACCGGCACTCGCGGGCTGGCCCACGAGCCGTGTCCCGGCGCAGGTCCTCCTCGGCGTCGCCATGCAGGAATCCAACCTGTGGCAGGCCTCGAGATACGCCATGCCCGGCGTCACCGGTAACCCGATCATCGGCAATTACTACGGCGTCGACATCTACAACGGCGACGAGGGCGACGACTGGGACATCTCCATGGCCGACGCGGACTGCGGCTACGGGGTGATGCAGGTGACCGACGGCATGCGCATCGGCCAGCGCACGTCCCAGCAACATCACGCGATCGCGCTGGACTACGCCTCGAACATCGCAGCCGGACTTCAGATCCTCGTCCAGAAATGGAACCAGACGTACAGCGCCGGACTGATCATCAACAACGGCAATCCGCAGAACATCGAAAACTGGTTCTACGCCGCCTGGGCGTACAACTCGGGCTTCTACCCGCAGTCCGACGCCGCGAAGAACAACGGCGCCTGGGGGGTCGGCTGGCACAACAACCCCGCCAACCCCAAGTACGACCCCGCCCGCAAGCCGTTCCTGCACAACAACTACTTCGCCGATGCCAAGCACCCGAACTGGTGGCCCTACCCGGAGCGGGTCATGGGATGGGCGGCGTGGCCGATGGGGTTGTACGAGGCGCCCGGCGTCGAGGTGCCCGCGTTCCGGGGCGCATGGTGGAACACCGACGCCTATCGCAAGGCGGTGAAGCCTCCGATGGACCTGTTCTGCGACGCGACGAACCGGTGCTCCAAGTCGCTGGTCGGCACGTTCCCGTGGAATCCGGATGGGCCGGAGATCCCCGGTCCGTGTCTGAGCACCCAAAATGGCGTCCGCGACTACCGATGCTGGTACAACCGTCCGGCGAGGTGGAAAGACTGCAGCGTCGAGTGCGGGTACGAGTTCTTGCGATTCCCCGCCACGTGGGCGGAGGAGGCCAACGGCAACCCGTACCCGCCGAACTGCAGCCGCAGCGCGACAGCGTCGGGCAACGCGGCGCCGCCGGGCGCGTACATCGTCGACAACGACCTGAACGGTGTGCCCTCGGTCCGCCCGTGCGCGGACATCCCGAGCGACGGCACTTTCAAGATGAGCTTCGCCACCGACGCCAACGGCACGATGCCGTCAAAGATCGACATCCATCAGCTCGGAGCCGGCTTCGGCGGGCGCTTCATCTTTGGCCACACGCGATCGGGGAGCCCCGGAGGTATCCAGGACCGCCTCCAGGTGGTCGGTACCTGGACGCTCAACCGCTCCGTGACCGGCTGGATGAGGGTGGCGGTGCACCTGCCCGACCACGGCGCCCGGACCCAGCAGGCCAAGTACACCATCCACCTGGGCGACGGACGCTCGACCGTGCGTTACCTCAGCCAGAAGCGCAAGGCCAACAACTGGGTATCGCTGGGCTCGTTCAGGTTCAACGGTGTGCCGAGCGTGAGTCTCACCAACGCCACCCTCGACGGCGACGGGACCGAGAACGTCGCCTGGGATGCCGTGGCGTTCCAGCCGTTGAGCCGCGAACCCGTCAAGGTGGCCGTTCTCGGTGACTCCTACTCGTCGGGCGAGGGTACCGGCGACCCGGCGACCTCGGGGCCGGCGGGCTACTACGCGGAGACCAACACCGACGGCGGCGACCTGAAATGGCAGAACTCCTGCCGGCGCAGTCCCGAGGCGTGGGCGCGCAAGCTGGTCATGCCGGGCATGAGCCAGTCGGTGGGCGCTCTTGAAAACCAGTGGAGTTCCGCCGTCGAACTGGGCTTCGTCGCGTGCTCCGGGGCGGTGACCGAGCAGCTGACCGTGCCCTGGTACTCCCGCGTCACGAACGCTCCCGGCGGATACCGCGGAAAGGGACAGTGGTCGGAGTATCCACAGGTCTACTCGGGAGTCTTGAACGCGGACACGAACTACGTCATCCTCACGATCGGAGGAAACGACGGTGGAGTCTTCGGGGATGTGCTCGCCACCTGCGTAGGCCAGCCGTTCTGTGAGCAGTCCCCGATCTGGAACTCCGTGTATGACCAGCTGGACGACCGTACGATCCCCGACCTCGAGAAGCTGCTACGCAAGATCCGCACACAGGCGCCGAACGCGAAGATCGTGCTCGCGACGTACCCGACAGTGTTCAAGATCGACCAGGCTGAGGCCTGCTGGGTCGAGCCCTGGGAGCTGAGCGCGATCCTTCCGCTGCAGGTGTACCTGACGCGAAAGCAGGGAGACACGGTGCTCAAGTTGTGGGCGACCGAAGGGCTGAACGTGACGTTCGCCCCCGTCGACGACCGGTTCCGCCGCCACGATGCCTGTGAGCTGCTGGGCCAGAACTGGATCAACGGGCTGACGCTGGCGAGACAGGGCGACGGCGACGACTCGCCGGTGAGCATGGCCTCGTTCCACCCGAACGACCAGGGCACCACCGCGTACGCGGCGGGGATCAGCGCGGCACTGTCCGCCCCGGTGCCCAACGTCCCGTGGAACCCGATCCCGCCGAGCCCGGATCAGTAGTGCCACGCCCCGCGGCCAACTTGGAATCTCCTCCGACCGGTCCGACCGGTCGGAGGAGAACACTGCGGCTGCGGGTCGCCCGGAACAGGTTCGGCGGGCTGCCCACCACGACTGCCGGCGTGGAGCGAGCGTTCACCGTCTTCATCGCCGGCGTCCGCCTGGGCACCGTCGCCCAGATGGTCCCGACTCTCTACCCGGGGATGCAATCGTCCCCACGGCCGGGTCTGTACCTGACGACCTGGCTGGCCGGGGCGGTCGCCGCGCTGACGGTCAGCGTGGCGTCGCTGGTGAGAGGCCGCGCACTGGGTCCCGTACCCCTGCTCGCGGACTTCGCTCTCGCGAGCGCCGTGATGCTGGTGGGGCCTCTGGTGGTCGGATCGGAGGACCGCGTCGGCACCTGGGTGGGATTCCAGCCGGGGTACGCGCTGTCCGTGATCATCACAGCCGTCGGGCCGAGATCACCGGTCGTGCCTGTGATCGGCCTGCTCGCCGTCATCGGCAGCTACGCGGTCCACGTGTCTGGCGCCACCGTTGAGGTTCTGGGACTGACCACGATCCTCGGCAACGAGCTGACGTTCGTGGTCTACGCGCTGGTGTGCCGCATGCTCAGCACGTACATGCGGCGCATCGCGCGGGACGCCGACACGTCCCGGGCGGTCGCGGCCGAGCTTGCCCGCCGCGAGGAGGAACGCCGCGCCCAGGTCCTCATGCACAACGGCGTGGCCGTGATGCGGCTGCTCACCGAGCCCAACCTGTCGGACGAGGCCCGGGTACGCCTGCTCGAGCACGCGGAGGTGGAGCTCAGGCAAATGCGTGCCTACCTGAGCCGCGAGCCGTCGCCTGGCACGACGACATCGTCCGCCGGTCCCGACCTCCACCGGTCGCAGGCAGACGCCGCCTCACTCGCGGACGCGGTACGCCGCACCTGCGCCAGGTTCAGAGACCTGCCGATCGAGCTCGCGCTCGATCTCGGCACGGGGATCAGGATGACATCGAGAAAGATAGAGGTCGTGACGCGAGCACTGGACAGCCTGTTGCTGAACATCCGCGAGCATGCCAAGGCCGAGCTGGTCGTGGTCCACCTTGACGCCGACCCCGACGGGTCGTGGATCCTGACCGTCAACGACAACGGATCCGGCTTCGACACCACGTCGACCACCCAGGGGGTCGGGCTTCGCGAGGTGGTGGTCGGCGAGCTTGAGCGCGAGGGGTACGCCGTGGAAGTGACCTCCCGGGTGGGGGACGGGACGACGGCGACGATTATGTACGCGGCGCAAGCCGTCCCCACGCAACCCGGCAAGCGCCCGCGGGCGGCGTCGTGAGACCAGCGGTGGCCGTGGTTGACGACGCCTCGGTCATCCGGGAGTCGATTGCGATCCTGATGTCCGAGATCCAGGTCGTGGCGGCCGTACCCACGGTGGAAGAACTCATGCGGAGAAGCCCCCCGGCCGATCTGGTGGTCCTCGACCTGCATCTTGCCAACGCCGCCCAGCCCGATGTGCGGCAAGGCATCGCCGCGATCCGCGCATTAACCGCCAGGGGGTACCGGGTCTGCGTCTACAGCCAGGAGGAGCGCCGCTTCGTCCTGGCGGCCTGTATCGCGGCGGGCGCACACGGGATCGTGTCGAAGTCGCTGTCCGCCGCCGCGGCACAGCAGAACTTCGTCGAGGTCGCCGGTGGCGGAACGGTGATCCCTCATTCGGTCATCGGACTGCTCGAGGTACTGGTGCGGCGCAAGGCGATCACGGTGCTCACCGAGCGGCAGCGTCAGGTGCTGCACGGTCGCGCACGGGGATTCAGCTACGGACAACTCGCCCGTCACCTCTTCACGGGCGAGAGCACGCTGCGCGGCTACTGGAAGGACATCACCGAGACGCTGTCGGACTATCTCACCTCCGCGACGCCTGCCGAGATCGAGCATGCGCTCGGGCTTGCGCCGGGCGACCTGCTCGAGTTCTGGCCAGACGGGGAAACATCGGCCAACTGGTGGAGGACGGCGTCGGGGTAGCCACGACCCGGCCCGCGCAGATCTTTGGTGTCTTCTCATCATCTCGTCCGCATTCCGTCATGCGTCGCCAGCAGCCACTGACGGCGTTGATACGCGACCGCGCCAACGCGCCGCCAACGCGTCGCCGAGGAACACCTTCGCCTGCCGGAACTCCGGTTGCAGGATGCTGTTCGACGTCAGCCGCGGAGCATTGCGCTCGAACGGGTTCACGGCTCCATCCTGCCCGTGTGGCCGACCATCCCGTGCATCGACGTCGTTCAGGGATTGGCTTCCTTGTCCCAGGCGGAGTCCGCGGGAACACGGCACCGCCGCCCCACAATCCGCTCCGACCTCGAGCCCCAGGAGCCACGCGAGGCAACCCTCGTGCTCCACGTTCGCCCGAATGACACTGATCAGGAAGCCTGCCATGGAACCATCCCGTCGATGTATGACTCGACACCGGAGTGAAGACCGCACCGATACGCGCCGCAACCATAGTGGCAACGTTGGCCATGGTCATGGGGTGCGACGCCACGCCACCGACCTCTCCGCCGGCGGCGGCTCCCGCACCGCAAGCACAACCGACCGTGCCACCGCAGCCGTCACCGTCCCCTTCACGGGTTTGGTCACCCGAGCCCTGCCCGCTGACGGGGTCGAAAGACTGGGTGTTGCCACCGTCCAAGGAGATCATGGAGTCCGGACCGATCCGGCCCGGCATTAGCTACTTCATGATCACCGATTCATATGGCCCCGACGATGCCCCGTACCGCTTCAAGCTGCCTTGGTTCGTT
>DASUXL010000268.1:0-2025 GCA_036377915.1 Candidatus Limnocylindrales bacterium
TTGCGGTTGGGTGGGGTTGTCAAGGAGCCGTGAAGTGCGGGTTCGCAGGACGTGAGGAGCGGAGCCCCGGTAGAACTGGCAGTCGACTAAGACAAGCCGTTCACGACACCGGAGGCTCCGCTGTCCGTACAGTCTGCCATCACACGTCTCGTCACGGTGGCTGAAGGTCCGTTCGCGCCCGGTCATCTCGGCGAGCTCACCCAGCTCATCCCCTTCGAGATGGTCGACGAGGCGCTGAGCGCCACCGGGTCCGTGCAGTCGCGGCTGCGGGATCTGCCTGCCCGGGTCGTGGTGTACCTGGTGTTAGCCGGGTGTCTGTTCCCGGAGACGGGATACTCCGGTGTGTGGCGCAAGCTCACCGGGGCGCTGGTCGGGCTGCCGGTGGCCACGCCGTCGGCGAGCGCGCTGGCCCAGGCCCGCCGCCGTGTCGGTGCGGCACCCCTGCGGTGGCTGTTCGACCTGCTCAAGGGCCCGGTCCCCACCCCGCACTGCCCGGGGATCCGCTGGTGCGGTCTGCTGGTGGTCGCGCTGGACGGCACCACCCTGACCGTGCCCGACACTCCCGCGGTCCTGAGGAGGTTCACCAAGCAGGCGGGCAACCACGGCGGGACCGGCTATCCGCAGGTTCGCCTGCTGGCCCTGGTGGCCTGCGGAACCCGTACCCTCATCGATGCGGTGTTCGGGCCGACCACCTCCGGTGAGACCACCTACGCTCCGCGCCTGCTGCCCAGCCTGAGGACCGGCATGATCCTGCTGGCCGACCGCAACTTCGCCGCCCAGGCACTGCTCACCGACATCGCGGCCACCGGAGCCGAATTCCTGGTCCGGATGAAGAACGACCGCAGGATGCCGCTACTGGCCCGCTGCCCCGACGGCTCCTACCTCTCCACACTGGGCAGCCTCCGCGTCCGCGTCATCGACTGCGAGGTCACTGTCACCACCGCAGCCGGGAAACACACCGGCCGCTACCGGCTGGCGACCACCCTGCTCGACCACCACCGCCACCCGGCAGGCGAACTGATCACGCTGTACCACCAGCGGTGGGAGATCGAAACCGCCTACCTGGAACTGAAGTCGACCATCCTGGACGGCCGGGTCCTGCGAGCCCGCACCCCTGAAGGCATCGCCCAGGAAATCTACGCCCTGCTCGTCCTCCACCAGCTGCTGCGGACCGCCATGGCGGACGCGACCAGCACCCGGCCCGGCACCGACCCGGACCGGGCCGGCTTCTCCATCGCCTGGCAGACCGCTCGCGACCAGGTCATCCTGGCCGCCGGCATCATCGCCGACACCGTCATCGACCTGGCCGGCACCATCGGCCGGCACGTCCTGGCCGACCTGATGCCCCCACGGCGGCTACGCGTCAGCCCCCGCATCGTCAAACGCGCCATCTCCAAATACCAGGCCCGAGGCCCCCGCATCGACCGCACCAGCTACAAAGCCACCACCAGCATCCACATCCTCGCGACCGCAGGCCCTTGACCACCCCACCCAACCGCAAACTGAACGGCCTTGCGACTAGCCCCGGACGCGTCCGCGTCGACAGTGGGCCAGGTCCTGCTGCCGGAGCCCTGCCCGCGCCGCGGTAGTTGCCCGGTGGTTGCACGCTCAACAGGGTGACGTTGGGCCCGTAGGCCGGCCGGTAGACGGGCCCAGCGTCACCGTCGCCGTTCTCGTCACCGCGCTGCACAGACCGGCGCGGCCGCGAACGTCCGGCGTAGGCTGAATGCCGCACGTCAAGGACGGGAGGCTGCGGTGGCCGAGACGACACTCACCGAGGTGATGGCCGAGCTGGCCGAGCTCGAGGACCCGAAGACACGCGCGGTGAACGAGAAGCACGGTGACGACCACGGCGTCAACCTCAGCAAGCTGCGCGCTCTCGCGAAGCGGCTGAAGACCCAGCAGGAACTCGCGTGCCGGCTCTGGGAGACGAAGGACACCGCGGCGAGGCTGCTGGCCCTCCTGATCTGCCGCCCGAAGGCGTTCGAGCGTGAGCAGCTGGATGCCATGCTGCGCGACTCCCGC
>DASUXL010000269.1:0-4800 GCA_036377915.1 Candidatus Limnocylindrales bacterium
CCGTCACCGCCGAGACCGGCCCGCTGAGCCACCACTTCGGCCAGCCCGCGACCCAGGTCTGCGACGCGACCGTGGTGCTGCCCGACGGCACGGTCACCGGCCTTGCCGACCGGGCCACACTGCTCGGGCCCGGCGTGTTCGATCTGCGCTGGGCGGCGCCGGGCTCACCCATCCCCGCCAGTGTCGTCGCAAACCTCGAACTCCTGACCCATCCCTTACCCGAGGCGCAGATTTGGCTGACGATGCCGATCACGCAGCCGGTCCACGTCGCCGAGATCCGCGAGGAGATCGTGGCGTGCGACCCCGAGGTGGCCGCGATGGAGCTTGACGTGCCCGGCATCCGCCGCGGCGCGGTCACCCCGGGCCAGCGCTTCGCGACCGGCGCGCTGTCGGTGCTGATCGAGGGTTCCCGCGAGCGGGTGCTCGAACGCGCCCGCAGCTTGGTGCGCAGGCTGGAGCAGCGGCCCATCCACGAGAGCGACGAGCCGCCGGTGTGGTGGGGGCGTTACCCGTTCCGCCTCGGCGATGTCGCCCTTCGCCTGCAGACCTTCGAGGACGAGCTGCACCTGCTCTGCTATGCGCTGGCCGACGCGCTCGGTTCACCGGTGGCGGTGCGCGGCAGCGTCTGCGGCGGCTTCGGCTGGGCCGGCCTGCCCGGCGACCTGCGACCGGCCCGCCTGGTCAGCGTGCTGGAGGCGGTGCGCGGGGTGCTGCTCGCGCGCGGCGGCACGGCGATCGTCCAATCCGCCCCGCTGCACCTACGCGAGATCGTCGCCCCGTACCGCCATCCGTAGGATCTCCGAGACAACCTCCTCGACAGGTTTTGTCCCGTCCACGATCACCACGCCCTCCTCCGACGGGTCGGGTTCCTCCAGCGCCTCGAACTGCGAGTCGGCAAGCCCGGCGGGGAAGAAGTGCCCGCGCCGCACGGCCAGGCGCTTGTCGATGGTCTCCCGGTCCACCTTGAGGAAGACCAGGCGCGCCCGGGGGCGGGTGAGCCGCTCGCGGTACCGCTTCTTCAGCGCCGAGCACGTGATGACGCCATCGAGCCCGGCCGCGATCCGCTCGTCGATCCAGTTCGCGATGGCGTCGAGCCACGGCTGCCTGTCCTCATCGGACAGTGCGAGGCCGGCCGCCATGCGCAGCCGGTTCGCCTCGGTATGGAAGTCGTCCGCCTCGGCGTACGGCACACTCAACCGCTGCGCGAGCAGCTTGCCGATCGTCGTCTTCCCGCTGCCCGCAACCCCCGAGACCACCAGAATCATGCGCCGAGGTTACCTCTGGACTGGCGGCGGGCGATGAACGAGACTCGGGGTCTGGTACCAAAGAAAGGACCAAAGCAACATGAAGTCATTACGCCGCGCACTTGGCGTGGCCGCCCTCGCGGCACTGGCGATGATCGGATCCGCGGCCCCGGCCTCGGCCATCACCGGCGGCGTCCCCGACGGCGAAGGACATCCCAACGTCGGCCTGATCCTGTTCTACGACGCGACCGGGCGTTTCCGCTGCTCAGCGACGCTCGTGACGCCGACCGTCCTGATCACGGCCGCACACTGCACCAGTGGGACCCTCGGCAAGACCCTTGTCACCTTCAAGTCGGTGATCGCGGAGCAGGCGCCAAGCCCGTTCCCGGTCGCCGCCGACCTCGGCAAGGGTTACACCCAGGCCGAGATCGAGGCGTCGGGCAACCTGTCCGGCACCGCCCTGACCCACCCCGAGTACTCCGACTTCACCGACCTCGACAACTGGAACGACGTCGGCGTCATCAAGCTGGACCGGCCGGTCACCGGGATCACCCCGGCCAAGCTGGCCCCCAGCAACTACCTCAACGCCTTCGCCCAGCCCGTGCTCAACAGCACCACCTTCGAGCTGGTCGGCTACGGCACCGAGGTGCGCAAGCCGGACGCCGGGCCGCAGAAGCCGCAGCCGATGAGCTTCCCGCTCATCCGCCGCTACACCACGTCTCCGGGGCAGAAGCTGACCCCGCAGATCGTGCAGATGAACGGAAACCCCAACGATTCCCGCGACGGCGGTGGCACCTGCTTCGGTGACTCCGGCGGTCCGGCTTTCCTCAACGGGTACCTGGTGACCGTCACCAGCTACGGATACACCGCCAACTGCCGCTACCTCGGCGGCTACCAGCGTGTCGACATCCCTGTCGTGCAGAGCTGGCTCAGCTCAGTGCTGTGAGGTTTGTGGGCAGCGCTCCACCGTCAAGGAGCGCTGCCCCTCTTTCGGCGAGTGCGCCGAGCGCGATCCACTGCGTGCGCGGGCCGTAGGAAAGCCGGGCCACGCCAAGCGCCTCAAGCTCCGCCTGCGGTGGCATGCCGGGCGCGCCCATCAGGCTCACCTTGCGCTGGCCGATGCCGTCGACAAGGCGCCGGATCGTCTCGATGTCGGTGACGCCGGGCACGAACACGCAGTCCGCGCCCGCCTCGAGGAATGCCCGGCCGCGCCGGATCGCCTCGTCCGCGTCGTTGTCGCCGCCAAGGAACTGGTCGGTCCGGGCGTTGATCACAAACTCGGGGCCGCCCGCCTTGACCGCCTCCGTGATGCGGGCGACCGCCTCGTCGAAGGGTCCGTTGGCGTCCTCGATGTTGGCGCCGACCGCGCCGGCGAGCGCCGCGCGGCGCACCGTGTCGGCGACGTTTCCGTAACCGGCCTCGAGGTCGGCCGTGACCGGCTGGTCCACATTGGACGCGATGCGGCGGATCGTGTCGATCATCAGGTCTGCCGGAATGTGCTCGCCGTCCGGGTACCCATAAGATGTCGCAATCGCATAGCTCGCCGTCGCGATCGCCTTGCATCCCGGCAGTCCCGCCACCACCTTGGCGCTTGCCACATCCCAGACATTCACCAGAACAAGCAGTTCAGGCGCTTCATGCAGCCTTCGAAAGCCTTCAGCCTTACTCATAGTGCGACACTACCGGGACACGGCACCGGACCTAGGCGTGACTGCCGGCGGCGTCCCTGACCATCGAACCCTGCTCGGCGTCGGCGCTGCGGGCGCAGTGAGCGCAGCAGTAGAAGCGGCCCGACACCTCCATCCCATGCCCAACGATCTTGCAACCGCAGTGCTGGCACAGGGGCGCCAGCCGGTGGATCGCGCACTCGAACGAGTCGAAGGTGTGCCGTTCACCGGAGGTTGTGTGCACCTCAAAGGTCAGCCAGTAGTCGTTGCCGCAAACCTCACAAGTCGCCATGCACAGGCTTTACCCGCCTCACTCCTGGTCCAACCAGGCTTTGAAGGCGTCGAACGTATACGGGCGGCCCAGGAAGTCGTGCACCAGCTCGGCGGCGGGCGCGGCGCCCCCGGGTGCAAGGACTTTCTCCCTGTACCGCAGGGCGGGCTCGCGCGCCAGCAGGTCCGACGGATCGAAGGCGGCGAACAGATCCTTGGCGATCACCAGCGACCACATGTACGTGTAGTAGATCGCCGAGTACCCGTCGAGGTGCCCGAAGGACAGGTGGAACCAGGTGTCGTCGACGTGCTTGAACGGGATGTGCCGGAGCCTGGTCTCGATCTCCACCTGGAGCGGGTCGAGCCCGGCCGGGTCGCGCCTGTACAGCTCTAGGCTGAGGTTGGCATAGAACATCTGCCGCCGCACGTGCAGGCCCTTGCCGAACTCCTCGGCCGCGCGCATCTGCGCCACCAGCTCGGCGGGGATCACCTCGCCGGTCTCGTGGTGGCGGGCGAACCTGGCCAGCGTGGCCGCGTCGCGCACCCACTCCTCGAGCAGTTGTGAGGGCGCTTCGGCGAAGTCCCACTCGGTGCGGATGCCGCAGATGCCGGCCCACCGCTGGTGCCCGGAGAAGACGTGGTGCAGCAGGTGGCCGAACTCGTGGAAGAACGTGGTGACCTCGGTGTGCTGCATGAGGGCTGGCTCGGCGCCGGGGCGCGGGAAGTTGCACAGCAGCGCGCATTCGGGGATGCGGCTGCCTTTCTTGCCGCCGGAGAGCCCGAACATGGCGGCGTGGCTGAACTTGTCCGGCCGCGGGTGCATGTCGAGGAAGATGCGGCCAAGCAGGGTCTCGCCGTCGAGGACGTCGAACACGTCCACATCGGAGTGCCACACGTCGATGTCCGGCCGGGGGACGAAGCGCACCCCGAACAGGTCCGCGCTGACCGTCATCAGGCCCTCTTTGACCCGGCCGTACTCGAAGTAGGGCCGCATCTGCTGCGAGTCGAACGCGAACCGCTCCGCCGCCACCCGGTCGTGCAGGTAGGCGACGTCCCACGCCTGCACCTCGGTCGCGTCCGGATCGTCGATTCGCTTGCGCTCCAACAGGATTTCGTAGTCGCGGCCCATCCTGTCCTTGGCCGCCTCGCTGATGCGCTGGATGAAGTCGTCCGCCGCCCCGTCCGAGCCGATCATCTTGTCCTCGGTCACGTACTGCGCCCAGGACTCGTAGCCCAGCAGCGACGAATACTCCCTGCGAAGCTCCAGCATGCTCTTCAAAACTTCAATATTCCGGGGGTACCCGCGGCGGTTGAACTCGCGCCACAAAGCCTCGCGTGCCCCGGAGTCCTGGGCATATGTCAGGAATGGGAAGAAGTCCGCATAGTCGGTGGTGACGTGGACCTTGCCGTCCTCGCCGACCGGATGCGCCCGCACATAGTCCTCGGGCAGGCCCGCCAATGCCTCCGGCGGCAGCGCCACGACCTTGGTGTCGCCGTTGATGTTCCGCTGGAACGACTGGCCGATGAGGACCAGCTCGTCCCGGATCCCCCGCAGCCGCGCCCGGGTCGCCTCGTCCCGGTCGACGCCGGCCCGCCGGAAGTCGCGCAGCACCTTGAAG
>DASUXL010000270.1:0-4027 GCA_036377915.1 Candidatus Limnocylindrales bacterium
AAACGCTTGAGTTCGGCGGCTCCGGTTAGCTTGGGCGCCAGGGTCAGGCGCTGGCGCAGCTCGGCGATGGTGACGTGGCCTTTGGTGACCGCGTTGATGACGATGCCGGCGCGTTGCGAGGCCGGCAGCAGCGGAAAGGAGTGCACGATCGCCTCGTCCAGCGGGACCACCGGGTATCCGCCGCGGCGGCAGCGCGGGCCGGACTCGCGGTGCCGGTGCAGCACCAGCCCTTTGGCGCCTTGAAGGTGCACGGCCGGTGGGACCGTCACGTGGATTGGGGTGTGGTCTGGTTCGTCCCAGCCGATTCGCCAGATCGCCAGGGCGGTGGTGTGGCTCAGCGCACCGCGATCGTTGGTGTAACGCAGGGCTGCCCGGCGCCGAACGCCGGTCTCGTGACAGCGGGTCGCATCGACGTAGACGCCGGGGAACAGCCGGACCACCTTGCCCGCCCGCAGCGCGTTGTCCAGCAGCCAGGGCTTGGATGAGTCGCCGGGGCGAGCGACGCCGTTCTGCCGCGCCAGCAGCCGAGCCACCTCTGATCGCACCGCGCCACCCCACCACGGGTGGCGGGTTCGCGCCAGACCCTGTGGATAACCCCGGACCTAGCGATCCTTGTCGTCCAACCCGTAGATCCCGGCGGGTTTTCCACGGGCTGGACGACAAGGATCACGAGGCTAGATCACGAGAGGCTAGATCACGAGAGGCTAGATCGCGACGCGGATCAGGTTGCGCCCGCGCAGGCCGTAGAGCGCCTTGCGCGACGGGTCGAGGGCCAGCTTGGGTTCGCCGCCGAACCAGTCGCCGGCCAGGTCGGTCGCGATCGCTGTCACCTCGAGGCTCGCCAGGTTGACGCGATAGATCGCCTTGCCGTCCGTCGTGTACGCCGCCCAGCCTGCGATGACCAGATCGCCGCCGCGCGACCCGACCTTGACCGTCCGGGTCACCTTGCGGTGCAACAGGCTGTACTCGAACAGGACGCCGGTGTCGGTGATGCCGTAGACGGCCAGTGCGGTGTGTGCCAGCCCGGGGATGACCTTCGCCGCGGGGACCGGTTCCAGCTGCCACAGCACCCGGCGGTCCTTCAGGTCGTAGGCGGCCAGCCGGGCGGCGGTCGTCACCGGCGGCAGCCCCAGCCCTTCCTGGATGTTCGTGCCGAGGTACGCCACGCCCGCCCGGCAGGTCACCCCGTACACGCTCTGCCGTTCGATGACGCCCCGGTAGGTCTGGAAGGCGCCCGTCCGCACCGCGTAGAGCGAGATCGCCCCGTTGATCTGGCCGGGTTCCGGCTGGGTCGACATGACGATCAGGCCTGTCGCCTCGTCGTAGTCGAGGTCGCGCGGCCGGTCCTGCTGGTTTCCGGTCCGGGCAAGGAGTTTCGCCTCGGTCTGGCCCGCCCGGTGGGAGTAGAGCAGACCCTGTGTGTACACCCCAAGATAGGTTGTGTCCAAAACCGACAGTGCGACCTTCGGCTCGCCGGGGATGCCCAGCCGGGCGGTCGCGCCGGTGACCGTGTCGTGGATATCGGCCCCGCCCTTTCCGCCGACATACACATACCGTCCATCCGAATGCACCGACATCGGCTGCTCCGGTGCCGCCTTGAAACCGCGCTGCACCAGGTTGAGGAAGCCGAGCGTGCCGCCGGCCGGGTCGTAGACGAAGACCGCGCCGTCCTGCACGCCGTAGATCCGTCCTTCGTGGACGAGCAGCCGGTGCGTGGCCGCTTCCGGTTGCGCCACACCGAGTTGCTGGACTTCTCCACCCTCGATCGCGCAGCGGTAGAGCATGCCGGACGGGCGGCCGGCGAAGTAGACGTAGCCGTCGTGCAGCACGACCGACGTCACATACTTCTCGCCCGTCTCGAGGATCCGGAAGTCCGCCGGACTGTCCTTGGCCATCACCAGAACCTGGCCGTTGGAGGAGATCCCGCCGGCGATGTGCGTGGCGTCGATGGCCAGGCTCGCCACGAAGTCGCGTGACAGCAGCGCATCCGGGGTGATGTCGCGCTTGGCGCCGGTCGCCCGGTCGATCGCGACGAGGTGGGCGTGTGCCCCGATCCCGGCGTAGATGGTGGTCTCGTCGACGGCGATGCTGCGCACGTACGCCTCGGCCTCCACGATCACACCCAGGTCGCGGCTGGTGCCCGTGGCGGGGTCGTACTCGACCACCTGTCCCGGTTCGGAGGTGCCGAGGAATACCTTGCCGTCGGGGGAGGAGGCAAGGTTCCAGATGAAGTGGTACGGATACACCCCGACTTTCGTGACCGAACCGGTGAGGGTGTCCAGCTTGTACAGGTCAGACTGGCTGTGCGTGCCGATGTAGACGTCGGTGCCGACCGAGCACATGGCCCAGATCCCGATGCCCGTCGGGATGTCGTGGTGCGTGGTGACCCGGTCGAGGCCGAGGTCGAAGGCGCCGACCGCGTTGGGGGACAGGCCGCGCGTGCCGGCATAGAGCACGTTGCCGACGAACTCGCCGTTGCCGAGCGGGGTGCTGACGCTGGCCGGACCCAGGTCGGTGATGGTGCCGGTGGGCTGCGACGATTCGGCCCGCGCGGCTGTCTGCGGCAGCAGTGCGGCGCCGCCCGCGGCTAAGGAAAGTTGCAGGATTCGTCTTCTTTGAAGCATTTGGGGGTACCCTTTCGGTCCTGGCCGCAATTCAAAACCTCAGACTAGTAGGAAGTTTCGTTTCGGTCAGGCCCCAAATCGCGCGCATTCCGTCACCACCCGTCTTACCTATCCTCCTAGGACGCGTTACAGGGTGTGTGCTGGTCACCGCTTCGATATCACGCCAGTGAAAGCTCGCGGGCATGGACGAGGGCGGAGAGCACGGCGTGCGTCTGCGACCACGGCACGGGACTGGGTGCACCGTCCACCATGGACAGAAAGCCCTCGAGCGTGCCGCGGTACCCAAGGGCCACTTCGGGTTCGTCGCCGCCCTCGATGACGACCCGGCGATCGCCGGAGGCGGTGTGCATGATCACCTCGTACGACTCCGCGTCGCTTGCCCCGATGAACGTGACCGACGCGGGTGTGCCGCCGGCCCACCGCAGCGCCACCACCGCCGTGTCCTCGGAGGCCAGGGTCGTGTACCGCCGCGTCGCCGCCGTCGCCGAGACCGTCCTCACATCCGTGCCGAGCAGGGCCACGAGCAGTTCGATCCCGTGCACGCCCATGGTGACGAGCATGCCGCCGCCGATGGCCGGATCGTCCTGCCACGGGTTGTGGCCCTTGGCCCACCTTGTCACGTCGTGCCGGACGATGACCTGCGCGGCCATGACATCCTCGGGGTCGACCGTGAACGAGCGGAAGGCGGGCGAGAAGCGCAGTACCGAGGTGGAAAGCACCCGGTGCGGGGCCCGGCTGATCGCCAGGTCGATCGCGGCGAGCTGGGCCGAGGTCGCGGCGGCCGGTTTGTTGACGAAGCACGGCAGGTCCCGGTCGAGGAACTCGGCGAGGACCGGCGCGGCCTGCGGAGTGGGCACGGTCAGCACCACCCCGTCGGGGCGGGCGTCGAGCAGGCCCGACACGTTGGGTACCACGCGCGCCTGCGGATGTTCGCTGACAAAGCGCGCCACTCGCGCCGGCTCGTCGTCGTAGACCACCAGTTCGGCCCGGCGCGACAGGATCCGTGCGTCGGTGAACGGGTGGCTGCTGGCCAGTCCCGCGATCGCGATCCGCATGCAGGGACGATAGCGCCCCGGCCAAACCCCCCGCGATTTGCCAGGCAATCCCGCATTCACCGAAACTCAAACGCCGGGATTGCCTGGCAAATTGCCGGATCAAACGGGGGGCGGAGGTCAGCCTTTGATGCCGGACATGGTGACGCCCTCGGTGAAGAAGCGCTGCCCGATCAGGTACGCCATGAAGATGGGCACGAACGCGACCACCGACCCGGCGAGCACCACGTTGAGCGAGACGTTCTCCTGCTGCAGCGAGGCGATGCCGGTGGTGAGCGTGCGCATGTCGTTGCTGGTCCCGATGACGAGTGGCCACAGGAAGTCGTTCCAGTGCCACAGGAAGACGAACAC
>DASUXL010000271.1:0-7379 GCA_036377915.1 Candidatus Limnocylindrales bacterium
TCAGAAAATCCGGTAGCGCGCGAAGCGGTAGGCGAGGAAGTACGACGTCGCGATGAAGAACAGCGACACCACACTCTTGAACAACCCGACTGCGGTGGCGGCGCTGTACTGGAAGTCGATGAGGCCCATCCGGTACACGAAGGTGTCGAGGATGTCACCGCTCTCGTAGACCTGCGGGCTGTACATGATGAAGACCTGTTCGAAGCCGGCGTTGAGGACGTTGCCCAGGCTCAGGGTGCCCATCAGGACGATGACCGGGAGCATGCCGGGCAGCGTGATGTGCCAGGTCTGCCGCAGCCGCCCGGCGCCGTCCACCGAGGCGACCTCGTACAGTGACGGGTCGACGGTGGTGATGGCCGCCAGGTACACGATGGTGTTGAATCCGAACTCTTTCCAGACATCGGAAATCACCAGGGTGTACGGGAACCAGTTGTTGTCACCGGCGAAGTAGATCGGGTCGATCCCGAAGGTGCCCAGCGCCTGGTTCACGATGCCGTGCGAAGGCGACAGGATGTCCACCAGGATGCCGCCCAGAATCACCCACGACAGGAAGTGCGGCAGGTAGACGACGGTCTGGATGGTGCGCCGGAACAGGGCCTTGGACACCTCGTTGAGCAGCAACGCGGTCGCGATCGGCGCGATCAGGCCCGCCACGATCTTCATCGTGGCGATGAAGACCGTGTTGCGCAGCACCTCCCACGTGTCGGGCAGGCTCAGCACGAACTCGAAATTGGACAGTCCCACCCAGCGCGACCCGTCGATTCCCAGCGCGGGAATGAAGTCCTGGAACGCGATCGCGATCCCGAACATGGGGCCGTACTCGTAGATCAGCACGAGGATGAGCGCCGGAACCAGCATCAGGTGCAGCGACCTGTTGCTGACCAGGTTCCGGCGCTTCCTTGAGCGCGGTCCCGCTATTGGCGGGCTCGCCACTCGTTCACCTCTTTGGTGATCTGGGTACCGCCGATGTTGCCCCACTCCGTGACGAACTTGTCGAACTCGTCGACCGATGCGCCCTGGATGATTTTGGTCAGCGTCTCGACTTCGAGCTTGTCCAAACTGGACTGCCGCTGGGCCATGGTGGCGGTCGGCGCGCCGTAGAACCCGGCGAGCTGGTAGCGGTTCTCCCGCCGGTAGAGATCCTCCACGGCGCGTCCCGAGTTGGGTCCGTAGAAGCCTACGTAGGCGGAGAACTCGGTGCCGTTGTACGGTTCACCGTCGATCACATTCTTGATCAGGTTGTACCAGATCCGCGGCTCCGGCCGATAGTTGGCCAGTTCATCCGTGCTCGCCTTGGCGTCGAGCAGCTGCGTGACGGTCTTTGCCACGTCAGCGTTCTTGTAGGCGCGCCAGGCCGTCGCACCGCGGTGCAGCGTCCAACGGTTCTTGTCGTTGAAGGCGGTGTGGATCTGGTCGTTGGGCACGTTGTAGAACGCCTCGACCCAGAAGTCGAGCATCTTGAGCAGCGCCTCGGGGTGGGCGTATCCCTTGCGGACCACCCAGTAGCCGCCGCCGACGCCCTTGCGGTTCTGGCTGCCGCGCACCTCCGGCTGGGACACCTGCGGTTTGGCCGGGCGGCCGTCCATCGACACGACCGGGACCGCGATGATCTGCGCGCCGCGGTTCTGTTCCTTGAGCGCGTTGGTCCCGCCGGGTGCCGAACCTGTGCCCTGGAGCACGCCGACCCGCCCGCTGACGTAGTCGGCGAGGACCTGGTCGGGTTTCTTGACGCCGAACTCGCGGTGGATGACGCCGCGCTTGTACATGGATTGCAGCTGCCGCAGGGCTTCTTTCATCTCCGGTTGGATCGAACCGTAGGCGAGATCGCCTCCTTTTTCGACCCAGATCCCGCGGTATGCGTGGTACCCATTGAAAAATGCGGTGAGATTGGACAGGTCGGCCTGCACCGCGAGGCCGTAAGTGTCACCGGCGGTGAAGGTGTCGCAGATTGAAAGCAGCTCCTGCATGGACTTTGGCGCGGCGATGCCGCGGCTGTCGAGCCAGTCCTTGCGCAGGTACCAGAACGGTGACAGTTCCCTGCCGCCCACCACATACGGGATGGCCATGAGCCGGCCGTTGTACGCGGCGGACTGCATCGGGATCGGTCCACTTTCGAGTATCACGGCCCGCGCCTTGTCGGTGGCGTGCTTGCGGTAGACCTCGGTGAGGTCTTCCACCAGGTTGGCGCGCACCAGCTGGTCGAGCTGGACCTGGTCCACGAGGAAGAAGTCGGGCAGGTCCCCTGAGGCGATCATCAGGTTGGTGCGCTGCTCCACCTGGGACTGGTCGACCGACCAGAGTGTCTTCACCTTGATGCCGTACTTGCTTTCGTAGGCACGGGTCCAGATGTTCTCGTTGATGTTGTCGCCCGCCGCGAACTCCACCTGGGGGGCGGCGATCGCGACCGTCGAGATTTCGATCGGGGGGTCGTACTTGTCCTTGGCGGGCGCGGTGAATTCGGCGAGGGTTATCTTCTGCCGCTCGGCCGGAATCCGGTCCGTCGACAGTTCAGTGAGTTGGCCTTCGGGCATCTTGAGCAGGTCCGCGGGCAGGCCTTTGCCGGCACCTGCACCGCCCGGGGCTTCTCCGTCGCCGCATGCCGACAGCACTGCTGGCGCCGCAGCGGCGGCTCCGACGGCGGCGGTGAACCTGAGGAAGCCTCGGCGACCAAATCCTTGGGGGGACAGGGATTGCTCTGCCATCACTTCGCCTCCTACGTCGGGCTGGCAGTACTGACGATACTGGCGACAGCGCAGGAGGATGTCAATAAGTAATCATAAAAAATTATGAGATGGTTAGCGTGGGCTGTTAGCGGTACCCTACGCCTGTGACTCTGAACTCCCGGCGGGGAATGCACAGCATGGCTGTGGACAGCATCGGCCAGCGCATCATCAAGGGTGAGATCGCTCCCGGCCAGACGCTCAATGTGGAGGATCTCGAGAACGAGTACGACGCCAGCCGGACGGTGATCCGCGAGGCGTTGCGGGTGCTCGCCGCCAAGGGCATGGTGGGCGCGCGACCCAAGCGCGGCACCTATGTCATGCCGCGCGAGAACTGGAGCCTGCTCGACAGCGACCTGCTGCGCTGGCAGTTCGGCGAGGTGGCCGACGCGAAGTTCCTCGCCAACCTGGCCGAGGTGCGCGAGATCGTGGAGCCCGCGGGCGCGCGGCTCGCGGCGCAGCGCCGCTCCGAGACCGAACTCGAGACAATGCGGGAAACCCTCGCCCTGCTCGACGACACCACCGCCGACCCGAAGGATGTGGTCGAGGCGGACCTGCGGTTCCACCGCACGCTGCTGTTCGCAAGCCACAACGAGTTGTTGCAGCAGCTCGAAATCGTCATCGAGATGGGCCTGCGCGCCCGCGACATGCTGGTGCACGGCAAGGGAAGCTGGACCGAGTCGGTCTCCGCGCACAGGGCTGTGCTCGACGCGGTCACCTCGTCCGACCCCGACGCGGCCGAGGCGGCGATGCGGCGGTTGCTGGAGCAGGCGGCCCGCGACGTGCACGCCCTCGAACAGAGTCCAAGTACAGGAACGCGTTTGTCCATAGGCAGGCGCCGCCGTAGCTAGCACATTGGGGTGATGCTCACCTCAAACGGCTACGTCCTGGACGAGTCAAGCCGCCGGCTGGGCGAACTAGAGGCGGTACCGGACAGCGAACGTCACGACCGCGACGCTCTGTGGGAAAGGCTGCGCCGCGACGGGTACCTCTTCCTGCGCGGCGCCCTCGACCCCGAGCCGGTGCACGCGTTCCGCGCCCACTACTTCACCAAGCTCGCCGCGGCCGGAGTCACCGCGGCGGGAACGGCCCCGCCGGTCGGGGTCGCGGGCGCGGCCGACACCATCGACCGGGAAGCGTTGCGGCACATCCTGTTCCAGGAGATCGTCCCGGGGCCGGAGTATGCGGCGTTCTGCGGCCAGCCCGCCATCCGCGACTGGTACAACTGGTTTCTTGGCGAGCAGCCGGTGCTGCACCGGCGAAAGATACTGCGGCACAACCGGCCCGGCGAGCACGGGGTGGGGACGGCCACCCAGGCCCACTATGACCTGGTCTACCTGCGGGAGGGGACGGACCGGGTGCTCGCCTCGTGGATCCCGCTGGGCGACTGCCCGCTGGACCGGGGCGGACTGACCTATTTGGAGGGAAGCCATCACTGGGTCGGCCGGAGCGAGCGCGACGGCACGCTCAGCGGCCATCCGGCGACGTCCCTCACGGCCGACCTGCCCTCGCTCGCGGACGAGCACGACGCGCGGTGGCTGGTCACCGACTACCGCGCCGGTGACATGGTGGTCCACTCCGCCTACATCGTGCACGCCGGGATCGACAACGCCGATCCGCAACGCGTCATGCGGCTTTCCACGGATATCAGGTACCAGCGGGTCAGCGAGCCGATCGACTGGCGCTGGAAGTACGAGTGGGAAGACGGGGACCATGCCCGCCGCTGGTTGTGACCTACGGTTTCTCAAGCTGGCGGAAGCGGCCCGGCGGCGTGCCGGTGCGGCGGGTGAACAGCCTGGTGAAATAGGCGGGATCGTCATAGCCGACCCGCATCGCCACCGCCGCCACCGGCAGATCCGTCGTGGCGAGCAGGTCCTTGGCCCGGCTCAGCCGCGCCCGCAGCACGAACTCCTTGGGGCTGCACCCCGCCGCCCGGCGGGTGGCGTCGCGCAGCTCGGCCTCCGGGATGTTCAGGTTGCGCGCGTGCGTCTTGATGGTGATCGGCAGGCACGCATCCCGCAGCAGCGCGGCGAGCACGGGCATGTCCGCGATCGAGCTCGGCATGACACACCGCCGCGTGGTCGCGATGACGTGGTGCAGGGCGACGGCGGCATCGACGTCGGTGTCCGGGTGCTCGGATCGGCAGGCGCGCGCCAGCATGGTGAACGCGGCCTCGAGCGGTGCCACCTCCGCCAGGGGCGCGACCGGGTTCTCTTTGGGGATATAACCAAGGGTTTGGTACCCGCGAGCCGCATCGCCGTCAAAAGTGACCCACCATTCGTTCCAGCCGCCGCCCTCCGGTGCGTAGCCATGCTCCACCCCCGGCAGCAGCCAGAACAGCGTGGGCGCGGAGAGGGTGAAGTCCTGCCCGCCGAAGCGCAGCCGGCCGCCGCCCCGCGAGACAAGCACCAGCGCATAGCAGTCAAGCGTCCGGGCGGTCTGGGTGGCCAGCCTCCCGGTCGACGTGCCCACCCCGAGGCACACCAGACCGAGACGCCGGTGCGCCGGACCCGGCGTCAGGTAGCGAGACCACGACTTCGGCATGTGATCAATAGTCTCACCTAGGAGGAACCTTGGGAGAAGTACCTGACGCGGTCCTCGCGCAGTTGCGGGAGTGCAGCACCGCCACACTCACCACCCAGCTGATGCGCCGCGGCCTGCGCAACACCTTCCTGGCGGGCCTGCGCCCGCTCAACCCGGCCAAGGCCCGGTTCGCCGGTCCCGCCTTCACCCTGCGCTACATCCCGTCCCGCGAGGACATCGACGTGCCCGAGGTGTTCCAGGACCGCAACCACCCGCAGCGGGTGGCCATCGAGGCCACCCCGCCCGGCCACGTCCTGATCATGGACTCGCGGCAGGAACCGCGCGCCGCGTCGGCCGGCGAGATCCTGGTGACCCGGCTGCAGCAGCGCGGCGTGGCCGCGGTCGTGACGGACGGCTCGTTCCGCGACTCGCCCGGCATCGCCGCCACCCTCGACATCCCCGCCTTCGCCGCCGGCATGTCGGCGATGACCAACCTCGCCCTGCACCACGCCGTCGACATGAACGTGCCGATCGGCTGCGCCGGTGTGCCCGTCTACCCCGGCGACATCGTGGTCGGCGACGCGGAGGGCGTGGTCGTGATCCCGCGGCATCTCGCCGCCGAGGTGGCCGCCGACGCCCTCCCGCAGGAGCGGCTGGAGGAGTTCCTGCGGCAGCGCATCGCCGACGGCGCACCGCTTTTCGGCACCTACCCACCCGACGAGCAGACCCTCGCCGACTACAGGAGCAGCAATGGTTGAAGTAGTAGAGGTTCCAGGCTGGAGCCCGCCCCGGCCACTCAACCGCGCGGTCCGCGCCGGCGGTCTGGTCTTCGTCTCCGGCCACGTGCCCGTGGACTACGCCGGGGACGGCGCCACCGCGGGCGAGGACATCGCCGAGCAGACCCGGTCCGTCCTGAATGGAGTGAGGGCGGCGCTCGCCGCGGCCGGCTGCCGGATGAGCGACGTCGTGTCCACGCGCGTGCTGCTGACCGACATCGCCGACCTCAACGGCATGGACGCGGTCTATCGCGAGTTCTTTCCAGAGCCGTTCCCGGCGCGCACGACGGCGCAGGTTTCGGCGCTCGGCCGGCCGGAGTGGCGCGTCGAGATCGACGCCATCGCGGTCGCCAACGGCCGTGAATGAGCGGCTGGCGGCGGCGCTCGACAGGCTCCCGCGCCTGCGGCTGGCCGTCACACCCACCCCACTCGAACCACTCCCCCGCCTGGCCAAGCACCTGGGAGTCGAAAGCGGTCTGCTCGTCAAGCGGGACGACCTGACCGGTCTCGCCTTCGGCGGCAACAAGGTGCGCGCGCTGGAGTATCTCCTCGGCGACGCGGTCGCTCAGGGGTGCGACGTGCTGGTGGCGGGCGGCGGGGTGGCGCAGTCCAACCATGCCCGGCTGTGCGCGGCGGCGTCGGTCAAGGCGGGGTTGCGATGCGTGCTGGTCCTTCGCCGTACCCAGAAAATGCGCAACGGAGGCAATCTGCTCATCACCGATCTGATGGGTGCGGAGATCGTGTGGTCCGACGGCGATCCGGCGGTGACCGACCGCGCCGCGACCGGCGGCGACATGCTGCGCGTCGCCGCCGACCTGACCGCACTCGGCCACAAGCCCTATGTGCTGCCGTCCTCGGTGCATCCGCTGAGCGTGCTGTCCTATCTGCGTTGCGCGCTCGAACTCGACAGGCAGCTCGGCGCGCAACCGGCGGCACTCTTCGCCGCCTCCGAGGGAGCTGTGGTCACGGGCCTGCGCCTGGCCGCCGCGCTCCTTGAAAAGGACTGGGAGGTATACGGTGTGGGCTGGCGGCCGATGCCGGCCGGGGTCCCCGAACGCCTTGCGGCCCTTGCCGATGAGGCCGCCAAGCTCATCGAGTACCGGAGCCCGCTGTCCCCGGAGGACTTCAGGCTGCTCGACTTCGGCGGTCCGGCATACGGCGAGCCATCCGCGGCCGCTCTCGAGTCCCTTGTGGACTGTGCTCGGCTGGAGGCCCTGCTGCTGGACCCGGTGTACACCGCCAAGGGGATGGCGGGCCTGACCGCGACGGTCCGCTCGGGTTCGCTGGACCCCGATCGCGCCGTCGTGTTCGTCCACACCGGAGGGTTGCCGGCCCTGTTCGCGATGGAGGAGGAGGTCCG
>DASUXL010000272.1:0-2709 GCA_036377915.1 Candidatus Limnocylindrales bacterium
CGGGGCCACATCGGAGAGTGACAGTCAGGTGGGGGGTCGTCGTGCTGAGTCTGAATCGGTGTCTCAACGGAGTTACCATCAGCGATGCCCCGGGGTCGTGTCCTCGGGGCGTTTTTGTATCCATGACCTGCTTCCTCATAGGGCCGTGACTTCATGACGACCGTCCACACCGCAGCCACCCCGGAGCTTCACGTCTTGCACCCCAGTCATTTCGCCTACCGCCACATCGGCCCCCGGCGGTCCGACGCGAACGAGATGCTGGCGGTGCTGGGGTACGACTCCATCGAGGCATTCATCGACGCCGTGGTGCCGGAGGAGATCCGGCTTCGCCGCCCGCTCGCGCTGCCGCCCGGGCGGAGCGAGCGGGAGGTGCTCCAGGCGCTGCGCGGGCTCGCCGGGATGAACCGGGTGTTCCGCTCCTACATCGGCATGGGCTACGCCGGCTGCTTCACCCCCCAGGTGGTGCAGCGCAACGTGATGGAGAATCCGGGCTGGTACACCGCCTATACCCCCTACCAGGCCGAGATCTCCCAGGGCCGGCTCGAGGCCCTGCTCAACTACCAGACGGTGGTCTCGGACCTCACCGGCCTGGAGATCGCCAACGCCTCGCTGCTGGACGAGGCGACGGCGGCCGCGGAGGCGATGGCGCTGACCCTGGCGGTGAGCAAGTCGAGCGGAGATCCGGTCTATCTGGTGGACGAGTACTGCCACCCGCAGACCATCGCCGTGGTGCAGACCCGCGCGGAGGCGCGGGGCATTCGGGTCGTGGTGGGCGAGCCGGAGACCTTCACCTTCGAGCCGGGCGTCATCGGCGCGCTGGTGCAGTACCCGGCCACCGACGGCGCGGTGCGCGACTTCCGCTCCCTGGCGGACCGGGCCCACGCCGCGGGGGCGCTGGTGACCGCCGCGACCGACCTGCTCGCCCTGACGCTGTTGGTGCCGCCGGGGGAGTGGGGTGCCGACATCGCGGTCGGCAACAGCCAGCGGTTCGGCGTTCCGATGGGGTACGGCGGGCCACACGCGGCCTTCTTCGCCACCCGCGAGACTTACAAGCGATTCATGCCCGGGCGCATCATCGGCGTTTCGCGCGACCGGGACGGTCGTCCGGCCCTGCGCATGGCACTCCAGACCCGGGAGCAGCACATTCGGCGCGACAAGGCGACCAGCAACGTCTGCACCGCGCAAGTGCTCCTGGCGGTGATGGCCAGCATGTACGCGGTGTACCACGGTCCGGCGGGGCTGCGGGCCATCGCCGAGCGGGTGCACGGCGCCGCCGCCCGCCTCGCGGCCGGGTTGCGTGCCGGCGGTGTGAGCGTCGAGCACGAGCACTTCTTCGACACCGTGACCGCGGTGGTGCCGGGCCGGGCCGCCGACGTCGTGGCGGCCGCGGAGAAGCTCGGGGTGAACCTGCGCCTGACCGACACCGACCGGGTCGGCATCTCCTGCGACGAGACCACGACGCTCGCCGACGTGTCGAAGGTCTGGGCCGCGTTCGGGGTGGCCGCGGTGTCCGATGTGGACACTTCGATTTTCCTTGCGCGCCAATCGGGGTACCTGAACCACCCGGTGTTCCACTCGCACCACTCCGAGACCGCGATGCTGCGCTACCTGCGCCGGCTGTCCGACCTGGACTACGCCCTTGACCGCGGCATGATCCCGCTCGGCTCGTGCACCATGAAACTCAACGCCACCACCGAGATGGAGCCGGTGACCTGGCCCGAGTTCGCCAACATGCACCCGTTCGCCCCGGCGCACCAGACCACCGGATACGAGTCGCTCATCGCCCAGCTCGAGGCGTGGCTCGCCGAGCTCACCGGCTATGACGCGGTCAGCGTGCAGCCCAATGCCGGATCGCAGGGCGAGCTTGCCGGGTTGCTGGCTATCCGGGGGTACCATCTGGCGAACGGCGACGATCAACGGGATGTCTGTCTGATCCCGAGCAGCGCCCACGGCACCAACGCGGCAAGCGCCGTCATGGCCGGCATGCGCGTGGTCGTGGTCGCCTGCGACGACACCGGCAACGTCGATCTCGTCGACCTCGACACCAAGATCTCCTCGGTCGGGGATCGCCTGGCGGCCATCATGGTGACGTACCCGTCCACCCACGGCGTCTACGAGACCGGCATCGCCGCGCTGTGCGCCAAGGTGCACGACGCCGGCGGCCAGGTCTACGTCGACGGCGCCAACCTCAACGCGCTCGTCGGCTTCGCCAAGCCGGGCAAGTTCGGCGCGGACGTGTCGCACCTGAACCTGCACAAGACGTTCTGCATCCCGCACGGCGGCGGGGGACCGGGCGTCGGGCCGGTGGCGGTGCGCTCGCACCTGACGCCCCATCTGTCCCCGCACATCTCGGCGGCGCCGCACGGCTCCGCCGGTATCCTGCCGATCTCGTGGTCTTATGTGCGGATGATGGGCCCGGACGGGCTTGCCGCCGCCACCGCCACCGCGGTGCTTGCCGCCAACTATGTCGCCGCCCGGCTGCGCGAGCACTATCCGGTGCTGTACACGGGTAACAAAGGGCTGGTGGCGCACGAGTGCATCCTGGACCTGCGCCAGATCACGAAGGAGACGGGCGTCAGCGTCGACGACGTCGCCAAGCGCCTGATCGACTATGGTTTCCACGCCCCGACGATGTCGTTCCCGGTGGCCGGCACGCTGATGGTGGAGCCGACCGAGAGCGAGGATCTGGGTGAGCTCGACCGCTTCATC
>DASUXL010000273.1:0-11322 GCA_036377915.1 Candidatus Limnocylindrales bacterium
GCAGCTGCCGTTCGGCGCGCTCGCCGACCGGTGGGACCGCAGATGGGTACTGATCGCGGCGGACGTGGGCAGGATGGCCGTGCTGGCGGTGGTGACGGTATCGGTGATGCTGGAGTTCGCCACGCTGCCATTGCTGGTGACCGCGGTCTTCATCGAGGGTGCGCTGACCGTGCTGGGCGCCGCCGCCGAACCGGCCGCGGTGCAGAACCTGGTACCCCCGCAGCAGTTCCCGCAAGCGTTGGCGCAGCAGGAGGTTCGCGAGCGCGGGGCGGCCCTGCTGGGCCAGCCGGTCGGGGGAGCCCTGTTCGCGCTGGGGCGGGCGGTGCCGTTCCTGTTCGACGCGCTGTCCTACCTCGCGTCGCTGGCCGCGCTGCTGCTGATCCGGCGGCCGCTGCAAGGCCCGCGCGAGCACAAGCCGGCGTCCAACGGGGTGTTCGAAGGCACGAAATGGCTGTGGTCGCGGCCGTTCTTCCGGGACACGAGCCTGCTCGTCGCCGGCAGCAACCTGGTGTTCCAGGCGTTGACCCTCGCGCTGATCGTCGCCGCGACAGAGCGCGGCGCATCGCCGTTTCTGGTCGGGGTCATCGTCGCCGGATCGGGGGTGGGCGGGGTACTCGGGGCGATGGTCGCCGCGCGGATAGGCAGGAGGCTGTCCCTGACCGGGGTCGTGCTGGCGACCCACTGGATCTGGGTCGCCCTGCTGCCGCTGTTCCCGCTCATCCAGAACCCGGTCTTCTACGCGGTCGTGTATGCGGCGGTCGGGTTCGTCGGGCCGTGGTGGAACGTCAACCTGGTGGCGGCCCGGGTCAACGCCACACCCGACCACCTGCAAGGCCGGGTCACGACAGCGTCCAAATTGAACAGTTTCGGCGCCATCCCGCTCGGGTCGCTGCTGGGCGGGCTCGCGTTGCAGGCGCTGGGCACGACGTGGACAATGGCGGGCCTGGCCGGGCTGATGCTGGTATTCACGATCCTGGCCACGATCAGCCCCGCCATCCGCGCCGGAGCGTAATGCCCGTCAAGGAATCCGCAAGGAAGCCACACGGTGGGACTTCTAGCCTTCGCCAATGATGCGAGCCTTGGTAGTAGTGATCACGATGGTGGCCGCGGCGGCGGTGGATGCCGGGGCGTCAACTCCCGCGTATGCCGCGGCCTGCACGCAGCAGACAGGCGTGAACGTGCGCGACCCCAACACCGGCTGGACCTGGACGAGCTACTGGTGGTGCCCCAACGCAGCCAACGCCACCATGTACGGTGACGCGACGCCCAACACACCCACGGCGCAGATGGTCACCACCAACAGTTACTTCCTCTGCTACCGGCGCGGCTGGGTCCACCCCGGCGGCAACGACGTCTGGTACTACTCGCAGGGCGACATCGCCTTGCCGGGCATGGGTTCCCGGCAGGCCTGGGGTTACATGCCGGCGGTGGCGGTCAACACCCACATCGACCCGTGGCCGGGCATCCCGCAGTGCCCGGACGGGTTCTCGCCACCGGTCAACGCCGACGGCAGGACGACCGTGCTGATGCTCCATGGCTACCATCCCCACGCCAGAATGGACTGCGACGGGTGGTTCGCCAACGCCAAGAACGTATACCAGGCCAACGGATACACCGTCCCGCAGCTGATCACGCTCAAGTACTATGCCGACGACTTCGACTGCGACGCCAACATCGGCACCAACGCCCGCGACTACACGTCGATCGCCACGATCGGCGCCGGTTTGGCATGGTACATCTACAACAACTACTCGCGGTGGGGCAAGACGGTCGACGTCCTCGCCCACTCCATGGGCGGGCTGGTCATCCGGACCGCGATCACCGGTACGGCCCACCCGTCGAGCTGGCCGTTCAACTCGTACAGCTGGCCGCCCTACCTCTATGTGCGGGACGTGAGCACGCTCGGCACGCCGTACGAGGGCGCCTTTCCCAACGGAGTGCTTGGCTGCCATCAGGAATACGACGACCCGGAGTGCCGCGAACTGACGCCCGGCAGCGGCTTCCTCAACGACTGGATCAAGCCCTACGGCAACCCGCAAGCGTGGCGTCACAACGGCCGTGGCGGCACCGACTGGACCCTGATCGGGTCGTTCAACGATCTCATCACGCTCACCAGCAGCGCACTGGAACTCGGCTCCCAAGCGATAGTCGGTCAGAAGATCGCCTACTACAGGGGTGAGCCTTTACTGGACCACATGGCGCTGATGACCGCACCGAGGAGCGGAAGCTACAGCATCATGTTCTGCCAGTGGACCTACCCGTGCGACCAGAGCCCGCCCAGATGCCTGCCGTGCCAGTACGCCTGGGACTTCGGCACCTGGGTCGCGGACCTCGACGCCGAGGCGCCGGTGGAGGCGGCCATGCTGGGCAACATCTTCACCACCCGGTGAGACGGTCCCGAGCTGCCGGGTCACGGGTCTTCGAGCTCGGCCAGGTTGCGCCGGACAGCATCGGCGTTTGGCGAGGAGAGCCTCTCGTAGATTTCAAGGCTCCGCCGCCAGTGGTCGCGCGCGGCTGCGGCGTCGCCCCTGCTGGCGGCGCCCAGCCCCAGGTTCGCGTGCCCGCGCGCCTCCAGCAGCGGGTCATCGAACGACCGCGCGATGGCAAGCGCTGCGGCGTAATGGGTTTCGGCCTCGTGCCACTGCCCGGTCGCCGCGAGTACCTCGCCGAGGCCGAGGATCGCGCTCGCCTCGCGGCTGCGGTCACCGGTACCCACAGCGAGGTTGAACGCGTCGGCATGGCTGCGCGCGGCCAGCTCCAGGTCGCCCAGCTCCTGGTAGGCCATGCCCAGGTTGTCGAGCACCATCGACTCGCCGTCCCGGTCGCCGATCTCGCGCACCATCTCCAGGGCGCGCAGGCCGCGATCCCTCGCCTCGGCGTAGTCGCCGAGCTCTCGCAGCACCGTGGCGGCGGCGTTGACGGCGCGGGCCTCGAACGCGGGAGCGTTGCTGTCGCGGAACAGGCCGAGGGCGCGCTCGAAATGCTCCAGCGCCTCGGTGAACCGGCCCTGGGTCCGCAGCACCAGACCGAGGTTGCCCAATGCCATCCCGACACCGAGGGAGTCGCCCACCCGGGTGGAAAGCTCGACGGCGCGTTGACCGAACTCCGTCGCCTCGCCGATGCGCCCGGTGCAGTCGTGCAGGCCGGCGAGGTTGCTCGCGGCCGAGGCGGCGGTCCGGTAGTCCCCGGCCCGCGTTGCCGCATCCAGCCCCCGGCTCAGGTATCGCGCGGCGTCGTCGTAGCGGCGCAGCATCCAGTTGAACGCACCGATGGTCGTCAAGGTCCGCGCCGAGGTCTCGTCCCCGTCGGCGTCGCCGTTGCCTTCGCCTACGCCGTCGCCGGCTCGCAGGGCGAGGGCATGATGCGCCTCGGCGAGGGCCGCCTCGAACAGGCCGCACCGGCCATGGATCGTGGCGATGTCGTCGTGCAGGACAGCCTGCGCCGCCTTGTCACCGGTCCTCACCGCGACGGACATCGCCCAGCCGTGGATCTCCAGGGCCTGCGAGTAGTGGCCGCCCAGCTCGAGGTAGCGCGCAAGCGTCATCGACAGCCCGATGGAGTGGGCCGCGCTGTCGATGTCGTGCGCCAGCTTGGACGCGGCAACGAGGTTGTCGCGGTTGGCGTCCAGCCACGACCTGGCCGTCGCCGAGTCCGGCATCGGCACACTCCACCGCTCGGCCGGTTCCGTGCCGGCGCCGGGGTCGCCGCCGGGGCCGGCGTCGGGGTCGCGGTTGGGATCGGGGCCGGCGTAGGGGTTGCGGTTGGGATCGGGGCTGGGGCCGGCGTAGGGGTTGCGGTTGGGATCGGGGCCGGGGCGGGAGCCGGGGATGTGCGCCAGGCGAGCGGGTTCGGCCGGGAACAGCCGGTTCATCGCGGTGGCCGCGCAGGCCAGGTAATGGTCGAGCAGGCGGATCGTGGCCGCCGGGCGATGCTGCGAGTCCTCGGCCTCAGAGCGCTCCCGGGCATAGCTGCGCAGCAGGTCGTGGGTGGTGTAATGCTCGGGCCCGCTTTGCCGGACGAGGTGGGCGTGGGTCAGGCGGGCCAGAATCCGCCGTGCCGCGCCCACACCGGCACCGAGCATGGCGGCCATCGTGTGGTCGTCGATGGTTGGCCCTGTGGGCAACCCGACCATCCGGAACCCGCGGGCGGTCTCCTCGTCGAGGTTGCGATAGGACCACGAGAAGACCGAGCGCACGGCGGTGCGGGTGGCCCCGTCGGCGTCCAGCAGGTCGAGCGTGTGCTGCTCGTCGGCGAGGTCGGCGGCGAGCCGGCCCGCCGTCACCCGCGGATGGGCGGAAAGGTACTCGGCGGCGATGCGCAGCGCGAGGGGCAGGTGGGCGCAGCGCAGCGCCAGCGCCGCCGCGGCCGGGCGGTCGCGCTCGATCCGCTCACCGGCGAGCCTGGCGAGCAGGTCCACGGCATCGGCCGGCGGCAACTGGTCCAGATCGACACGACGGGCGCCGTGGCGGACAACGAGTTCGGTCAGGCGATCCCGGCTGGTCACCACGACCAGCGTGGTCGGTGTGCCCGGCAGCAGCGGGCGTACCTGCTCGGTCTCGGCGGCGTTGTCGAGCAGAATGAGCATCCGCCGCCCGGCAAGGGCGCTGCGCAGCAGCGTGCCGCGTTCGGCCAGCCCGGCCGGGATCGACGCCGGCGCCACCCCGAGGGCGTGCAGGAAACCGCTGGCGGCGTCGGCCGCGGGCAATGGCCGGTCCGGGTCGAACCCGCGCAGGTCGACGTAGAGCTGGCCGTCGGGGAACCGGTCCGAGGCCCGGTGCGCCCAGTGCAGCGCGAGTGCCGTCTTGCCGACGCCGGCCGTGCCCGAGATGACCACCACCTGTGCCTCTTTGGGTGCAGAGCCGCTGTCCACCCGAAGAAGCGTCGTCTCCTGGCCCGCGGGGTGCAGCAGCCCGTCGAGCAGGGCCAGCTCCTCGCCGCGTCCGGTGAACTCGGTAACGTCTGCGGGAAGCTGTTGCGGCACAAGGGCTGGCGCTCCGGCCACGCGAACCCCCGGCTGCGGTACCAGATCACCGCGAAGGATCGCCTCGTTGAGCCGGCGCAGCTCGTCCCCGGGCTCGGTGCCGAGCTCCTCGGCAAGATGCCGGCGGGTCTGCGCGTAGCAGCCCAGCGCCTCGGCCGCGCGGCCGGCCAGGCACAGTGCCCGCATGAGCACGGCGACAAGGGGTTCGACGAGCCGATCCTGGGCAACAACGCCACTCAATTCCTCGATCACCACATCCGGGTGGCCCGCATCGAGTTCGAGCCGCGACCACAGCGTGTACGTTCCGAGCCGCTGCTGGCGCAGGTTGGCGCGGACCTGGTCGGCCCATGCGCCGGTAACCCCGTCCAGCGCCTCGCCTCGCCACAGGCCCATCGCGGTGCGCAGCGTGGCGGCTCGTTCCGCGGCGGTGCCGTGCTGCTCCCGGGCGACCGTCCACATCCGGCGGAACTCGAACAGGTCGATCCGGTCGCGCTCCACCTCAAGGGCGTACCCGCCCGAGCGCCGGGTCAGGCTCACCCGGTTCGGCCCGGCACCGAGCAGCGACCGGATCCGTGCGATGTGGCTGTGCAACGTCTCCCGAGCCTTGGCCGGCGGATCGTCACCCCAGACCCGGTCGATGAGAGTCGACGGCGACAGGGCGGTGCCGGCATCGACCAGCAGCGCGGCAAGCACCGCCGCCTGCTTGGCCGGACCGAACCCCAGACGGCGGCGACCGATGGTCAGCTCCATCGGCCCGAGGACGCGGAAGCGGACATCCTCCATCGCCACCTCCCGGTGTGGGCGCCAAGGAATCCGCAAGGAACCTACACGTCCAGATCTATAGATTTCCAGCTTGGGTTCTCCTCAGGTGGGTTGCCCGAGTTCGATGGTGAGCGGGGGAGGGACGACGGGCTGGCCCTCGAAGCGGACGCGCAGCCAGAACCCTGACCTACCTGGGTGACCTGTACCGGGCGCAGGAACGCTGGCACGAGTCGAACCAGGTGCTTGAAAAGCCCTGGAACTGGTACGCAAAACCGGCGACCGCAACGCCGAAGGCGACACCCTGCGCGGGCTCGCCGCGACCCACCTCGAACTCGGCCGGCCGGCCCGGCGAAGGGCTGAAACTCGCCCTGTCCGCAGTCGAGTTCGCCCGGGCCACCGGCGACCAGCGGCTCGAGGTCGGCGGGCTGAACACCCTCGCCCGCCTGCACCAGAAGCTGCGGCGCTACGACCTCGCCGTGAACGGGTACCGCGGCGCCATCCGCATCGCCCAGGAGATCGGCAACCGGTACCTGGAGGCCGAGGCCACCGTCGGACTCGCCGAATCGTTGCGGCACATGGGAGATTCCGGCGGCGCCCGATCAAGCGCGGCACGCGCGCTGCGGCTCAGCGAGGACGGCGGCTACCCGGCGCCGGCCGGACGGGCACGCGCCCTGCTGGCAGATTTCGCCTGACCGATTAGTTTTGTCAGACCCGTCCGTCATAGTGGCGATGGCACTTGAACGGAGGAGACCGAGATGAGCGAGATGACGACGACCGCCGGCGGCCCGAGGTGGCTGCGCGGGCCTCTGCGCCCGTTCCGCAGCGGGCAGTACAGGCTGCTGGCCGGTTCGGTGGTCATGTCCCTGTTCGCCTCCGGCGTGTGGATGATCGCGATGGTCTGGCAGGTCATCGCGCTCGGCGGCGGTCCGGCCGACCTGAGTTTCGTCGCCGCCGCCGCGGCCGCGGGCATGCTCGCCACGACCCTGCTCGGCGGGGTTCTGGCCGACCGCATCCCGCAGCGGAGGATCCTGCTAGCCGTGGCGGCCTCCCGTGCGACCGCGGTGGGCGTGCTGGCGCTGCTGGGCATGGCGGGCTGGTTGCGGGTGTGGCACCTGGTGGCGGTCGCGCTGGTGATCGGCGTCGGCAACGGCTTCACCTATCCCGCCTATTCGGCGATGCTTCCCTCGATCCTGCCGCCCGAGGACCTGATGGCCGCCAACGGTGTCGAGGGCACGCTGCGCCCGACCATCATGCAGGCAGCCGGCCCGGCCGTCGCGAGCGCGCTGATCGCCGCGTCCTCGCCGGTCGCCGCGATCATCGTGGTCGCGGTCCTGGAGCTTGCCGGGTTCGCCTTCCTGCTCGCGGTGCGCCCGGTTCCGCTGCGCCGCGACCGGTCCGGTGACACCTCCCATCCGGTGCGCGGCGTGCTGGTCGACCTGCGCGACGGCTTCTCCTACATGGTGCGCACCCCCTGGCTGCTCGCCACGCTGCTGTTCGCCTCCGTGCTGCTGCTGCTCATCATGGGCCCGCTCGAGGTGCTGATGCCCTTCGTCATCAAGGACCGCGCCGGGGGAGGGCCGGGCGAGCACGCTCTGGTGATGGCGGCGTTCGGGATCGGCGGTGCGATCGGTTCGCTGGGCATGGCCTCGTTCAAGATGCCCCGGCGTTACCTCACCATCATGAACCTGTTCTGGGGCGCGGGCTGCCTGCCGCTGGCCCTGGTCGGCTTCGCCACCAACGTGTGGCTCATCGCCGCGGCCGTGTTCGTGGTGGGCGTCTGCTTCTCCGCGCCGATGGTCATCTGGGGCACCCTGCTGCAGCGCCGCGTACCCCCGCACATGCTCGGCCGTGTCTCCAGCCTCGACTTCTTCGTCTCGCTGGCGTTCATGCCGGTGTCGATGGCCATCGCCGGGCCGGTCAGCATCGGCATCGGCCTAGGCACCACGTTCATCCTGGCCGGTCTGCTGCCGACCGTGATCGCGGTGCTGGCGATCGTGCTGGCCAAGATGCCCAAGGACGAGCTGGCGCACCCGCTGGACATAGTCCCCGCCGAGCTGGACGCCGACTCCGGCGCCGGCGCCGGCGCCGACGCCGACTCCGACGCCCACGCCGACGCCGACGCCGACTCCGACGCCGACTCCGACGCCCACGCCCACGCCCACGCCGACTCCGGCGCCGACGCCCACGCCGACGCCCACGCCCACGCCCACGCCGAGGGCGCGGGCGCGGCTGTCTCGGCCGAGCGGACCATGGCGCAGGTGGGCACGGGCAAGTGACGTTGCGGCAGTGCGCAGACCCGGCGTGGTTGCCGGTGCCTAGCAGGGAGGAGTGCGACTGCGAGCGCAGTCGTACTTCTCGTTGGGCTTGGAGAGAAAGCTGTTGTCGATATAGATCATGCGGTACTTGTGGCCGCTGTCCACGCCACCGGTGACCACGGGGATCGCGTCTTTGCCGGGCTCAGGGACGGTGAGTTCTTTCCACTCGCCGCCGAGCCGGTACTTAATCTTCAGGCGTACCAGGCAAAAGCAGTCGCCGGGATCGAGTCGCACATGCACGACGTCACTCGTCTTGGGCGCTACTTCGAAGAAGTACCGGTCGAAGAACGGCGCGCTGGGGTCGCAGTCGTCGTTGACCACCCGCGCGACGGGAGCCGTCTGCTTCAGATCAAACGAGATCGTGAGTATCGGGCTGGGGTCGCCCCCGGGGCTGTACGCCAGGGTGCCGGTCGGCACGGGACGCCGCACGACCTCAACCCCCATGTCGACCACGGCCATAGGCTCGTCGGTGCGGTTGACCAGGAGCACCCGTGCCTCACGAGAACCGACCGAGAAGGCGCCGCCGGCGATGAAATCGTCGAGTGAGAATGACGCCGCATCGACGTCCACGATCTGTTCGCTCACCCACGGGGGATTGACGAATCCTTCGCCATAGGCGTGGTCGTAGCCGACCTGTCCCTCGGAGGGCGTGAACTTTTCGCCGGGATCGGGCGGGGTGGTGAGTACCGGTGGCTCCCCGACGTGGTCCTCGCACTTGGTGTGAGCGGTAGTCCACAGAACCACATCCACCGGCTTGTCAGTTGGCCGCCCGGAGCCGGTCAATCTGTCCAGCACCTCGAAAGTTCCTGTCGCAGCGGTGATGACAAAGGTGATCAGTCCGCCAACGCCGATGGCGATGAGCTTTCCCCTGGTTAAGAACCTCTTGCCCGGCCCGGGTGGGCGTTGGTCGTCAGGCAACCGGATGCCTCCTCATGTCCATATCCGTCGATGTCTATGGTAGAGGGGTGGTCAAGAAGGTGTCGCGTTTCCTGGCGGCCGCACTGCTGTCGCTCGCGGTCGCGTCGTGTGAATCGGACGGCTCCGGCAAGCAGCGGGAGGCCATCAAACTTTGGCCGTTGGACGCGAAACTGAAGCTGGGACAGGAGATTTCGTTCACGGACTCCGACGGGGCCCGGTTCGCGGTGGCGAGTGCCGGGCCGGGCACCACCCCGGAGCCGGTTCAGGCGGTGACCGTCGAGCCCGGATATGTCCACGCCTACACGGTGTTCTACGTCCGCAACGAAGACTCCGAGCGCGCCGCGGACATCCGCAAGCAGATGTGGCTCGTCCTGGTCCCCGCGGCTTCGACGGATCGCGACCGCGCCACGGCGTGTGATATGGCGTTTGTCGGGTTGTGTGGCGGTGTGGCCAAGACCTGCCACTACACCGAGAACGCGGAGTCGCAGCAGTCGACGGACCTGTACGACCATTCCCGAAGCGCCATGCCCGTCGGGGCCACCTGGCGGATCACGTGTTATGCCACCGACCAGATCGTTGCGGGGAGCGAGCTTCGCGGCGTGCGGCTTTTCCGCGCCACCTCACCGGTGACCATCGCGGTGACCACACAGGAGGTACCGTCCCCGCTCCAGGCGGCGTGACTCCTTCGAAACTTCTGCTCCACCGATCGGTTGATTCACGAGTCCGTCAATCGATCGCCCGCCAGGGGATGTCCAAGGTGGCCGGCTCCTCGATGCTCGATGCGTGGCAATCATTGAAGTGACGAACCTTCACAAGCGTTATGGCGACACGGTTGCGGTGGACGACATCTCGTTCGCCGTGGAAGCCGGGGAGATCTTCGGGATCCTCGGGCCCAACGGCGCGGGCAAGACGACGACCGTGGAGTGCGTCGAAGGGCTGCGCACACCCGACCGGGGGTCGATCGCCGTGCTGGGTCTCAATCCGCAACGTGACCGCGCCGAGCTGAGACAACGGCTGGGGGTACAGCTTCAGGAGAGTAACCTGCCCAACCGGCTCAAGGTCTGGGAGGCGCTTGACCTGTACAGCTCGTATTACCGCCAACCGGCTGACTGGAGCCGGTTGCTCGAGATCCTTGGCCTTGCCGACAAGCGAAACACCCCGTTCGCGAAGCTGTCCGGTGGCCAGAAGCAGCGGCTGTCGATCGCGCTGGCGCTGGTCGGCGGCCCCACGATCGCGGTGCTCGATGAGCTGACCACCGGGCTCGACCCGCAGGCACGGCGGGACACGTGGGAGCTGATCGAACAGGTCCGGGACTCGGGCGTGACGATCGTGCTGGTGACGCACTTCATGGACGAGGCCGAGCGGCTGTGCGACAGGGTAGCGCTGATCGACTCGGGCCGGATCGTCGCCCTCGACACCCCGGCGGGTCTGGTCGCGCGGGCGTCGGCGCAGCAGCGGGTGATGTTCCGGCCTTCCATCCCGCTCGACGAAGGGTTGCTGGCCGACCTGCCCGAGGTGACCGACGTGCGGCGTCGTGGGGACCAGGTGGTGGTCACCGGTACCGGGAACTTGCTGCACGAGGTGACCTCGGTGCTGGCTCGCCATCAGATCATCGCCCAGGATCTGCGCATCGAGCAGGCCAGTCTGGACGACGCTTTCGTCACGCTCACCGGCCGCACGCTCGACCGGTGACCCCTAGAGAGGACACTTCGATGTCAGCACTTTTGAAAACCACCGTGGTGGAGGGGAAGCTGTTCCTGCGCGAGCCGATGGCGTCAATCTTCGCGCTGCTGTTCCCGACCGCCCTGCTGCTTCTGCTCGGCGCCGTCCCCGCGCTGCGGGAGCCATCGGCGGAGTATCAGGGCGCGCGGTTCGTGGATGCCTGGGCGCCGACGGCGCTGGTGATGGGCCTGGCAGTCCTTGGCCTGCAATACATCCCGGGCGTGATCGCCACGTACCGGGAAAACGGCATCCTGCGCCGGATGTCCACCACACCGGTACACCCCGCGTCAGTGCTCGTGGCGCAGCTCATCGTCGCGTTGAGCGCGGCAGTCGCATCGGCGGCGCTGCTGATCCTCACCTCCTGGCTGGTGCTCGACGTCCCCTTGCCCCGCAACCCGATCGGGTTCGCCGTGGCTTTTCTGGTCGGCTTTGCCGCCCTGCTGGGAGTCGGTCTGCTCGTCGCCGCGCTGGCACCCAACGCGCGAGCGGCAAATGGCATCTCGCTTCTGGTGTTCATGCTGGTCATGTTCGCGGGCGGAGTGTACCTGCCGAGATTCCTCATGCCGGATTTCCTTGTCCGCATGGGCGACTACACGCCGCCCGGGGTGCAGGCACTGCTCGATG
>DASUXL010000274.1:0-24610 GCA_036377915.1 Candidatus Limnocylindrales bacterium
TGAACACGCCGTCCGCTGTGGACTTCCAGCCTGCGTCGCGGATCGCACGACCGCGCGGATCGACCTCGACGCCGAGCGTGTCCAAGAAGCCGCCCTTGCCTGGGCCACCAGTGCCACCGGTGGACACGAAGCCCATCGCCAGGAGTACCAGGTCGGCCGGGATCTCGCGTTCTGTACCGTCGATTTTGGAGAATCTGCCGTCGACCATCTGGACGTCGTGCAGCGCGAGCGCCCGCACGTTGCCGTTCTCGTCGCCCACAAACCTCTCGGTGTTGACGGCGAACATTCGCTCGCCGCCCTCCTCGTGGGCGCTGGAGGTGCGGTGGATCAACGGCCACATCGGCCACGGGGTCGAGCCGGGGCGCAGGTCGGCCGGCTGCGGCATGATCTCAAGCTGCGTAACGCTCCTGGCGCCCTGGCGGTGGGCTGTCCCGAGGCAATCGGCTCCGGTGTCACCACCACCGATGATCACGACTTGCTTTCCTGCCGCGTCGATCGGCGACGAGTCCAGATCGCCGAGCTGCACCCGGTTGGCCGGTACCAGATATTCCATTGCCGAATAGATACCTGTCAGCTCGCGGCCCGGCACCGGAAGGTCACGCGGAACCGTTGCCCCTGTGGCGATCACGACCGCGTCGAAGTCCGAACGCAGTTGCTCGACGGACAGGTCGGTGCCGACGTGGACGCCGGTGACGAACCGGGTGCCTTCGGCCTCCATCTGCGCCAGCCGCCGGTCGAGGTGCCGCTTCTCCATCTTGAATTCCGGGATGCCATAGCGCAGCAGCCCGCCGATCCGGTCGGCGGATTCGTACACGGTCACCTCGTGGCCGGCGCGGGTGAGCTGCTGGGCGGCGGCCAGTCCGGCGGGGCCGGAGCCGATCACCGCGACCTTTTCCCCGGTGAGCTGCGCCGGAAGCTGCGGAGCGACCCAGCCCTCGGCCCAAGCTCGGTCGATGATCTCGACCTCGACCTGCTTGATGGTGACCGCGTCCGAGTTGATGCCGAGCACGCAGGCGGCTTCGCACGGGGCGGGGCAGAGCCGCCCGGTGAACTCCGGAAAGTTGTTGGTCGCGTGCAGCCGGTCGATGGCGGCGCGCCAGCTGTCGGTACGCACCAGGTCGTTCCACTCCGGAATCAGGTTCCCGAGCGGACAACCGTTGTGGCAGAACGGGATCCCGCAGTCCATGCAGCGGCTCGCCTGGGTCTGGATCTTGTCGGGCGCGAACTGCTGGTAGACCTCGCGCCAGTCGGAGATGCGGACCTCCACCGGGCGCCGCTTGGGCAGCTCGCGGCTGTTCTTCATGAATCCAGTGGGGTCAGCCACGAGCCGCCTCCATGATCGCCTCATCCACGTCACGACCGGACAGTTCGGCCAACCGGCTTGCCTGCAGGACAAGTTTGTAGTCACGGGGCATGATCGTCGAGAACGCTTCCGAGTGTCGCGGCCAGTCGGCGAGGATGGCCTCGGCCACCACCGAACCGGTCTCGGCATGGTGGCGCTCCACGATCGCCCGCAGTTCGACGGCATCCTCCACGGACAATGGCTCGATGTCGACCATCTCGGTGTTGACCAGCGAATGGTCAAGATTCAGCACATGCGCTACCCCGCCGGACATACCGGCGGCGAAGTTCCGCCCGGTCGGGCCGAGCACGGCCACGCGTCCGCCGGTCATGTACTCGCACCCGTGGTCACCGACGCCTTCGACAACCGCGACCGCACCGGAGTTGCGGACGCAGAACCGCTCGCCCACCCGGCCACGGAGGAACAGCTCACCCGACGTCGCCCCATAGAGGATGGTGTTGCCGGCGATGATGTTCTCCTCGGCAGCGAACGCCGCGCTCTCATGTGGACGGACGATGACTCGCCCGCCGGACAGCCCTTTGCCGACGTAGTCGTTGGCGTCGCCGTACAACCGGAGCGTGACCCCGGGTGGAAGAAACGCTCCGAAGGACTGGCCCGCGGTGCCGGTGAGCACGATCTCGATGGTGTCGTCGGGCAGGCCCTTGCCACCGAACGCGCGCGTCACCCGCGAGCCGAGCAGGGTCCCCACGGTCCGGTTGACGTTGCGCACCGGCAGCTCGATCCGGACCGGCTGCCCGTCGGTGAGCGCGTCCTCGGCCAGTCGGATCAGCGTGTTGTCAAGCGCCCGGTCCAGGCCGTGATCCTGACCGACGATCTGGTGCCGCGACGTCCCATCGGGGAGTTCGGGCATCGCGAGGATCGGCGACAGGTCAAGGCCGGCGGCCTTCCAGTGGTCGATGGCCGGGCGGGTGTCCAGCATCTCGGCGTGTCCGATCGCCTCGTTGAGACTGCGGAACCCGAGCTCGGCGAGGTATTGCCGCACTTCCTCGGCGATGTACTGGAAGAAGGTGACCACGAACTCCGGCTTGCCGTTGAACCTCTTGCGCAGCTCCGGGTTCTGCGTGGCCACGCCGACCGGGCAGGTGTCAAGGTGACACACGCGCATCATGATGCAGCCCGACACTACCAGTGGCGCGGTCGCGAAGCCGAACTCCTCCGCGCCCAGCAGCGCCGCGATGACGACGTCACGACCGGTCTTGAGCTGGCCGTCGACCTGCACCACGATCCGGTCGCGCAATCCGTTGAGGAGCAAGGTCTGCTGAGTCTCGGCGAGGCCCATCTCCCACGGCGCTCCGGCGTGCTTGAGCGAGGTCAACGGCGACGCACCGGTCCCGCCGTCGTGCCCGGAGATGAGGACCACGTCGGCGTGTGCCTTGCTGACCCCCGCCGCGACCGTCCCCACACCGACCTCGGCGACCAGCTTGACGTGGACCCGAGCCCGGTCGTTGGCGTTCTTCAGATCGTGGATCAGCTGGGCCAGGTCTTCGATGGAGTAGATGTCGTGGTGCGGCGGTGGGGAGATCAGGCCGACTCCCGGTGTGGAGTGCCGCGTGCGGGCCACCCACGGGTAGATCTTGTACCCGGGCAACTGGCCGCCCTCACCGGGCTTGGCGCCTTGCGCCATCTTGATCTGGATGTCGTCGGCGTTGACCAGGTACTCGCTGGTGACCCCGAAGCGTCCACTGGCGACCTGTTTGACGGCGCTGCGTCGAGTGGGATCGTAGAGCCGATCGACGTCCTCGCCGCCCTCGCCGGTGTTGGACCTGGCACCGATCGAGTTCATCGCGATCGCGAGCGTCTCGTGCGCCTCGGCGGAGATGGAACCGTAGGACATCGCGCCGGTGGAGAACCGCGTGACGATGCTCTCGACGGACTCGACCTCGTCGATCGGTACCGGTGGGCGGGCGCCGGTCTTCAGCTCGAACAGGCCGCGCAGGGTCGCCGCCTTGCGGGACATGGAGTCCACAGCGGCGGTGTACTTGCCGAACACCTCGAACTGCCGGGTGCGGGTCGAATGCTGCAGCAGGAACACCGTCTCAGGGTTGAACAGGTGCAGTTCGCCCTCGCGTCGCCACTGATACTCCCCGCCCGTCTCAAGCCTGCGGTGTGCGGTGCGAGCGGCATTTGCCTGCCAGGCACGCGAATGACGCGCGGCGACCTCCGCATGGATCTCATCGAGCCCGATCCCGCCGAGCTTGCTCGATGTCCCGGTGAAGTACCGCTCGACGAGATCGTCGGACAGGCCGACCGCTTCGAAGACCTGCGCGCCGATGTAGGAGGCGACCGTGGAGATGCCCATCTTGGACATCACCTTCAGCACACCCTTGCCCATGGCCTTGACGTAGTTCCTCACGGCCTTGTACGGGTCCGTGTCAGCGATCGCGCCAGAGGCGATCATGTCCTCGATGGACTCGAAGGCCAGGTACGGGTTCACGGCACCGGCGCCATAGCCCAGCAACAGTGCCATATGGTGCACCTCGCGAGCGTCGCCGGCCTCGGTCACCAACCCCACCATGGTGCGGGTCTGTTCGCGGATGAGGTGATGGTGCACGCAGGCGGTGAGCAGCAGCGACGGGATCGGCGCCAGGTCAGCGGTGGAGTCGCGATCGGAAAGCACGACCAGCCGCACGCCGTCCTCGATGGCCTCGGAGATGTGACGGCAGATCTCGATCAACCGAGCCTTAAGACCTTCACTTCCATCGCGTACCCGATAAAGGCCCGAGACGGTGATCGCCTTGAATCCAGGCATATCGCCGTCATCGTCGATGTGGATCAGCTTGGCGAGCTCGTCGTTGTCCAGCACAGGGAACGGCAGGACGATCTGACGGCAGGACGCCGCAGACGGTGCGAGCAGGTTCTGCTCCGGCCCGATCGTGCTGCCGACCGAGGTGACGATCTCTTCCCGGATCGCGTCCAGCGGCGGGTTGGTCACCTGCGCGAACAACTGACTGAAGTAGTCGAACAGCAGCCGTGGACGCTCGGACAGCACCGCGATGGGGGTGTCCGTGCCCATCGATCCGATCGGCTCGGCGCCGTGGCGGGCCGCCGGGGCGACCAGGACCCGTAGCTCCTCCTCGGTGTAGCCGAACGTGAGCTGGCGGCGCAGCACCGCCTCGTGGCCATAGGTGATGTGCTCCCGGTCGGGCAGCTCGGACAGGCGCACCAGGCCGGTGTGCAGCCAGTCGGTGTACGGATGCTCGGCGGCGAGCTCGGACTTGATCTCCTCGTCGTCGATGATGCGCCCGGCGGCGGTATCCACGAGGAACATCCGGCCTGGTTGCAGCCGTCCTTTCGCGACGACCGTGGCCGGGTCGAGGTCGAGGACACCGGCCTCGCTGGCGAATACCACGATGTCGCCGCTGGTGCGCCACCACCTGGCCGGACGCAGACCGTTGCGGTCGAGGACGGCACCGATGCGGGTCCCGTCTGTGAACGCGATGCAGGCCGGACCGTCCCAGGGCTCCATCACCGAGGCGTGGAACTCGTAGAAGGCGCGCCGCGCCGGGTCCATCGTGGTGTTGTTCTCCCAGGCTTCCGGGATCATCATGAGTACCGCGTGCGCCAGCGAACGGCCGCCCAGGTGCAGCAGTTCGAGGACTTCGTCGAAGCTCGCGGAGTCGCTCGCCGCCGGTGTGCAGATCGGGAACAGGCGCCTGAGATCACCGGGAATCAGGTCGCTTTCAAGCAGCGCCTCCCGCGCACGCATCCAGTTCCGGTTGCCGTTGAGGGTGTTGATCTCACCGTTGTGGGCGATGTAGCGGTACGGATGCGCCAGCGGCCAGCTCGGGAAGGTGTTGGTGGAGAACCGGCTGTGCACCAACGCGATCGCGCTCACCAGCCGCGGGTCGGACAGGTCGGGGAAGAACGCCGGGAGCTGAGCGGTGGTCAGCATCCCCTTGTAGACCACCGTGCGGGCGGACAATGAGGAGAAATAGACGTCGACCCCGCGCTCGCGGGTCTCCCGCTCGACCCGGCGCCGTACCACGAACGCCAGCCGCTCCAGCGCGAGGCCGGACCCACCCGAGATGAACAGCTGGGCGAAGTGCGGTTGCACGGAGCGAGCGCTCGGGCCGAGGTCGGCGCCTTGCGCGTCGATGGGCAGGTCACGCCAACCCAGGAGCTTGACGCCTTCCTCGGAGATGATCCGCTCGATCACCTCGATGGCACGGGCCCGTTGGCTGGTGTCCGCGGGAAGGAAGGCATTGCCCACGGCATAGGTCGGCTCACCGGACGCGGTCGGCTCCGGCAAGGGGAAGTCGGTGACCGCGCGAAGGAATTCGTGCGGTACCTGCACCAGAATTCCCGCGCCGTCACCGGAGTTGACCTCGCAGCCCGCGGCGCCACGGTGTTCAAGATTGCGCAGCGCGGTCAAGCCCGCCTCGATAATCGTGTGCGAGCGTCGGCCGCGTGCATCCACGACGAAGGCGACACCACAGGCGTCGTGTTCGTTAGCCGGGTCGTAGAGACCCTGAGCGTACGGGGCAGCGGAGAATGTCACGTGTCGGGCTCCTGATAAACGTCATGTGCCAGCGCGGCAGTGATCATGAGTTTGGAGGGACGACATCGGCCCAGCAGATTCCCTGGAGCGTACACAATGACCGGCGAATTCGTAAGGTAACAACTATGCCTACAGGCGGTGAACGCAGGGCCCCGGCCGCCACGGATGTGACACGGCCGGGGCCGGCAACGCCGATCGCGTCACACGGAGAGGGCGACCTTCGGTTCAAGGGTGACCTCGAACAGGCGATCCCAGGGCAGCTCCACCTTCACGCTGTCAAGAGTGGTCAGACGCGCCTTGAAGGTCTCCGCGCCGCGACGCCCGAGCACCAGCTGGTGTCCGGCGAAGTTGCTCGCGAAGTACTGCCGGGTCAACGGTTCCAGGCGCTCGGCAACCCAGCCGTCGAAGTAGACCTTCTGCTCGGCGGTGAGCGCCAACGGGTTCCAGCCCTGCGCACGCGCGTGCGCATAGGCCTCGACCTGGATGAGGTTCTTCCACGGGTCGTCCTTGACGAACCGGTACAACAGGTACGAGGCGTGGGCGCGGGCGGGCGCCAGGAACTCGGGCACGCCGAAGCCCGCGGTTGAGCGCGACAGGTAAGCCCAGCGCGCCGTGCCGTGGCTGAGCGCCAGGCCGAGCGCGTTGCCGCCGGTGTTCCATCCGCTGTAGGACAGCAGCGAGGCCAGATCGAGCCGGGCCTCCATGCGGGCCACGAGCTCATGGTCGGCCTTGTTCACGATCAGCGGGTCGACGACGATGACGTCCTGACCCGACGCGCGCAGCGCCCCGATCCGGGCCACGAACGCATCCAGGTCGGCGGCGCGGTTGGCGGCGACCGCGGACGGCGTGTTGACCGCGAGGACTATGTCGGCGCCGCCGTCGCCCGCGACGACCTTGCCGCCGATCGACTTCACATGGCGGCGGATGTTCTCGGCGAACGGGACGCCCTCCAGCGCGGCGGTCCAGCCCTCGCCCGACACGCCCGCGTACTCCACCCGATAGGTCGGCGCCGTGCCTGCGGCGATGACCCGCGCGACGAGCAGCGCGTCGACCTCGTCCGCGCCCGGGAAGATCTCGACCCGGTCGGTGACGCCGAGCTGGGCCGCGAGGGCCTCAAGCTGCACGCGCTCGGCTCGGGCCAGGCCCACCGGCGCGGTGTCGTCCTCGGACAGTACTAGGTGGCTGATGGTACCGTCGGCAACCCATTCGATCATGAGACGGTTGATCTGATGATTGCGCGCCCGCGCCGCCAGGTACTCCTCGACCACAGTGTCCGGAATGGACGCCCGGACCGCGTCCAGCTGCGGCCGAAGCTCTTCCATGCCAAGGTTTTCCACCTGGTCGTAGAGTTTGGCCCAGTCCGACAGTTTGGTGATATAGGCATCCAAGGGGGTACCCGTCGAGGTCAGCGCGAGCCGCTGGATCGTGTCGTGCACCTCGATGACGGCGTCCGGCCGGGCCGCCCGCAGATCGCGGATCGACTCCACATTGGACCGCGCCTGTTCGATGGTCGCGGTCGCGGTGCGGGAGGCGATGAGTCCGCCGTAGGCGAGCATGCTCACCGAAATCACATAGCCGTCCAGCGCCGGCAGGCCACGCAGCCAGTCCGCGACGGCGGCACTATTGCCGGGGGTGAAGAACCGGCCGAGCAGGGCGCGTGGCGGCAGTTCCAGCGCGACCCCGGCGGAGGCGGCGGTCATCTCGGGGCAGTAGGTGTTGACGGGCCGGTCGTCCAGGGGTACCAAGGCGATCCGGGTGCCCTTGGGTTGGGCGTAGGCGGGGTGTCCAATGGCAAGAGCGGCGATTCCACCGGCTCCGGCGGCGAGCAATGATCGGCGTCGCACGGTTGCTTTCCTTACGTGGTACGGATAGAGGACGGTGTTGCTGGGACCAGATGCCTGGTGATCCACAATGGGGAGGTGATGGCGTTACCCATCACCACCGCGTGGGCTCCGGCCGCGAACGCCGCCCGGATGTGCTCCGGGGTGCGGTAGCGGCCTTCGGCGATCACCGGCAGGTCCGTGGCCGCGGCGAGCCGGGCCAACAGGTCGATGTCGGGTTGGTCGGAGGCGGGGCTGCCCGGGGTGTATCCGGACAGCGTCGTGGCGAGCGCGTCGGCCCCGGCTTCGGCGGCGGCCAAGCCTTCGTCCACAGTGGACACGTCGGCGAGCACCGACGCGGTGGTGTGGGTGTGCACGGCGTTGACGGTGTCGGCGAACCGCCGCCCGTCCGGGCGTTCGCGCATGGTGGCGTCGACGGCGACGATGTCCGCGCCGGCCCGTGCCACGGCGAGCGCGTGCTCCGCGGTGGGCGTGATGAAGACCCCGGCGCTGCCCACCTTTACCAGCCCGATGACCGGGACGTCGACGCTGGAGCTGATCGCGGCGATGTCGGGTTCGCCCGCTGCGCGGATGCCCACCGCCCCACCCATCACGGCGGCGGCCGCGACCCGGGCCTGTACATAGGGGTCGCGCATGGGATCGTCGGCGATATCGGGCAGCGGCTGGCACGACACGACCAGCCCGCCGCGCAACCGCTCAAGCCGGTTCATGATGCCTCCCAGGCGAGGCGGGCGGCGCCGACGGCGACCGCGGCGGGGCCGAGGGTCGCCGGCAGCAGCGGTACGTGTGCCCAGGCGGGCAACAATTCGTCTTCGTAGGCGGTCTGCACACTGTCCAGAAGGGACGGTGACGCCCCGCCGGCGAGGACGACGACCGCCGGGTCGAGCAGCGCGACGAGCCCGGCCAGTGCCCGGCCGAGCGCGGTCCCGGCCGCCGCGACCACCTCCCGCGCAACCGGATCGCCTTGCGCCGCCAACGCCGCCACCCCCCGCCCACTCACCGCTTCCTGCCCGGAGGGGGCGGAGTGGGGGGAGTGGGGGGAGGCGAGGCGGTAGGCGTTGGCCAGGCCTGTCCCGGAGGCGAGGGACTCAAGGTGGCCAAAGCGGCCGCAGCCGCACCGCAGATGCTCGGCGCCCGGCGTCGGCAGGTGGGCGATCTCGCCCGCGGCGCCCCGGCTGCCCCGCTCGATCCGGCCACCCCTAATGAGCCCGGCACCCAGACCGGTCCCGATCGCGACGAGCAGGAGGTCGCGGTGACCGCGACCGGCACCGGCCCAGGACTCCCCGAGGGCGGCGGCGTTGACATCGTTGTCCACCACGACCGGGCGGCCGAGGCGGGCGGCCAGCTCGCCCGCCACCCGGGTACCGGTCCAGCCGGGGATGCTGTCCGTGGCGTAACGGATCGAGCCGTCGCGCGGGTCGACCGTCCCGGCGGTGCCGACACCCACCGCGTCTTTGGGTGCAGAACCCAGCAGGGGCATGGCGAGGGCTGCGGCCGCGTCCAGGACTGCCCGGGGGCCTTGAGGCGTCGGGGTTTCGGCGCTTTTGGCGACCGTGCCGTCCGGTGCCACCAGCACCGCCGCGATCTTGGTCCCCCCGATGTCAATCCCGACCGGCATCAGGCTAGCCCTTCAACCCGGTGTGCGCCAAGCCTTCCACAAACTGCTTCTGCGCGATGATGAACACGACGAGCACCGGCAGCGCGGTCATCGACGCCGCCGCCAGCTGGACGTTCCACATCGGACCGCCGTAGGCGTCGACGAACTGGGTCAGTGCCTGCGGCAGCGTGAACTTCTCCGGGGTGGAGAGGAAGACGATCGGCTCAAGATAAAGGTTCCAGCTGTGCAGGAAGGTGAAGATGGCGACCGCGCCAACGGCCGGCTTGGACAGCGGCAGCGCGATCCGCAGGAACGTCGCGAACCGGCCCAGCCCATCGACCCGCGCGGCCTCCTCCAGCTCTCCGGGCAGGCCCAGGAAGAACTGGCGCATGATGAAGGTTGCCAGAACGCTTGGGGCGCCGAGGATGGGTACGAGGATGAGCGGCCAGTGCGTGTCCACCAGACCGAGTTCGAAGAACATCCGGAAGAGCGGAACTATGGTGACCTCGCTCGGGATCAGCAGGCCGGCGAGCACCACGAGGAACAGAATGTTCTGTCCCCGGAACCGGATCCGGGCGAACGCATAGCCCGCCATCGACGACACGACAAGGGTTCCCAGCGTCACCACGAGCGCGATGTACATGCTGTTGAAGTACTGCCGGGCAAAGGGTTGCAGCTCGAAGACCTGGCGGTAGGCGTCAAGGCGCGGGTTGCCCGGCAGCAGCGAGGGCGGGAAGGAGAAGATGTCGGCGATCGGCTTGAACGACGAGGTGACCATCCACCAGGTCGGGAAGACGAACGGGATCGCCGCGATCAGCAGCGCGCCGTAGAGGAACAGCTTGGCCCGCACCGAAAGCTTACGACTCATGGAACACCCACCTCTTGCGCATCTGCCACTGCACCACCGTCAGCACCAGCACGATGGCGAACAGCAGGATGGAAAGCGTTGACCCGTAACCGAAGTGGTGGAACTGGAAGCTCTGCTGGTACAGGTAGTACACGAGCACGGTGGTCGACGTGCCCGGCCCGCCCTGCGTCAGCACCGCGATCTGCGCGAAGACCTGCAACGACCCGATCACCGTGATGATCGAGGTGAGCAGGATGGTCGGGCTGATCAGGGGAACCGTGATGCGCCAGAACTGGCGCCACCGGCCCGCACCGTCAACTTCCGCTGCCTCATAGAGCTCTCCCGGTACCCCCTGAAGAGCCGCAAGGAAAAGCACCATATTGAGACCGACGTTCTTGAAGACCTGCACGACGATGACCGAAATCGTCGCGGTGGCCTCGCCTCGCAGCCAGTTCGGGCCGTCGATGCCGGCGGCGTCCAGCACGCCGTTGACGCCGCCGTTGTCCTGCAACAGGAATCCCCAGACGATGGTCCAGGCGACCAGCGACACGACGACCGGGGAGAAGAAGAGCGTGCGGAACACCACGGTCCCGCGCAGCCTCTGGTTGAGCAGCACCGCCAGAGCCAGCGCCACGGACAGGTTGAGCACCACGAGCCCGACCGAGAAGAAACCGGTCGCCCGCAACACCGGCGCCAGGTTCGTGTCGCCGGCCAGCGCCTGGTAGTTGTCGGCACCAACGAATTCGAAGGTTCCGGCCAGCACGTTCCACTCGTGCAGGCTGTACCAGACCACCAGGATCAGCGGCAGGATCACGAAGATCGCGCTGCCGATCAGCTGGGGCGTGATGAACAGGTACCCGACCAGCTGGTCGCGCCGCCCGGCGGTCCACCAGGACCGCCGGGCCGCCACCCTATCCAGAGGCGCAGACATTTACTTGGCCAGCAAGGGCTGGATCTTGCCGCACACGCCGTCAAGGACCGACTTGACGTTGGCGTCCGCCTTCCACAGCGGGTCGAGCGCAGCCCGCACCTGCTGGCTGAGTTCGGCGTTGCCGGTGTGGTTGGGCTTGACCACGCCGTTGCCGATGCCGTCGATGACGACGCTCTGCAGCTGCGCCGGGCTCAGCTTCGGGTTGGTCTTCGCCAGGGTGTCCGCGGTCAGCAGCGCCTTGCGCGGCGGCGGGAAGTACTGCGCGAGCTTGGCCGAGTTGGCGGGGTTGGTGAAGAAGGCGAGGAAGTCCGCGGCGGCCGCGGTGTTCTTGCCCTGCTTCAGAACCCCGAGCCCGGCCTGGCCGACGACGGAGTACTCGCCCTTGGGCCCGGCTGGCAGCGGGACCAGGTCCCAGCCGAAGCCGCCGTCCTTGAGCAGCGAGGCCCGCGAGATTTGGGTGATCGTCATCGAGGCGTCGCCGGCGAAGAAGTCCGCCGTGGTACCGGGTCCGGGCAGAGCCTTGCCGGTGAAGATGGCGTTGTGCAGGGCGGTCATCGCGGAGACCATCTCCGGCGAGGTGAACCCGCACGACTTGCCGTCGGCGCTCCACGCCTTGGCACCCCAGCCGGTGAAGAAGGTGGACAGGTTGTCCCAGGCCTTGTAGTCCCAGTCCCGGACGACCAGCCCGGCCTTGCCCGTCTTGGCGTTGACCGCGCTCGCGGCGGCCAGTGCGGTGTCCCAGTTCCACTGCCCGGCCGCGATCAGCTCGGCAGGGGTCTTCTGCCCCGCCTGCTTGAGCAGGTCGTTGTTGACGAACACGCCGAACGGCGAGGTCGAGAACGGGTAGGCGAACAGCTTGCTGTCCTTCTGCCACAACGAGAGTGTCGCCGGGGTGAGGTCGTCGTACCCGTACCCGTCGACCTTCTTCAGCGTCTCGTCGAGCGGCACGAGCGCGCCGGACGAAACGAAGTCCGGTGCCGAGTTCTCGAAGACCCAGGCGAGGTCGGGGGCGTTGCCACCGGCCACCTGGGTGGTGAGCGTGGTGGTGTAGCTGTCGAACGCCAGCGGGTCGAACTTGATTTCAGTGACGTTGGGGTGGCTCTTCTTGTATTCGTCGGCGATCTCGTTGAACAGCTTGAGATGCGCTTCGTTGGAGGTCCAGATGGTCATCCGAAGGCTGACCGGGCCGTCGTTCTTAGGGGTTTCGCCCCCGCCTCCGCAGGCAGCCAGCCCGAGGACGCCGGCCAGCGCCAATGCGGTAAGCCGCAGGCCGTCGCGTACTCGCACTTTCATTTTCCTGTCTCTTTCCGTTGTGTCAGTAACCCGCCACCTCGGGCCAGCGCAGTTGCACGCCGGCCGCGACGAGGCGGTCCTGGAAGTCGGCCAGCAGGCCGGGATCGTTGCGCACGGCGCGGGGCGGGACCCCGCGCGCGAGGCAGAAGTCGGCGAGTTCCCCCGCTACCTCGCCGACGTTCCACTCCACCGGGTGCAGCCGGTAGCTGCCGTTGGTGATGTGGGTCGTGCCGATGTTCTTCCCGCCCGGCAGCAGGTTCTCCAACCGGCGCGGAATCATGGCTCCCAAGGGGATTTCGAAGGGGCAGGAGCCGACGTCGATGTAGTTGTCCCCTCCGGTGGAGGGGTGAAGGTCGATGCGGTACATGCCCACGCCGACCGAGTCGTGGTAGCGGGCCGCTTTCGGCCGCACGGCCAGCGACAGGTCTTGCTCCACGACCGTGTACTCGGCCTTGATGCGCCGCGACTCCCTGATGTAGGGCGCCTGCGCGAGACCGTCCGCGCTGCCGGTGACATCGCCGCGCAGCCGCAGGCCGGGGAAGCCGGCCTCGGTCTGCATCCAGTACAGGACCGAGTAGGACAGATCCCGGGCGCGCGCCAGATGCGTTGCGGCGTCCGGAACGTCGATGACCGGCCCCTCGAAGTAGTCGATCATCGGCCAGTTGACGAGGGTGATGTCGCTGGCGTAGGCGCCTTCGGTGAAGTTGCGCCGGGCCGCGATCCGCCGGAACGTCCACAGGTTGCCGTCGCCCGGGTTGAGCCGCTGATCGGCGTTGACCTCCAGCGGGTCGTCGTCCGGGTTGGGGGTGAAGCTGCGCTCCACCATCTCCAGCGTGCGCGGGTGCGGCGAGCGCCAGGACAGGAGCTTGTCGCCCCAGAACGGCGGCTGGTAATCGCGCCAGAAGTCATATCCGGCGGGCTTTTCGATGGTGTGGTCGCCGTCCACGTGGTCGAGCGCGAAGCAGACCGAGACCGCCTGCATGTTCAGCGGCTGCGCCTCGGCGGGGGCACTGGGCTCGCCGGTCTCCTCGCGCGACTCGAATCCGGTGACGTACTCGGCTCCGGTCAGCGGAAGCAGCTCACCCGTTTCGGTGGCGTCCACAATGTACGGTGCGGTCAGGTCGATGACTTCGCCGGAGTCGCGGTGTGCCACGGTGACCGCGGTGACCCGGTCGCCGTCGGTCTCCGCGCCGACCGGGCGGTAGGGCTGGAGCACGGTCAGCCGGCCCGAACCCCGATGCGGCGCAAGCATTTCCTCGATGACGGCCAGCGCCACCCTCGGCTCGTGGCACAGCCGGCTCACCCATCCCGCGCCGGGGTTGAGGTCGCGCCATGCGCGCGACCGCGCGGTCAGCGGGTGGTGCCGCCGGTAGTAGTCGCGGATGCCGTCGCGCAGCGCCCGATAGCTCGCCGTCGCACCGAACTGCTCGATCCAGGAGTGCTCATCCGGGGGTACCGCCTGGCTCGTGAGCTGGCCGCCAAGCCAGTCGAACTCCTCGGTGAGGATGACCGAGCGCCCCGCCCGCGCGGCGGCGAGGGCGGCCGCCACGCCGCCAAGGCCACCGCCGACGACGAGGACATCGGCTCGCATCTGTGTCACTTGCTTCCTTTCAGGGTGTTGCCTTGGACTGGTTCGCACGGCAGCAGGCGCTGATGGTCGCCGCCGTCCGGGCCGTGCAAGATGTCGACCAGGACCTCCACGGCCTGAAAGCCCATCTCACGGCGGGGGATCCGCAAGCCGGTGATCTCGTGGCGGGTCGCTTCACCAAGCGCCACAAGGGAAAGGTCGAGGCCGGCCTCGATCAGGGTGACCGCGTCGTCCGGGTCCTCGCACACCACGGCGGTCACGCCACTGGCGGCAAGGGCGTCGAGCACCGCGGGCAGCCCGCCCCCCATCGTCAGGTGCGGGCCATCCGGCATCACAGACCTATATCCGCGGTACCGGTCGGCGCTGGACTCGACCGGACCACCCCACCCGACGTAGGCCACCCGCCGGTGGCCGTGGGCGACGACGCTGCGGGTGAGTTCGGCGGCGGCGGTGGCGTAGTCGGCGCCGACGTAGGGGACCGGTCCGCTGGCACCGGGATCGCGGCGGCCGACCGAGACGAACGGGTGTCCTTCGGCGACAAGCCGTTCCAGCTCGTCGGCGGGGATCTCACGGCCGAGCAGGACGCAGCCGTCTGCCAGCCGGAGCCGGTTGTTCGCGTGGAAGATGCGCCGGGTACCGTCGGTGACCGGCGCACTGGTGAACAGGAGCAGATCGCAGCCGAGGCCCTCGGCGCACGCCTCGATGCCGACCAGGAACGGATGGTAGAAGTCGGCGCTGCCCTTGGGGAAGACGGGTTCGTAGGTGAAGACGCCGAGGATCTGGTTGTGCCGGCGCAGGAGGCTGCGGGCGAGCGGGTCGGCGACGTACCCGGTTTCGCGGATGATCTGGAGCACGCGGTCCCGGGTCTCGGCCGGGATCCGCGCGGCCGCTTCGATCCGGTTGTTGAGCACGAGGGACACCGTGGTCTGGCTCACACCCGCGAGGCGGGCTACCTCGCGCTGCGTAATCCTGGTCGCTGCCATAGCGCTCCCCTAGCTCAGCTAATACGTATTGCCTCCGACGTGACACGATCATTACGTCGAAGTGAACCTTCGTCAAGGGGTAATCCGCCAGTAATCCGTATTACCTAAGCGTCCCGATTCATGGGGGAGGGCGACGGACCGGTCCGGTCACGTCGCCCTCGGGCCTACAAGCGTTCGATCGTCACTCGGTCAGGGACCTCCCGAGGACGCGGCAGGTTGCGGTGGTCGTCTTGGTGGGGTCGCTCTCCGAGGTAACGGTTACCCGGATTTGGGTACCGGGTGAGGTGCCCGGTGCGCGTTTCGCGTAGACCTGCACGGGCACGGTCTGGCCGGATTTGGCGGAAACGACGGTCGCGGGCACGAATGTGGTCCAACCGGCGCTGGATGTCGACGCCGAGACTCGGTAGACGTCGGAGTTGGCGTATGCGCTCACGTCCTCCGGGTGACCGGGCGGGACAGCTGCCGCCTGACCGGTGTTGCGCACGGGCATGATGCACTTGGTCCAGCCGTTGGGCGGCGGCGGAACGGTGAAGGTCGAGGCGACGGCCACGCCACGCCGATGCGGGCCGGCACCGTCGAGGGACCGCACGGCGACGGTGTAGGACAGGACCCCGGAGTTGTCCCGGTGGACGTCGAGTACGTACACGTGCAGCCGGTTGGCCTGGTCGACGTATTCGTACTCGCTGCCGGAGTCGACGCCCGCGTGGAACAGCGCGTCAGAGAGCTGCCGGTAGTCGCCGATGGTCATTTTTTGGGGTGTGCCATCGGGTTTCACGAAGTCCGTCTGGTCGATGTCCTGGGGGTTGGCGTCGACGGTCCAGATGAACGGCGCCGAGTCGCGGTCCTTCGTCTTGGCCATAAGCACGCCGGAGTCGGGGGTGAACGAGTCGAAGCCCATCCGGTCGATGACCTCGATGGTGTAGTTGTTGTAGCCGCCACCGTCGCACAGCGGATCGGCGTTGGGGTTGCATGCCGGGCTACGGTCCCCGCCGTCAAGGATCACGTTCACCCCGCTGAGCCCGGCCGCGCCGGGTTGGACGGCCCGTGCCGTGACCCGGGCGACAACGACACCGGAGCCGGACAGGGCGTCGCGCGAGAGCCGCAGCACGTTCTGCTCGTCGACTATCCCCAGCTTGATCTTGTTGCGGAGCATGTGCTGCGCACCCATGGAGGCTCCGGCCGTGGCCGGGATGAGCCACCGGCTGTGCGGCCCGCCGGGTCCGTTGAAGGTACCGCGGTCAAGCATCTCAAAGGGCCCGCTGTAGGCGCGGCGAGCCGGTATCGAGTACGGGTTGTTGTAGTTGTCGCCGATGCCGAGGATGTGGCTGAACTCGTGCGCGTAGACCGACATCCCGGAACTCTCGGCCTGGGTCGAGCTGCCGCCGCCCGCGTTCGGCCAGATGTTCGCCGCCGCCTGCCAGGAGGACCACTCGATGTACCTGGTGTAGTTCCAGTTGGGCAGCGCCGGGTCGGGCGGGCCGAACTCGTCGCTGACCTGTTCCTTGCTGGCGAACTTCATCTCGCCGAACTCCTGCCAGGTCGACGACTCGTCCTGCCCCGCGCTGAGGTAGAAGATGAAGTCGTACTGGGCAATCACTTCCTCGCCGACGTCGGCGACCAAGGCGGCGCGGGCGTCGGTGCGGATGTTGCGCTGGCACGTGTCGCCGGCCGGGCAGCCCGCGCCGCGCTGGAAGCCGCCATCGATCCCGTACTCGTGGTTCTTGGCCGGCATCTGGTACACGCCGAACGCGCCAAGCTCGATGCCGAACCTGCCACCGGAGTCCTCCATCCAGTACTCGTGGATGGTGTGCCCGCGGTTGAGTTCACCCGGCGTGTTGAGGAAGTCGCGATAGAACTGGGGGACCTGCGCCCGCGGGACGTCGTGCACCGTCGTCGGGTTGCCGTAGATGCTCGAGTTGGCCGGCTGCGTGATGACGAAGGGCTGGTTCGGGTAGTCGACCAGGACCAGCGCACCCCTGAAGGTGCGCACCGAGCCGCGCACGTTCGGGTCCGCCCAGTTGGTGCCGGGGATGGTTCGATAGTCGTCCCAGGTCATGGTGTCGGGCTGTTCGAAGTTCTGCAGATCGATCGGTCGTGGCGCGCCTACCGCGAAGAGCCGGGGTCCGGCCTGCATCCGTTGCCAGGGCTGGGTTTGCGGCCAGTGCCGCATCTGCCACGGGTTTGGTGTCGGCTCGGGCCGCGGGTCGGCGGCGGCGGGGGCCGCGACCAACCCGCCTATCACCAGCGTCGCCGCTGTGACCCATGCCGCGCCTCTTCTCCATACGATCATCGCTCTCCTCCTCGTGGGTAGGTAGTCGATATAGCGAAATAGAGAAATGCCTCGTCAGCGGGATCCTACCGCCGTCGCAGCAGTGCGTCGATCTCGCGGCGGAGCGCGGGCCACTCGCCGGGCAGGGCATAGGAAGCCGCTCCGATGGCGTCGAGCGGATCGCCCATGTCCGCCGGGGAGGTCGCCAGGTACACCCCGTGGCTGGCCGAGCCGTTGTGCTCACCGCCGTTTTCGCGGGTGGCCCGGGAGCGGAAGACGCGGACGCGGGTCTCCTGGTCGAGCGGCTCACCCTGCTCGACAGCGGTCACACTCGCGTCCACCGCCTGCGGATCGCTCCAGGTGAACCGTTCGGCAATCGCTCGTACGACCAGGAGCAGGGCGGCGTGCCGGACCGTCGCCGGACTGCCGCGCAGCCGCGCATCGAGGTCGGGGTCGATGCGGCCGAGCGTGCCGCGCGGGGCCGGGTCGTCGGGGATGTGTCCAATGACGACACAGGGACCGTCCTCTTCGAGTCCCTCCACCCAGTCGAGGTCGAGGCGGACACCGGTGCGCCGCTCGACGAGCGCCATCGCCATCGGGTCGAAGTCCGGCCAGACCACCTCCCCGTCGTCCACCTGGCGGCGCGCCTCGCGCAGCTCCGCGAGGTCCTCGTCGTCGAAGAGGTCGGGCCGCTCGCCGAGGCGCCGGTCCGGGTCGTTCTTGTCCATCCAGACCAGGACCTTGCCGTACACCGCGTAGCTGACGCTGCCGTTGCCGTTGATGGTCCAGTCGACGTTGTGCACGCGGGCGCCGTCGCTGAGCCAGCGCAGCACCTCGTGACGCGCGCCCTCGAAACCGTTCGGCTGGTACATCACCACCGCATCGCCGATCTGCTTGAGGTACGCCACTTTCGCGTAGTGCGGCTCGGGACTCCGCTCGCCGATGGTGACCCGCTTTGCCCGCAGGCGGCGCAGCACCACGTCCTCGGTGACCGCCGAGTTGCCCGGCTGGATCACCGTCCAGCTCATACCCTCGGCATACCACGAGCGGGTCCGCAGGAAAGCGCGGTAATAATCGGTTACGTCGTCAGGCATAGCCACCGAGGGTAGCTATGCGGAGCGGATCGCGCGGGGCGAGGCGCCGAGCTCCCGGTGGCAGGCCTTGTTGAAGGCTTGCAGGTCTGGGATTCCCACGGTGGCCGCGACCGTGGGAATCGGCAGCGTGCTGTGGCGCAGCAGGTGTTCGGCGCGGGCGAGGCGGCGGCGGCGAAGGTAGGCGACGACCGTGTCACCGGTCTCGGCCCGGAACAGGCGGGTGAGGTGGTTGTGCGAGACGTCGGCGAAGCGGGCGACCTGCGGGACGGTGATCGGCTCGTTGAGGCGCGCCTCGATGAACTCGATCGCCCGCAGCACGACAAGGTGCCCGGCGCCGCTGCCGGGCTGGGGGAGTTGCGCGATGCGCCACAGCGCCGCCCAGACCTCGGCCGAGGCCTGCTCGGGCTGGCGGGGTGCGGCGGCGATCGCGGAGCGGAACATGCCGGCGAGGGCTTCGGCTCCGGCGGCGGCGTCCTGCACGACCGGGACCCACTGAGCCTGCCCGGACCGGGGGAGCCGCAGGTGAAGGTAGAGGTGCTCGGAGCGCCCGCGATAGTCGAAGGTCACCTCCTGGCCGGGCGGGACCAGGCTGACGTGCCCGGGACGGATCCGGTGGGTGAAGCCGCCGAGGGTCAGCTCGCCGGAGTAGGAATAGAGGTGAGCCTGCCAGAGATCGGGCAGCAGGAATGACTCCCGGCGGGCCGTGATCCCGTGCACGGCCGCACCGGCGTTGACGACCACTGGCGGGTGGTGCAGGCGCAACGCGACGGATCCCTCAGGCACGGTGAAAAATTACCAGTAACGGTGAGGCAGGCCCACGCGCTACCAGGTCTTCTTCTCTTAGCCTGTCGAAATGCCCATGCAATCCTGGTTCCCCGACGCCAAGCTCGGAATCTTCATCCATTACGGCATCTACGCCGTCGACGGTGTACCCGAGTCGTGGTCGATGTACAACGGCCAGGTCTCGCGCGAGGACTACCTGCGCCAGATCGACGGCTTCACCGCGTCCGCCTACGACCCGAAGTCCTGGGCCGACCTGTTCGCCCGCGCCGGAGCCCGCTATGCCGTGCTGACCGCCCGCCACCACGACGGGTATGCCCTCTGGGACACCGCCCACGGCAACCTCAACACCGGGCGGGACCTGCTCGCCCCCTATGCCGAAGCGTTGCGGGACAAGGGTTTGAAGGTCGGCCTCTACTACTCGCACTCCGACTGGAACCACCCCGACTACGCGACGATCCGCAGCACCGGCAAGGCCCAGCACGTCAACGACCACCACCTTGTCGCCCCGCCCGAGGGGCAGGAGGACCCGGCGGCGTGGGCACGTTTCCTTGAGTACCGCGACGGTCAGGTCGCCGAGCTGATGGCGCGCTACCGCCCGGATCTGCTGTGGTTCGACGGGGAGTGGGAGCGGGGGGAGGAGCAGTGGGGCATCGACCGGCTCGCCGACGCGATCCTGACCGCCAACCCGCGGACGATTCTCAACGCGCGCATGCTTTCCCGAGGCGACTACGCGACGCCGGAGCAGGGGGTGCCGATCACGCCGCCCGATGGGCCGTGGGAACTTTGCTTGACCGTCAACGACTCCTGGGGGTACCAGACCGGCGACACCAACCAGAAGTCGGTGCGCCAGCTGGTGCGCTACTTCGCCGAGACCATCGGCGCGGGTGGCAACCTGCTGCTCGACGTCGGCCCGAAAGCCGACGGCACCATCACACCCGAGCAGGCCGAGCGGCTTGAAGGGCTCGGCGCCTGGATCGGCAAGCACGCCGAGGCCGTCTACGGCACCGTTGCCGGGCTGCCCGCCGGACACCACTACGGCCCCAGCACCCTGTCGGCCGACCGGCGCACCCTTTTCCTGTACTGCTTTGACACTCCGCGCGAGGTGATCGGTGTTCGTGGGCTGCGCGGCCAGATCAAGCGGGTGAGGGTCGTCGGCCGCGACGCCGAACTTGGCCACCGTGTCACCGGTGGCCTCGGCGAGGTGCCTGGCGTGCAATGGATCGAAGCGCCCGCGGCGTCCGATATGGACGATCACGCCACGGTCCTCGCCGTCGAGCTTGACGGCGAACTCGACCTCTACCGCGGCACCGGCCGCGAGTAGCGCCCGGAAATCATATATCCCATATCCTAGGTGCTTATGTCACCGATCACCGGCCTGGTCCGGCCCGCCCAGCGCGTCACGCTGACCGACGACGTCTACGAGTCGGTCAAGACCATGATCATGGAGCATGCCCTGGCGCCGGGGGAGCGGGTCGGCATCGACGGCCTGGCCCGCACGCTCGAGGTCTCGCCGACCCCGGTGCGGGAGGCGCTGGCCAGGCTGGAGTCCGAGGGGTTGGTGGTCAAGCGGCCGATGTCGGGGTACACCACCTCACCGCTGCTGACCCGGGACCAGTTCGAGGACCTGTTCCAGATGCGGCTGCTGCTCGAACCCGAGGCGGCCGCGCGGGCAGCCGGGTATGCCGAAGCGGCCCAACGCAAGCGGGTCGCGGCGCAGGCGGCGGAGAAGCTGGCGGTCCGGGGCGGCGACGGCTACCGGCGCCACGCCGAGTTCACCGCACTCGACGAGCGCTTCCACCACCTCGTCGCCGAGATCAGCGGCAGCCATCTGTTGCAGGAGGCGATCCTGCGCCTGCATTCGCATCTTCACCTTCACCGCCTTTATTTTCCTATGGGTACCGGGAACACCGTGGCCGAGCACAAAAAAGTTGCCCAGGCGATTGTCCGCGGCGACACGGGCGCCGCCGCCGAGGCGATGCGGGCGCACCTCGTGGCGGCGCGGACCCGTCACCTGGCGGCGTTCGAGTAACTCAGCGCACCAGGCGCAGGCCGGACATGCCGCCGTCGACGGCCAGCGACGTTCCGGTGGTGGCGCCCGAGGCCGGCGAGGCGAGGTAGGCGACGGCGGCGGCGACCTGCTCGGCGGTGACCAGGCGGCCGGTGGGCTGGCGGGCGGCGAGCTTGCGGCGCTCCTGGGCCGGATCGTCGGCGCTGGCGAGCAGGCGGGCCACCCACGGGGTGTCGACCGTGCCCGGCGCGACCGCGCAGACCCGGATGCCGTCGGTGACAAGGTCGGCCGCCATGGCCAGGGTGAGCGCATGCACCGCACCCTTGGTGGCGGAGTAGACCGCGCGCTTGACAATTCCGGCACCGGCGGCGATCGAGGAGATGTTGACGATCGCCGGCGCGGATGACTTGCGCAGGAACGGGATCGCGGCACGGCACGCTCTGGCGACGCCGACGACGTTGACATCCAAGCACCTGTGCCATTCGTCGTCCGGGGCGTCCTCAACGGTACCCACTGAAGAAATGCCGGCACAGTTGACCAGAATGTCGATGCCGCCCAGGCGTGATGCCACCTCCGCCATGACACTGTCCAATGCGGACGAGACGTCGGCGGCTACCGGCAGGTGGCGCCCACCGGGATCGCGGTCGACGACCGCCACTCGGGCGCCGCGGGCGGCGAACAGGTCGGCGCAGGCGGCCCCGATGCCGGAACCGCCACCGGTCACGACGGCGACAAGGCCCTCGAACTCAGCCATGCGCCCACTCCTGTCCGTGCGGGAAAGCGAAGCGGCTCAGCGATTCCGAGCGCATCCGCGCGGAGAAGCCGGGTGCGGTGGGCGCCGCATAGCGCCCGTTTTCGATTCGTACAGGATCTACGAAATGCTCGTGCAAGTGGTCCACGTATTCGATGGCGCGGCCCTCCAGGCTCGCGGAGACCGACGTGTAGTCGAAGAAGGACAGGTGCTGCACCAGCTCGCACAGGCCGACACCACCGGCGTGCGGGCACACCGGCTTGCCGAAGGCGGCGGCCAGCAGCAGGATGGCGAGGTTCTCGTTGACGCCGGCGACCCGGGCGGCATCCAGCTGCACCACATCCACCGCGTCAGCCTGCAGCAGCTGCTTGAACATGATCCGGTTGTGCACGTGCTCGCCGGTGGCCACCCGGATCGGGCGCAGGCCGGTGCGGATGGCGGCGTGGCCGAGGATGTCGTCGGGGCTGGTCGGCTCCTCGACCCAGTACGGGTCGAACCGGGCCAGGGCCGAAGCCCATTCGATCGCCTGGCCGACATCCCAGCGCTGGTTGGCGTCGATCGCGATGGCGAAATCAGGCCCGAGTGCCTGGCGGGCGGCGGCGAACCGGCGCCGGTCGTCGGCGAGGTCCGCACCCACCTTGAGCTTGATCATCTTGAACCCGTCGGCGGCCGCCTGGCGGGCAAGGCTGGTCACCTTGGCGTCGTCGTAGCCGAGCCATCCCGGCGAGGTGGTGTACGCCGGGAAGCCGTCCGCGGCGATCTGCTCGACCCGTCCGGCCTTGCCCGCGAGCTTGTCCCGCAACAGGTCCGTGGCTGCCGCGGGGGTCAGGGCGTCGGTGAGGTAGCGCCAGTCCACGCAGTCCACAATGGACTCCGGTGGCATGCCGGTCAGGTACAGCCACAGGGGCTGCCCGGCCGTGCGGGCGGCCAGGTCCCACGCCGCGTTGATGACCGCACCGGCCGCCAGGTGCACGACCCCTTTCTCCGGGCCGAGCCAGCGCAGCTGCGAGTCGTGCGTCAGGCGGCGGGCGAACTCGCCCAGGTCGAGCGGGTCGATGCCGTGCCCGGCCACGAAGGGGCGCAGGCTCTCGATCGCGGCGGCGCAGACCTCGTTGCCGCGCCCGATGGTGAACGTGAACCCGTAGCCGTCGACCGCGCCGTCGGTCATCAGCTCCACGTAGGCGGCCGAATAGTCGGGGTCCGGGTTCATCGCGTCCGACCCGTCGAGCGTCCTGGATGTGGGGAAGCGGACGTCGTGCACCCGCATGTCTATGACCTTCATTACCACCTCGGGGTTGTCCAGATATCCTATAGGATCTACGATATCGAACATCGGAGCCGGGCTCCAGTCAAGAGGAGGATCCATGACCCGCACCCTTGGGAAGTCCCCCGTCGCCGTGACCACGCTCGGCTTCGGCGCCGCCTCCATCGGCAACCTGTACCGCGAGGTCGATGACGACCGGGCGGCCCGCACCGTCCACGCCGCCTGGGCCGCCGGCATCCGCTACTTCGACACCGCCCCGCACTACGGGATCGGCCTTTCCGAGCGGCGTCTCGGCCGCGCCCTGGCCGGCTATGCCCGCGACGGCTACGCCATCTCCACCAAAGTGGGGCGGATCCTCGTGGAACAGCCGGATGCGGCAGGATCCGATTTGGACAATGGCTTCGCGGTGCCGGCCACGCACAAGCGGGTGTGGGACTTCAGCGCCGACGGCGTGAACCGCAGCCTGCACGCCAGTCTGGAGCGCCTCGGCACCGAGCGGGTCGACATCGTGCTGCTGCACGATCCCGACGAGGGCCCCGATCCGGCGCGGGCGCTCGACGAGGCCTACCCCGCGCTTGACGAGCTGCGCCGCCAGGGGGTGGTCGGCGCCATCGGCCTTGGCTCCAAGGATCCTGCCATCCTTGCCCAGTTCGCCACGGACTCCGATGTGGACACTCTGATGGTGGCCGGCCGGTACACCCTGCTGGAGCAGCCGGCGCTCGACGACATCCTGCCCGCGTGCCAGCGGCGCGGGATCAGCGTCCTCAATGTGGGCGTCTTCAACAGCGGCATCCTCGCCGTGGAGTGGCCCGACGCCTCCCGTCCGTACGAGTACGGCGCTGCACCCGAGGCGATCGTGCGGCGGGCTCAGGCGATCGCCACCAAGTGCCGCGAGCACGGCGTCACCCTGCCGCGGGCCGCACTCGCCTTCGCCGGGGCGCATCCGGCCGTCGCCTCGGTGGTGATCGGCGCCGGCAAACCCGAACACGTGGAACGCAGCGCGCAATGGCAATCCGAACCGTTGCCGCCCAACGAGTTGTGGACCGACCTCATCGACGCCGGACTGCTGCGTCCTGACGCCCCGTTGCCGCCCGCTCCCAACCGCGAGGTGCGCTGACCCTTGCCCAGCTGCCGCCGAATGTCATGCGGCGCAGCGGAGCCGCGACTCCGCAGAGCCGGAACCAGTTGCGGCTCAAGAAAACCTCGACCGGGTTGCTGGCCAAGCCCTGCCGGAGCGTTCTCAACGCCAGGTCGACCGCCTGGAAGCCATAATCCCGCATCTCGGCCTCGTACTCGCCGATCGCTTCGAGTAGCGCAAGCTCGTGCTGGGCAACCTGTGACAGCTGGCGGGTGAGCAGGGCGGCGTCGCGCAGGGCGGTGTTGGCGCCTACCCCCTGGCCGGGGGTCATGGTGTGGATGGCGTCGCCGAGCAGGGTGATGCTGGTGGGCTGCCACGGCTGGATGGGCACCGAGGTGCGGATGGTGATCGGAGACGCAGCT
>DASUXL010000275.1:0-4594 GCA_036377915.1 Candidatus Limnocylindrales bacterium
GATGAGGATCTGCGCCCCCTGCTCCCGGCAGAAGTCGACCAGCAGACCCTGGAACGACTCGACCCGGACGTTGGGCACCTCCTTGGTGGTGTGCCGCAGGATCTCCAGGCGCTCGTCCAGGTCGAACAGGCCCTGCTTCGACTGGTTCATCAGCACCGCGACGATCACCTCGTCGAACAGCTTCGCCGACCGGCCGATGATGTCCAGGTGTCCCCGGGTGACCGGATCGAAGGAGCCGGGACAGACAGCACGCCTCATGACTGGAGCCCTTCGTCGTTCGTTGCGGCCCGACCGTACCAAAGGGTGGTCTCGCCGTAGCGCCGGCCGCGCTCGCCGGTGACCCCTTCCACCCACGGCGGCTCAGGTGAGCGGCTTGAGCGTTCGACGACGACCCATGCGTCCGGGGCGAGCCAGCCGCCGGTGGCCAAGGCGTGCAGCACCGCCCCGAGTTCGGGTTCGGTCAATGGATAGGGTGGGTCGGCGAAGACGAGATCGTACGGCTCGCCCTGATTGCCCGAGCCCAGGACATTGACGACCTTGCCTGTGACGATTTTGGTGCCGGAGGCGCTTAACGCCGACACGTTGGCCCGGATCGCCTTTGCGGCGCGGGCGTCGTGCTCGACAAACAGGGCATGTGCCGCGCCGCGGGAGAGGGCTTCCAGTCCAATCGCACCACTGCCCGCGAAAAGGTCCAGTACGCGGGCTGATTCCAGCTCCATCTGACTGTCCAATGTGGAAAAGAGGGCCTCGCGGACGCGATCGGAAGTCGGCCGGGTGTGCTGACCTTCGGGCGTTACCAGCCGTCGCCCTCCGTAGCGGCCGGACACGATTCTCGTCACGCTCCGACCGTACTTGATAACGATTCGGTATCAGCGCCGCCGTCCAATTTCCAAGCTTCGTTCAGGTTTCATAAGGTCAGGCGTCGCTCGACTTTTCCACTTGGCCGCCACCACCAAACTCTGGGGAGAACGGATTTGAACCCGCCCATGAAACGACTCCTCGCACTCGCTGGAAGCATCGCCGCCGGCATGGCCGGCGCGCTCGTGCTCGCGAGCCCCGCGCAAGCCCACCACCCTGAGGTCAAGGGTGAGTTTGTCTGCCAGGTAGATGGGACCTACAAGATCACCTGGACCGTCAAGAACGGGGACTTCGACAGCCCGTTGATGAAGATCAAGACGGTGGATCCCACCCCCGACGGGGACATCACCGAAATCAAGGAAGGCGTCTGGCTCGAAAAGAACGCCTCGCTGAAGGGCGTGCAGATCGTTCCCGGGACCACCACCGAAGCCAAGCTCTACATCAACGCCACCTGGCACAAGACCAAGGAGGGCGAGGCCAAAGTCGAGGAGGACGCCGACGGCAAGGTCAAGCCGGTGGGCACGTGCGTGCCGGCGAAAGCAGCGGTCGGCCAGGGCGACTGCACCAATTTCAGCGTCACCGTGACCACCTCGGCCGAGCACAAAGCGACCACGGCGACCGTCAAATACGGCACGCAGACCAAGCCGGTCACGCTGAAGGATGGCGGCGACAGCCAGAAGGTCGACCTGAGCCCCAGCTCCGAGACGGAGGCGACGGTGACCTTCGCCGACTCCACCTTCACGGCAACGGTGGCCTACAACAAGCCGGCCAACTGTGGCGGCCTGCCGCAGACCGGAAGCAGCACCACGACAATGATCGCGGGCGGCACCGGCGCGGCGGCATTGGGAGCCTTCATCTTCTTCATGGCCCGCCGACGCATGGTAAAACTGCGCCAGCTCGCCGACAGCTAAACCCGCAATCTTCCTACCAACAACAGTGATCGCGCGGAGTGCCCTCAGCCTTTCTGGAGGTACTCCGCGCGATCTTCATTTACCAGCCTGGCGACGGCATCGGCGAGCAGCGGATGCCCCTGCAGCGAAGGGTCGCCGTCCAGCAGGTCGACAGCCGTGGCCCGCGCCTCACCGATCATCTCCCGATCCTTGAGCAGCGACAGCAACCGCAGATGCGACCGCCGCCCGGACTGCGCCGCGCCAAGGACATCCCCCTCCCTGCGCTGTTCAAGGTCCAGCTCGGCCAGCTGAAAACCATCGAGGGTCGAGGCCACCGCGTCAAGTCGCTCTCTGCTGGGGGTACCCGCAGAAGCTTCAGTGACCAGAAGGCACAAACCCGGCGCCGCGCCCCGGCCCACCCGGCCGCGCAGCTGATGCAGCTGCGACATGCCGAAGCGTTCAGCGTCAAGGATGACCATCACGGTGGCGTTGGGCACGTCGACACCGACCTCGATAACCGTTGTGGCGACCAGGACGTCGAGTTTGCCGGCGGCGAACTCGCGCATGACGGCGTCCTTTTCGTCGCCGGGAAGCCGGCCGTGCAGGACACCCAGGCGCAGCCCGGCCAGCGGGCCGCTGGCCAGCGGCGCCACCTCAAGCACGGCGATGGGTGGGCGGCGATCGTCGTCGCTTTCCACACCACCACCGGCGTCGTCATCGGCCGCGCCGTCGCCGATGCGCGGGCACACCACGTAGGCCTGGTGCCCCTTGCCCACCTCCTCGACGATGCGCTGCCACGTCCGGTCCAGGAACGCCGGTTTCTCCGCCGCGGGTACCACGTGCGTCGCGATCGGCGACCGGCCGCTGGGCAGCTGGGCCAGCGTCGACGTCTCCAGGTCGCCGTAGACCGTCATCGCCACGGTCCGCGGGATCGGCGTCGCCGTCATGACGAGCACGTGCGGCGGCTGTTCGGCCTTGGCGCGCAAGGCGTCGCGCTGCTCCACCCCGAAACGGTGCTGCTCGTCGACGACGATAATGCCCAGGTCGTGAAAGTCCACGCCCTCGTAGAGCAGCGCGTGCGTGCCGATGACGATGCTCGCCTCGCCGCTGGCGATGGCGCCCTGCGCGGTGCGCTTCGCCGCCGCGCCGAGCGAACCGGTCAGCAGCACCACGCGATGCTGCTCGGCCAGCGGCAGCAGCCGCAGGATACCCCGGAAGTGTTGCGCCGCAAGGACTTCGGTCGGGGCAAGCAGCGCCGCCTGGCCGCCGTTGTCCACGACCTGGAGCATGGCACGAAGCGCCACAAGGGTTTTGCCCGCGCCCACCTCACCCTGCAGCAGCCGGTGCATCGGGTGCGGGGTGGACAGGTCGCGGCCGATCTCCTCGCCGACCGCCTTCTGCCCGTCGGTGAGCGTGAACGGCAGCCCGGCATCGAACTCGTCGAGCAGCCCGCCCTCGACGCGCGGCCGCGGCACGGCCGGCCACGAAGCCGCCTCCAGCTTGCGCCGAACCAGCGTCAGCTGGATCGCGAACGCCTCGTCCCACGCCAGCCTGCGCCTTGCCGTGTAAAGCATCTCCCTTGACGACGGGCGGTGGATCTCACGCAGCGCCGTCGGCAGGTCGACAAGCCTGCGGGCGGCCCGGATCTCCGAGGGCATGGGATCGGCCGGCATCTGGACCGTGTCCAGCACCACCCGCACGCACCGGGCGATCACCCACGTCGGGACTTTCGCCGCGCTCGGGTACACCGGGATCAGTGCACCGGCGAAAGACTCCATCTCCTCCTCGGCGTCCACTTTGTCCAGAAGTATGTACTCGGGACCGTTGAGCTGCCGCTGGCCGCGAAACTCGGTCACCTTGCCGGCGAACAGGCCCCACGTGCCCGGCTTGAGATCCCGCTCCCGCCACGCCTGGTTGAAGAAGGTCAGCGTGATCCGGCCGCCCTTGCCGTCGCCGACCGCCACCTCCAGCAGGTTGCCGGAGCGCTGCCGGAAACGCCTCGAGTGCGCGGTGATCACCTGGGCCATCACCGTCACCTGCTCGCCCACCTCCAGCGCGCGGATATCGGTGTGCTCGCCGCGCTCGTCGTAGCGGCGCGGCACGTGGTAGATCAGATCACCGGCGGTGTAGAGGTCGAGGTTGACGGCAAGCGCCTTGGCCGTCTTGTCCCCCAGCAGTTTCTTCAGCGGTGTATCCATGGGCGTGTCCATGGGTGTGTCCATTTCGGACATCACTCGACCCCCACCAGCAGCGGATAATGAGCCTGACCGCCGTGGTACGCGTGCACCTCCACCAAGGGCCACGCCTTGACCAGATGCTCCTTGAGGGACTTGTCCAGCTCGGGCGGTGCGTCAGCGCCCGTCAGCAGGGTCACCAGCTCGTTGCGGCCGGTCGCGAGCATGCGGTCGAGCAGCTCCCGGCACACCGTGACCAGATCCTTGCCGATCACGTTCACCTCGCCCTCGACCAGAGCGATCACATCGCCAGGCATGCAGCGCCCGGCCACGGTGATCGCCTCCCGGCTGGCGAAGGTCACCTCCGCCGAACGGCAGGCCGCCGCCGCCTCGGCCATCGCGATCACGTCGTCCTCGAAGCGGCGCTGCGGATCGCGGACCGCCAGCGCGGCAAGCGCCTGCACCGGCGAGCGGGCCGGGATCACGCGCACCTTGACACCCTCACCGAACGCCTCGTCCGCCGCGGTCTGCGCCACCGCCCGAAGGTTGGAATCGGTCGGGATCACCGCCACCCGGCCCGCGCCGGTCGCCATGATCGCATCAAGGATCTCGGCGATCGACGGGTTGGCCTTGACCGTCACTGCACCCTCGGTGACCAGCAGGTCGGCGATG
>DASUXL010000276.1:0-32569 GCA_036377915.1 Candidatus Limnocylindrales bacterium
GGGCCCGGCGATGCGCTGGATCACCTCGTAGAGGTTGTCGCCCAGCGACCCCCAACGCCCCTCCGACCAGTGCGACACCTGGTTGACGACCAGCTCGGTCAAGCGGTGAAGCTTGACCGAGCCGATCGATGAGCCAGGCGCTGAGCTGGTCGAGGAGCTATCCGACGAACCGGCCGAGGTCAATCTTCGAAATAACTGAGCAGGCGCAGGAACTCCAGGTACATCCACACCAGCTCAACGAGCAAGCCGAACGCACCGAGCCAGCCGTAGCGGCGGGGAAGACCGGCGGCGACGCCATCCTCGATCTGCTTGAAACTGACCACGAACATCAGGGCCGCGACGACGATGCAGACCAGGCTGAAGCCGATCGCGAGCGGGCCGCCGTTGCGCAGCGGGCTCGCCTCGCCGGCGATCAGGAACCAGACCAGGTTGACCAGCATCACGACGAAGAGACCGGCGGCGGCACCGATGACAATCTTCATGAACTTGGGGGTCGCCCGGATCACCTTGGACTTGTAGAGCAGAGCCATCAGACCGAACACGCCGAACGTGGCGATGACCGCCTGCGGCACGATCCCCGCGAACGCCGTCTCGAACGCCTTGCTCACCGCGCCCAGGAACACGCCCTCGACCACCGCGTAACCGCAGATGATCACAGGGTTGGTGATGCCGGCGAAGGAGATGACCAGGCCGAGCACGAGGCCGACCACCATCGCCGCGATCCACGTCGGAAAAAGCGCCGTCACAGGCACGATCGCCCAGGTGATGGCGGCGAACAGGGTGGCCAGGCCGATGAGGGTGACCGTCTTGACGACGACGTCGTCGACGGACATCGTGTCGAGACCACGCTGCGCCTGCACCGGGCTCGGCTGAACCCCGGGATAGGACTGCTGGTAGTCCGTGCCGGCCGGTCCGCCGGGCACCATGTATGTGGGCCGCTGCGCCGCCGCGGTGATGCGGCCAAGCACTGGGTTAGAACTCTTCACCCGCACAGGGTAACCGGAGCTGTCCTCTCGCGGGTACCGACCAAAGTCGCCCCGGGCCCCGGAAGGGTCAAAGTGGCCAGATCACGGCGTCGGCGACCGGTTTGCCCGGCCCGAGCAGCTCCTCCACCGTCCTGCGCAGCGCTCCGTGGTACCTGTGCTCGGTCAGGACAACGCATTTCGCCTTCCACCGGGCCAGGTCCACTTTGGCCTGTGCGCGCAGGTTGGCGTCGATGACCGGGACCCTGCCGGTCTTGGCGACCTCGGAGAGCAGCATCGACGTCGGTCGCTTCCACGTGCCGACGGTGGCGCGGCCGTTGCGGCCGTACGGCCCGATGAAGAAGCCCTCCGGCATCCCGAATGCCACCCCCTGTTGCGACGCGAACCGCATCGGGCCGGGCATGTCCGGCGTGGCCAGGGGCACCGGCACGATCACGTCCCCTTCGGAGGCGCAGTCCCGCCAATGACCGTCGGCGTAGAAAGCGGGGACCGCCGGGCGATCCTGGGTGGGAAGCTGGGACGGGATGACCGGCAGCAACGCGATTGCCACCGCTGCGGGTACCCCCCAATGAATCCAAGGAATCGAAGCGGTCCTCGCCTTTTCAAGGCCGAGAACCAGCACGATCGCGAATAGCGGGATCGCCGCGAGGCTGTAGCGCAACGGCAGCGCGCCGTCGATGACCGGAATATCCCTCAGCATTTGGTACGGACCCTCAAGCCCCGTGCGCTCTCGATCGATAACGATCATGGGTCCCAGCGACAGTGCCGCCATCACGAAAGCCGCCAGCATGCACGCCACGACGGCCGCCTCCCGCCACAGCCACACCGTCAGCGCGGCCAGCACCAGCAGGAGCGGCCAGCCGAAGAAGGTGTTCAGCTCGGACGAGCCGGTGCTCAACCGCACCGCCTCCGGACCTCCCAGCAGGGACAGCGGTGAGATCGCCACGAAGCTGGCGAGGTCGGTCACGAAGAAGTCCACGCTGAACACGCCGTTGGGGACCGACTGCGGCCCCTTGAACTGAAGCCACAGCGGGTAGGCGAGCAGGGGTACGGCCACGGCGACGGCCGTCATGACTCCGGCGGCGAATCGGGCGAGCTGGCCGAGGGGCGGGCGGACCCAGGCGAGGTAGGCGACCGTCACGATCGCCAGCGTGAGCGCGGTGAGGAACAGCGTCTCCTCGCCTATGAACACCTGCGCGGTCACGAGCAAGCCGAACAGCGCCCCCACCCCGATGATCTTCAATGGTGAGTCGCGGTGGCGAGCGAGCCGCGCCAGCTTGATCACGCACCAGATCATCGGCGGTACCAGCCACTGGGCAGTCATGTGCAGGTGGCTGTTGGCCTGCGACACCATGCCGGGCGCGAAGCCGCAGAAGAACGCACCGACCACACCGGAAAGCCGAGCGACCTTCAGCGTCTTGACGAACAGCAGGTACCAGCCGATCGCTGTCGCCGCCAGGTTGACCGCCATGATCACGGCGAACGTCGTGGCGACCCCGAACAGGGCAGTGATCGGCGCGAAGATCACACCGAGGCCGACCGTCGCCGCGTTGGTCAGCATGTTGATCCCGTCGGGCGCGTTCAGCCGGTCCGAGATCAGGCTGAAGTCCCCGATCCAGAAGCGGCTGCCGTAGGACAGGAACCACTCCACCAAGATCTGGTCCGCCGGGTTGAGCGCGAGCGCGCGGGTGTCCGGGTCGGGCCACAGGCCAAGTGTGAGCCACAACGCAAAAAGGACAAAGCCCGCACAGATCAGCAGATCGTATGGTATCGGCCGCTTGGCACCCGTCGGAGGGACCACCGATGTCGGCCGTGTGGACACCACCTCGTCCGCCTCCGTTGATCTGCTCATCACCCGCATGACCTTAGAGCCTGCGCCACTAACCCGATGGAGGCAAGGTAGCTCGACCGGCTAACGTTGCATCCGTGCCATCGTGGTCCCGGCGGTCGGGCACGAACGAACGGCCTGGTCCGGGTGGTGGAATGGCAGACACCGCCGACTTAAAATCGGCTGCTCGAAAGAGCGTGCGGGTTCGAGTCCCGCCCCGGGCACGCAAATAAATCGACACAGAGATTATCTGGTACCGGATCGGCCTGTCTGCCCTTTCATATACGAAACGTGACGAGGACTCATACGCGGCGTTCTTGATCGCCGCAGGGGTTCATCCGCACTTGATCTGCCCTGCCGCCGTGGAGATGGTCTCATCTTCACGGCCTTTCCTACGCAGCCGCAAGGTCGAGCAGAACGCGGGTTTGGCCAGTAGCAGGCCGCCAAAGTAGGCCACCTCCTGGCCGGCACATCCTTGGAAGGTCACCTCCCGGGCCGCGTAGTCCGAAATCTCGTCCATGGTGAGCGGCTTCGCCTCGGGGTTCGGCCTGCCGCATCCGCCATCCACGCAGCTCGTGGTCATTTGCCGGGACGCGTTGAGGGACGGCCGCGGGGGCGAGCGTGAGCGCGATGGAGACAGTCGCGGTCTCGGCGACCAGTTTCCTCAGGCTTGCCCGGCGCATGACGACACGTTAGTACGCCAATCGATTCGTGTCATCCGGGGCTGTCGATATCGCGGTGTCCCTTTAGGACAGACGCAACCGGTGTGCGCCGAATGTACGCAGGCTGTGCGGACGGTCAATAGCTTGGCCCGCGACTCAACCGCGTGGCTCGTACGGCATGCGGCCGACCCCCGTCCGGCTGGATGACAAGGAGAATCGGATGAAACACCGCACCCTGCTCAGGGCGCTCGTCGCTGGGCTGGCCGGCGTGATCCTGGCCGGCACACTGACAGCGGCGCCCGCCGCGGCCGAGGCGACAGCGGGATGTGACAACCACCCCGGGGTTCCCGACTGGTTCTACCCGGTCCTGCTTCGCGCGGCCGAAAACCCTAACGACGCGGTGCCAACCTCGTGGGGCTCCGGCGACAGGGCACGGGCAATGATGAAGATCCTCTGCAACGAAAGCAGCTTCGACGTCGGGGCACTCAACCCCGCAGGCCCCTACTACGGACTCGGTCAGCTCGGCCGGCCCGCGATCGACGCCTCAAACGTGCGGTTCACCTGCTACTGGCACGTCGACAACGACTGTTCCCACACCCGGCGCTACTACCAGGCCCTTGGCGCACTCCGATACGCCAACCAACGCTATGGCGGCCCGCTCCCGGCATGGAGCCACTGGCAGAACCACGGATGGTGGTAAAGAACCGCGACCTGGAGGGTGTTGCCGTATGGCGACCACAATCAAGCGCCGGACGTGCCGCCATCGCGCCGAGACTGTCGCGCCGGTCGCAATCCCTGGTCAACAACTGGGGAGTCGACGTCCACCTGGCGTTTCGGCCGACGGTGTACGGCAACACCGATGCGGTCGTCGCGCTGCTGCGGCAACTGGGCGTGCGGACCATCCGGGATCGGCTGACACCCGAGAATGCCAATCAGCTCAGGGCATTCCGGGACTCGCCGCGGCGGGGTGCCGGGTGCACGCGGCCTAGAAGCCTGCGCGATACAGGTGCTGCCACGAGGTCGGCGCCGGAGTGGGTGCCGCGGCGCGCGTGGCGAGCGGGTCCGGGAAGGCGATGGACAGCAGGTGTACCAACGCGTCGTAGAAGTCGCCGTCACCCCACGGGTTGATGGACATGGCGATCCGTCTGCGGCCGTCTTGGGTACCCAATGCAAGCGTGAGATATCCGAAAATGGAGCCGGTGTGGCCCCAGAGCAGCTTGGTGCCCGGCAGCTGGAGCTGGAGCAGGCCCAAGCCGTAGTCCGTGTTGCCCGGGGCGGTGGTCTTCATCCTGGCCAGTTGTGCCGGCGGCAGCAGCCGGCCGCCCAGCAACGCGCCGAGGAACCGGTTGATGTCGGCAGTGGTGGACACGATCTCGCCCGCGGCCCCCGCGATGGACGGGTTGAACACGCTGACATCGACCGGCTCACCGGTTTCGTCGGCCGGCAGGTACGCGTGGGCGTGCGGGCCCGGTATCAACGGGTTGTTGCCCGGCAGCTCGGTGTGCCGCAACCCGAGCGGACGGAGGATGCGGCGTGAAACCTCGGTGGCGTAGTCGTTTCCGGTGACCCGCTTGATCACCAGGCTGAGCAGTGTGTAGTTGGTGTTCGCATACGACCAGCTGGTTCCGGGCTCGAACAGCGGTGGCCGGCCCTCGACGAGCGCCAGCAGCTCGCCCGGCGTCCAGCGGCGAAAGCGTTGCCGCACAACGTCTGCGGTGGTCGGATACAGCTCGTAGAACCGCTCCATGTACTCGGGCACGCCGCTGGTGTGCTGCAGCAGGTTGCGCAACGTAATCTCGTTTGCGCCCGGTACCGCGCCGGGAAGCCAGCGCGCGAGCGGGTCATCGAGGCGTAGCCGCCGCTCGGCTTCGAGCTGGAGCATGACGGTCGCGGTGAAGGTCTTGGTGACGCTTCCGATCCGGAATCGCCCGTGGGCCGGTACCGGCCGGGAGGTGCCCAACTCGGCTCGGCCCGCCGCACCCCGCCAAACCCATGCGGGGTCGCGGATTTCGGCCAGCGCGGAAGCGGCCCCGTTCTTCGTTATCTCGTCAAGCGCTTGTTGCAGCGCGCGCCGATCGGGCCCGCGATCAGGTGTGGACCGGGTCGATGCGGCCGATGCCGCGGTGCCGGTGCCAATGCCGGCGGTGACCATGAAAGCAGCTCCGGCACTTGTCTTCAGCAAGGTACGGCGTGTGGTTGGCAAGGCTGACCCCCAACTAGGCATCTCGCGATCGCTGAACTATACCCCTCGGGTATACCCATGGGGAAGAGATGGCAGGAGGGGTTCCATCAGTGACGGCGCCGCCGGGTACTACAGCCAGGATGGTCGCCGGTTCATCGAGGGGTATCGGGCGTTCCGGCGGCGGCAGCCTGGTAAGCGCAGCGCCGCCGCAGGTCAGCTCCCGTCGCTGGGTCGCCGCCCTGCAACCGACACCGCCGGCCTGCTGCTCGGTTACTCCGGCCCGCGCGACCCGCTCGTGGTCCCGGCGGTTCGCGCCCTGTGTTCCGCGCTGGCGGAACAGGGCAGGAACCGGTCGCCCTGAGTCGCCCTGAGTAGGGCGCAGCTGCGGCCACTCAGTGCCGCAGCCAACCTCGCTCGCTGGCGTGAACCCCGGCTTGAAATCGGCTTCGGGCGTTGAGGCGCTGCATCAGTGCTGCCATCGTGCGGCGCACCGTGGTCACCGAGACGCCGAGGGCGCGGGCCGCGGCCTCGTCGGTCTGGCCCGTGGCGAGCAGTTGTAACAGCTGCCGCTGCGACGGGTCCACGTCGCCCTGATATGCGGTGATGTCGCCGAAGTCCGTCCCGTGCACCCAGACCTGTTCGAACAGGGCATGCACCGCCGCGACGATGGCCGGGCTGCTGATCTCGATAGCTCCCTTACTGCTGTCATCGGGATCGAGCGGCAGCAGAGCGGTGTGGGAGTCGAAGATCACGATCATCATCGGCACCATGGGTACCGTGCGGGTGCGCCCGCCGAGCGAGGTAAGCCACCGGGCGTATGCCAGAACCTCCGGGTCGTTGCGGAAGCTTTCCTGGTACACACAGCGAATCTCGACCCCGCGGGCGAGCATGCTCTCGTTGACCGGCCGGCTCGCCTGCTTGGCGTCGGGCGTCTGGGAACGGTTGGGGTTGAACGAGACGCACTCGGTTTCGGCGTTGGCCGCCAGCACTTCGATCCTGTCCCGCACCGCCATCACGCCCTCCAGGCGGGTCACGAAATCCCTGTCGCCCGCGTAGTCGTGCTCGGCGGCGATTGCCGCGATCGCGGCGCGGGCCGCTTCGAGCTCGTGGCGGCGCGCGGTTATCTCCGCCTCCGCCTTGGTCAGCAGGCCGGCCAGGCCGGCGGACGGGTGCACCGCCCGGAAACCGTTGCCGCTGTTGTGCAGCAGACCGTGCCCGGCCAGTGCGTCGAGGGTGGCGCGGACCTGGGTCTCGGTGAGGTTGAGATGCTCGGCGATGGATCGGACGCCCCACTCGCGGTGCGCCAGCATCGCGCGGTACACCAAATCGGCCTCGGTGCTCAAGCCTATGGCCTGCAACATGTTGCCTCCCCGTGGCGAGCGATTGCGTTGCCATCTTGCCTCAGGCGGAGGGCTTTGGGGTGCCCCTCGGCGAGGGATGGAAGGAAGCTGCCAGAGCGGTTGTTCTCGGCCCGAATGTAGTGACTTCGCCTGGTCGTGATCGCACTCTTGTTTTCAGCAAGCCGGAAACGACCGTTTTCAGCAAGCCGGAAACTTCTGTTTTCAGCAGGACGGAAACGACCCGGCCGCCATCACGAGGGAGAACACCGTCATGAACTCATCGACATTTGTCGATGTAATTCGGCCAGGCGGCGGTGAGTGGGGCTGATGTACGCCGCGACCGTCATCGTGCATCCACCGCCCGAAGCCACATCGGCAGCCAAGGAACAGTTTCGAACCTTCCTCCAGCAACAGGACCCGCACTACCCCATCGAGCACGTACACATCCGCGACGGACCCGAGCAGCTCCAGGTCACGCTCTTCCTGCGCACCCCCACCCAGCACGAAGCCAACCTGCTCGGCTACCACCTGTGCGCCCAAACCATCCGCCGGCTCCCCGGCTGGCGGCTCGACACCTGATCCCCACTGGAAGGAACAGTCCACATGCGAAGGATTATTTTCCCCATCGTCTCGGCCATTGCCGGGGCGTTGGTGCTCACGATGGCACCGACCGCCGCGCATGCCGCCCCGCCGACACCCGCGTTCGGGCCGGCCATCGACGGCTACGCGGCCTACGACGGCCAGGACACCTGCGATCCGAGCGCCAAGCCCGGCGTGATCGACTTCAGCAACCTGTTGCAGCAGACCTACGGCAGAGCCAACTGGGGTATCGTCCGCGCCTGCGACCTGGGCGGCCAGAGCGAGCACAAGGAAGGCCGAGCGCTCGACTACCCGTTCAACGCCAACGACAGTGCCCAGCTGGCCCAGGCCAACGACCTGCTCAACTGGCTACTCGCCCCCGACCAGTACGGCAACCAGCACGCCATGGCAAGACGCCTGGGCCTGATGTACATCGTTTGGAACCACCAGCAGTGGCGCGCATACTCCAGCCCTTCCTCGTGGCGGCCACGTGCCTGCGACGGTTCGGCGAACGACTGCCACACCAACCACATCCACTTCAGCTTCAGCTGGGCCGGCGCGCTCCGGCAAACCACATGGTGGACCGGGCGGACCGGGCCGGGTAACCGCGCCAAGAGCGATTTCAACGGTGATGGCAGGTCCGACATGATGGTCTACCGCCCGTCCGAAGGCAACTGGCACGTCCGCTTCACCGGCGGAGGCCAAACCACCCTCAACAACGGCCAATGGGGCGACCCCAACGACCGCCCACTGACCGGCGACTACGACGGCGACGGCAAAGACGACATGATGATATTCCGACCCTCCACCGGACAATGGCTCGTCAAATACACCGCCAACAACCACAACGCCACCCTCACCAGCAACTGGGGCGGCCCAGAGGACACCGTCATGTCCGGCGACTACAACGGCGACGGCCGAGCCGACATGATGGTCTACCGCCCGTCCGAAGGCAACTGGTACGTCCGCTTCACCGGCGGAGGCCAAACCACCCTCAACAACGGCCAATGGGGCGACCCCAACGACCGCCCACTGACCGGCGACTACGACGGCGACGGCAAAGACGACATGATGATATTCCGACCCTCCACCGGACAAGGGCTCGTCAAATACACCGCCAACAACCACAACGCCACCCTCACCAGCGACTGGGGCGGCCCAGACGACATCGTCATGTAACGAACGGTCCAAGTTTCTGCGATCCCCGTCCGTCCGCCTGTCCGTCCCGGTCAGGCGGCGGGCGCGGGTTCGAGCAGGAAGACAGGGATCACACGCTTGGTCTTCTCCTGGTATTTGGCGTACGGCGGAAAAGCGGCGACCGCGCGCTCCCACCACTTCGCCTTCTCGTCCCCGGTGATCTCACGGACCGTCATGTCCTGGCGTAGCGACCCGTCCTGAAGCTCCGCGCGCGGGTCGGACCTGACGTTGTGGTACCAGACCGGGTGACGCGGGGAGCCACCGTTCGAAGCCACTGCCGCGTACCGGCCCTCGTGCTCCACGCGCATCAGCGGGATCTTGCGGATCTTGCCGCTCTTGGCGCCGCGCGTCGTAAGAATGACGACGGGCAGGCCCGTTTCCCGAAGCGTCGTACCCTGTGTGCCGCCCGAACTCTCGTACAGCTCGACCTGGTCGCGCACCCACTGCGCTGTACTCGGCACGTACTCGCCCTCAAGAGGCATCGCGTTCATCCAATCGTCGCATCACTTCTTCAGGTAGCTGTCGACCTCGGGTGCAACGTCGGGCAGCGGCCGGCGCACTCCGCGACGCTGGCTCCGCAGGTGCGGGCGCCGGCTGCGCCGCTTGTTGACCAGCTTCAGGTCACTAACCTGGCATTCAATGTACTTGTAGCAGGCGGGCTCAGGCGATCAGCAGGCGAAGGCCAAGCTCTGCCTCGTCGAGCTCGACGAGGTCGCGGTTGCGTTCGGCCCACCGGCCTGAGGCGAGGTCATCACGCAGGCTGTGCACTGCCCTCTGCTCGGCGTCCGGCCCGACTTTGGCCCAGACCGATACCCCGCGACGGACATCCTCGTCAAGGTAGGCCTCGGGCCGGCGCCAGTACGCCTCGAAGAAGCCGTCAACGCAGTCCCACGGGATGAGCACCGGCTCCACGCGGGCTCCGATCGCTTGCGCCAGCTCGGTCAGCGAAGGCCGGCCGGAGAGAAGGTCCGCGACCTCGGGCAGGTAGTCGCGAGTTAGCCAGAACCGGCTAAGCCATCCGGCCTGGCTGGTCTCGTGCGTGAACACCACCACGCGGCGAGCAACGCGCCGCATCTCGCGCAAGCCGGCGATCGGGTCCTGCCAGTGATGAACGGTGGCAAAGGCCATCGCGGCATCGAAGGATCGGTCATCGAACGGCAGGTTCTCGGCGGATCCGATCAGGCACGGCGCCGCGTCCGACGGGCGCTGCGAACGCATTAGCGCCGACGGTTCCACCGCGACGACGTGGCGGTCAGTGGGCTCGTAGGACCCTGTGCCCGCCCCGACATTCAATACCGTCCGGGCATCGCCGAGCGCCGCCCAGACCTGCGCGGCGATGCGCGGTTCAGTGCGCCGTGTCACGGTGTAGCTGGCTCCGATGGTGTCGTACAACTGCGGGCTGGACATCGAATCTGCCTTTCTGGTGGAAATTGCTTCAGTGCCGCTTCAGTCAATCGGGCCACGCTGCCGGCATGAGACAACACACGAAATTCGGAAGGCGGCTCGTCGTCCCGCTGGTCACGGTCGCCGCGATCCTGTTCGGCTCTGCCGTCGCCGCGTCGGCGGCAACCCAGCCGGCGACCGCAGCGCAGGCGGCCGCGCTGCAGGCGCCACGGGTCGTCAGCATCATCCAGTCAAGTAGTAACCGATTCCTTGACGCCCATGAGATCTCAAGCCTGGACTTCAACGTGGTTACCCGGCCGTTCCAGAACAACAGCACCCAGCGGTGGGTGCTGACCGAGATCGGCAACGGCATCTTCACGATCGTGCAGGTTAGCAGCGGCCGGTTCCTCGACGCCCACGAAATCTCAAGCCTGGACTTCCGCGTGGTCACCAGGCCGGCGCAGAACGACCCCACGCAAGCCTGGTTGCTGCTGGACGTCGGCGGCGTCTTCGAGATTCAGCAGGTGAGCAGCGGCCGGTTCCTAGACGCCTACGAGTCCAGCTCGCAGGACTTCCAGGTCGTCACCCGTGGGCGGAAGAACGCCGCCCAGCAGCGCTGGCGGATTGTCGACGTGTGACCCGAGAAATCCCGGGGCCGGCCGGAGTTCCGTCACGGCCCCGGCATCGGTCCCAGCCGATCCGGTAGGTGATCAAAAAATCGACACCCGTCTACCCCGTGGGGTATCGTCTGGGAAATTCGTTGTGCGCGAACTTGTGCCGGGCGAGCAGTTCACGCCGCCTCCATCGGGAGGGGAGCCACAATGCTCGTCCGACGAGACTTCCTCAAGGCTGCCGGCGCAACGGCCGTCGGCACAGCCATCGCCAGCACACCCGGGATAGAAGCGGCGGCCGCGGCCGCCGCTGAGCCGCCGCAGACGGCGTTCCTCGACGCCAACCCGCGTTGGGTCGTCAAGCCTTTCCCACTGCACCGGGTGTCCATCACCTCCGGCACCGTGTTCGCCGAGAAGCGCAACCGGGTGCTGAACTACGCTACGGCATACTCCGTCGACCGGGTCCTGCACAACTTCCGGGTTACGGCGGGACTGCCCGTGCCGACCGGTTCCAGCCCACCCGGCGGGTGGGACGACGCGAACGGCAACCTGCGCGGGCACTTCAGCGGCCACCTGCTGACCATGTTCGCCCAGGCATACGCCGGCTCGGGCTCGACGCTCTATCTGGACAAGGTGAACCAGATCGTGGCCGGGCTCGCCCAGTGCCAGCAGGCGATGGCCGGTCGCTTTAGCCACCCCGGTTTCCTGTCCGCGTACCCGGAAACGCAGTTTATTCAACTGGAATCGTTCGCCACCTATCCGACGATCTGGGCGCCGTACTACACGCTTCATAAAATCATGCGGGGTCTGCTGGACGCCTACCTGCTGGCGGGCAACACCCAGGCGCTCACCGTGGCGACCAGGATGGGCGACTGGGTGCACAGCCGGCTGTCGAGGCTGTCGCGGACCACGCTCAACCGGATGTGGGCGATCTACATCGCGGGCGAGAACGGCGCGATGAACGAGATCATGGCCGACCTGTACGCGTTGACCGGCAACCCGAACTACCTGTCCACCGCGCTCGCCTTCGACAACCGGCAGTCGCTTTTCGGTGCCTGCCTTGCCAATCAGGACACCATCACCCGGTTGCACGCCAACACGCACGTGCCGCAGTTCCTCGGGTACCTGCGCGTCTTCGACCAGAACGGGATCGCCGAGTACCGCACCGTGGCCGAGAACTTCTACCGCATGGTGGTGCCGAACCGGATGTACGCCCACGGCGGCACGAGCGGCACCTGGCCGGCCGCGACCAACCTGCCGGCCAACACCAATCCCGAGCTGTTCCAGCCTCGCGGCAACATCGCCGGTTCGATCGGCGGCAACGGCGCCGAGACTTGCACCACCTACAACCTGCTGAGGGTCGCGCGCAACCTGTTCTTCCACGACCCGAACCCGGCCTATATGGATTATTACGAGCGGGGCCTGGTCAACCACATCCTCGGCTCGCGCCGTGACGCCGACAGCACCAGCAGCCCCAACGTCACCTACTTCTTCCCGCTGGCTCTGGGCAGCGTCCGCTCGTTTGGCAACACCGGGACGTGCTGCGGCGGTACCGGTGTGGAGAACCACACCAAGTATCAAGAGACCATCTACTTTAGAGCGCCCGACCACTCGGCCCTGTACGTCAACCTTTACATCGGTTCCGTGTTGCAGTGGACGGAGAAGGGCGTCACGGTCACCCAGACCACCGACTTCCCGCGCGCGCAGGAAAGCACGCTTACCTTCAGCGGCAACGCCTCCTTCACTCTGCGGCTGCGGATTCCCCAGTGGGCGGACGGCTTCCGGCTGTGGATCAACAATGTGGAGCAGACCGGTACCAAGACGCCGGGCACCTACCTGGCGGTGAACCGGTCCTGGGTCAGTGGTGACACGGTCCGCGTGGCGTTCCCGTTCAAGACCCGGACGGAGTCCACATTGGATCAGCCGAGCGTGCAGTCCCTGCGGCACGGACCGCTGATCCTCGGCGCGATCAGCACCTCCACGACGCTGCGGAACTTCTCGCTCTACGCGAGCGCCAAATTGGACGGTCGCCTGGCCCTGCCGTCCGCGGGCGTGACAAACCAGTTCAACAGCAACGGTTTCCGCCTGCGGCCGGTCTACCTCGGCGACACCCAGGCGCACCACCTCTACGTCCGCCGCAGCGAGCCGACCATCGTCTTCGGCACGCGCAGTTCCGGTGTGCCCAACCGGGTTTCCGGCGGGCAGAGCTTCCTTGACGCCGTCTGGACGGGGGCTCCGTTCGCCAACCACTCGGCGTTCGTGACCCGGGTCCAGTCGACCAGCGCCACCTGGCGCAGCCGTGGCCTGCTCAGCGCCTCCGAGCAGACAGCGGTGCTCAATGCCGCCCAGGCCGCCGAGCCCGACCTGCGTCCATAGCCCTCGAAACGGAGTTCACCGTGCGCAGACTCTTCATCCCCGTTCTGCTGTCCGTATCCGTTGCCGTTTCAGGCATTGCCGCACCGGCGTGGGCGGAGACCGCCGTGCCGGTCGAGGCGCCCGACGCGCCGAACCTTGCCGGGCAAGGGCAGCTGGCCCTAACCGTCTTCAGTACCAACAAAATCGATGCTACCGGAATCGATCCGCAAACCGTGCGCCTGGGCGGGATCGCCACCACCACAACGGTTACGGCGGACGTGAACACCGACGGCCGCGCCGACCTCAGGCTCTTCTTCGACAAGGATGCCTTGCGGGCGGCCGGTGCGCTGACCGCGGCCACGACCGAGCTGACCGTGTCCGGAAAGTTGCCCGACGGAAGGCAGTTCACCGGCTCGGACAGCGTGAAGCCCAGTGTGGTTCTGGAGATTAAGTTCCAGGAGCATTTGGGGGTACGGACGCAGGGCACCACACTGAAAAGCGCCCGTGGTGCCGATCTGGCAGCGCTTCAGGGGCTGCTGCAACGACACCGCGCTGTCGAGCTGAACCCGCTGCTGCCCGAGGAGACCCTGGCGACGCTGTCCAACGTCGCCGCGGCGGCACAGCAGCTGTCGGGGCGGCCGGCGCCCGACATGGCCTCGTGGTACCACCTGACCCTGCCCGCGACGGCGGACATCAACTCGGCGCTGGCGGACCTGACGGCGTCAAGCTCGGTGGCGTGGGCCTACCCCGCTCCGGAACCCGCGCCGCCGCCGGTCACCCCGGACTTCACCTCGATGCAGGGATACTTCAGGCCGGCCCCGCAGGGCGTCGACGCCGACTTCTCCCGCCGTGACACCCGCGCCCGCGGCAACGGGATACGCATCGTCGACCTGGAGTACGACTGGAACCCCTTCCACGAGGACCTCCAGTTGGACTGGTCAAGCGATCTCGGCGGCACCCGGTTCCCCCGGTACACGGGCTTCGCTGACGAGCACGGCACCGCGGTCTTCGGTGAGCTGGTGGCAAAGGAGAACGGGTATGGGGTGACCGGTGGCGTGCCGGGCGCGGCGATGTTCGGCATCTCCCCGATCCAGCGGCTTTCGAGCGGTGGCACCAGCTACCGCCCGGCCGCTTCACTGTCCCACCTCGCCACGATCCTCACCCGCGGCGACGCGGTCCTCATCGAGCAGCAGACCGTCGGCCCGAACGGCGGCACCCGTTACGTACCGCTGGAGTGGATCCAGTCGGTGTTCGACGCCTTCGTCGTGCTGAGCCAGCTCGGTGTGGTCGTGGTCGAAACCGGCGGCAACGGCGGTGAGAACCTTGACGCGGCCGCGTTCCAAGGCCGGTTCAACCGTTCGGTACGCGACTCCGGCGCCATCATCGTCGGTGCCGGTTCGAGCACCACCCACGCCCGCCTGAGCTTCTCGGTCTACGGCTCGCGGGTCGACCTGCAAGGCTGGGGCCACAACATCACCACGACGGGCAGCAACGGCAACCTGTTCGGCGGCACCGCCCCGGCCAACCGCAACATCCGCTACACGCGATCCTTCGGCGGTACCTCCGGAGCCGGCCCGATCGTCACCGGATCCGTGGTTGCCCTCCAGTCCTACCTAAAGGCCACCGGCCGTCCACTATGGACTTCTCGCCAGCTCATCGACGTGTTGAGGGCTACCGGAACTCCCCAGGGAGGGGACACGACTCAGCGAATCGGGCCGCTGCCCAACATCCGGGCCGCCCTGACCGCAATCGGACCCGCCGCGTAGCTGCGATGCGCCTTTGGGTGTAGAGCGCTCTGCACCCAAAGGCGCGTCGGTCAGAGCGCGTCGGTCGGATCCCAGCCGGTGACCAGGTCCTCGTCGAGCGCGTCGAGCGTTTCAAGCTCTGCCGCGCTCAGGGCGAAGTCGTACACGTCGGCGTTGGCGGCGATCCGTTCGGCGTGGACCGACTTCGGCAGCACGATCAGATCCTTCTGCAGTGCCCACCGGATCAGGACCTGCGCGGTGGACTTGCCGTGAGCGCGGGCGATCTCGGCAAGGGGTGGGTCGGAAAGCTTGTGGCCCTTGGTCAGCGGGCTGTACGCCTGCACCGCGATAGCCTGCTCCCGGCACATCCGCAGGACCTCCAGGCGGCTGCGGTAGTTGTACGGGGACAGCTCGATCTGGTCGACGGTCGGCGGGTGCTCGGCCCTGGGTAGCAACTCCTCCAGGTGGCGGACCATGTAGTTGCTGACCCCGATGGTGCGGACCTTGCCCGTCCCGAGGAGGTGCTCCATCGCCCGCCAGGTGTCCAGCCGCCGCTTGGGGACCGGCCAGTGCACAAGGTACAGGTCGACGTAGTCGAGCCCGAGCCGCCGCCGGCTGGCCTCGAAAGCATCCAATGTGGACTGGTACCCGTGGTCGGAGTTCCAAAGCTTCGTGGTGACGAAGACCTGTTCCCGCTCCAGCCCACTCGCGCGCAGACCGGAACCGACGTCGGATTCGTTGCCGTAGATCCGGGCGGTGTCGACGTGCCTGTACCCCAACCTCAGCGCCGTGGTCACGGCGGTGGCCGTGCGCGTGCCGCGCGGGGCCTGGTAGACACCCAGCCCGAGCCGCGGGATGAGCACCCCGTCGCGAAGCTTCACGGTGTCGCCGGGGCCGGTCAGAGCCGGTGTCGCAGCTGATGTCACAACCAGAGCCTAATGGCCGAGAACCCGCCGCGCGGCCTGGGCACCGGCCTGGAACCGGGTCGTCGCGCCCAGCTCCCGCATGAGGGCCGCCAGCTGCCGCTGTACCGTCCGGTGCCCGACGCCCAGCTGGCGGGCGATGGCGTCGTCGGTCAGCCCGGACAGCAGCAGCGCTACCAGCCGCTGCCGGTTGTCCTCGTCCGCGCTGGACTCCTCCGGCGACCCGAAGGCAGGCAACGCCCGCGCCCACAGCGCTTCGAAGAGGGCGGCGAGCGCGTCGAACAGCCCGCACGGGTGCAGGATCACGGCCGAGTCCGGCGGGTCCGGTCCTGTCCCCAACGGTAGCAAGGCAAGCCGGTCGTCGGTGAGGTAAAGCCTTATCGGGACGGCCGGCAGGACCCGTACCCCCTCCTGATTGTCAATGTTTTCACAAACCGCGCGCACCACCACCTTCCCGAGCAGCGGGAGTGGGAGCGGGCCTTTCTCCAGGATCCTCAGCTCGTGGCGCGCCGCCCGGTGCAGCTGCGCGATGCGTTGCCGCACAGCCGCTTCGCCGGTCACGACCTCGATCAGCGTGGCCGTGGGGGCGCCGGTGTGCGCCCGGTACGCCGTGGCGAGTTCGTCGATCCGCGCGCGGGCCTCTCGCAGCCGCTGTTCCCGTTCGCGCAGCAGGACTTCGAGGGCGAGGTCGGGGGCCACGGCGCAAAACCGAGCCGGCTCGCCCGGCTGCTTGGTCACCAACCCCTTGGCCACCAAGCGTTCCAGCACCTCGGCCAGCTCCCGCTCAACCGCACCCCGCTCGCCCAAGATCTCGCAATTTGCCCGGCAAACCCCCGCCGGAAGGGCCCCGGAGACGTGGATTGCCTGGCAAATTGCGAGATCTTGGGCGAGGTCGGCCACGGTCGACGGTGGAGCGTCCACCAACCGTCCATAGAGGACCTCTTCGGTGCCGGTCACGCCGAGGATCGCCATGTCAGCCATTGGTGACCGCCCCGTCCGCGGCCAGCCAGCCGCGCAGCACCGCCTGGTAGCCGGCCTGGAACCGGGTGTGGGCGCCGAGCCGGTCGCGCATCGCGTTGAGCCGCTGCCGGATGGTGCGCTCGCTGCAACCGAGGTGCGCGGCCATCTGGGCGTCGGTGGATCCGGAAAGCAGCAGCACCAACAGGTCCCGCTCGGCCGGTGTCGGGCCGCCCGGATCCGGTTGCGGCACACCGGTTGGCAGCTCGGCCGGAGTCGGGCCACCCGGATCCGGTTGCGGTGCACCGTTTTGCAGGGTCGCCAGCGGGACCGCCCGCTCCCAGTAGAGCTCGAAGAGCGCCTGCAACGCCGCGCAGATCGTCGGGTCGCGGACCACCAGCACGGCGTCGAGCCGCGCGGCCCCGGTGTCGAGCGGCACCAGTGCCATCGGACGGTCGCTGAGCCACAGCTTGAGCGGGACGTCGGCGACGCGGGCCTGCTCGCCGCTGTGGATCCCGGTGAGGAGTTCGGCGACCCGTCCGGCCTGGCCGATGACTGTCGCGCGGTCGTAGACCACCCGGTACCGCACACCGCGCCGAAGCTGGTCCATCTCCACCGGGTTCACCTCGGTCGGGTTGCCGTGGTACGGCGGCGCCTCCCAGCCGCACACCTCGCGCCGGGCGCTGCGCATGAGCCGGTCGCCGGCCTGCACTATCTCCGCGCCGGTGACCACCTCCACCAGGCCGGCCGGGTCGCGGCGGGGGGCGGCGCCGTGGAACCGCACCGCCAGCCCGATCATGTGGCGGCGGGCGCGGTCGAGTTCGCGGTCGCGAGTGTCGGCCAGCCTGGCCAGGGCGGTCTCCGGCGGTATTACCACATACTTCGGCGGATCCGTCGCCACCTCGGTCACCAGCCCGAGCTCGACCAGCCGCACCAGAGTCGCCGAATCGGAGACCGTGGCCGGGTGATGCGCCACCATCCGCTCGTAGAGGGCCTGCTCGGCGGGGGTCAAGCCGAGGATCTCCAGCATCGCTTGATCATGGCCGACGGGCTCCCCGCTGTCTACCGGTTCCCGCCGCTGGCGGATTGCGGCAGCCCTCAAAGCCTTCCAGCGTCGGGAGTGGACCTGAGATCTTGAACCCACCCCCGAGCCCTGGAGTACCCGATGAAGCGATTGCTGGCCGGTTTTGTGGTCTTCACACTGGCTCTGTCGAATGCGTCCGCAAGCAAGGCCGCCACCCCTTCAACAAAAGCGCCACCGACGGCACTACCGGCGGCTACGTCCGTGAAGATCACGCTGATCACGGGCGACGTAGTGGACTACACCTACACCGCCGACGGGACACCGCTTGACGCCGAGGTGACCGCGGCGCCCCGGCCCGACGGGCGGCCGGTGGTCTTCACCGAGGAACTCCGCGACAGCTCCTACTACGTGTACCCGTCCGACGCCACCGAGCTGCTCGAGGCCGACAGGCTGGACGACCGGCTCTTCGACGTCGCCTACCTGACGCGCAACGGCTTCACCGACGACCGCGTCGACACTATCCCGCTGATTGTCAAGGGCGGCATCGGTTCCAAGAGTTCGCCGTCGTCGGTGGCGAAGGCCCAGGCGGACGACTACTGGAACGGCGCCAAGGCGGCCTCCGGCACGACCCGGATCTGGCTCGACGGAGTGATGCGGGCCAGCCTGGACGCGAGCGTGCCGCAGATCGGCGCGCCGCAGGCGTGGCAGGCGGGGTACACCGGCGAGGGCGTGACCGTGGCGGTGCTCGACACCGGCGTGGACGCCGGCCATCCGGACCTCGCCGGCAAGGTCGCCGCGTCGGCCAGCTTCATCAACGGGCAGACCGTGCAGGACGGCCACGGGCACGGCACCCACGTGGCGTCGACGATCGCCGGCTCCGGTACGGCATCGGGCGGGCGCTTGCGCGGAGTCGCCCCCGACGCCCGGCTGCTCGTCGGAAAGGTGCTCGCCGACAACGGTTCCGGATCCGAGTCGAGCATCATCGCCGGCATGGAGTGGGCCGCCGCCCAGGGCGCCGACGTGATCAACATGAGTCTCGGCGGATGCTGTACCGATGGGACCGACCCGGTGAGCGAGGCGGTCGACGAGCTGTCCGCCCGGTACCCGGTCCTGTTCGTCATCGCGGCAGGCAACAACGGCGCGCCGATGACCGTCGGCACTCCCGGCAACGCCGACTCCGCCCTGACCGTCGGCGCGGTGGACCGTCAGGACCGCCTGGCGCCGTTCTCCAGCCGGGGCCCGCGCAACGGCGACAACCTCCTCAAGCCGGACATCGCCGGGCCGGGCGTGGGCATCGTCGCCGCCCGTTCCGCGGGCACCACGCTTGGTACGCCGGTCGATGACCGCTACACCGCCGCGAGCGGGACGTCGATGGCGACCCCGCACGCCGCCGGCGCCGCCGCGCTGCTGGCCCAGCAGCATCCACAGTGGACGGCGGAGCGGATCAAGGCGGCCCTGGTCAGTACCGCGCACGAGGCGGCGGGCGCCGCCTACGAGGTGGGCTCCGGCCGGGTCGACGTGGGGCGCGCCGTGAGGCAGGGAGTCTTCGGCCCATCCAATGTGGACTTCGCGACCATCCAGTACGACCCGAACCCGGCGAAGGTGACCCGGGAACTGACCTACACCAACGACACCGCCACACCGGTGACGCTCGAACTGAGCGCGAGCCTCAAAGGCATTCTGAGTATCGCACCGCAGACCCTGACGGTTCCGGCGGGCGGCACCGCGACCGCGACCGCCACCTTCGATCCGTCAAAAGCGTCGGGCGACACCTGGTACCAAGGAAGCATCCTGGCCGAGAGCACCCAGGGTGACCTCCGGCTGCGCGCGGCGGTCGGCGCATACGTCACCGCGCGCATGGTCACCCTGCGGACCGCCGTGATCGTTCCGGATGGCGCGACGAACGTGTTGCTGGGCAACCATCTCGTGTTCCGGACCGACGACGGCAACGACCGCAACACCGCCGACAACCGGTTCTCGGTGCGCGGCGCGGCCGAGACCGTCCTGCGGATCCCGGCCGGGACCTACCACGTCAACGCGACCGCGACGTGGCGCGGCGCCGACGGCGGCTGGAACTCGGCGATCGTGGCCGAGCCCGAGGCGGACCTGAGCGCCGACCGCACTGTCACCTTTGACCTGCGCAAGGCCAAGGCGGTGACCGCGACAACCCCGAAACCCAGTGTGGACAAGGATGTCGACGCAGGCTACACGCGCAACAGCGCCAGCGGGGCCACCCGCCTCAACGCCTCGGCGACAAGCTCCTACACCGACCCCACCACCATCTGGACCCTGCCCACCAAGCCGGTGACGGGCGGCACGCTCACCTGGTTCAGCCACCGGCTGCGGGTGGCGCCGCCGATCGGGATGAACCAGCACGGCCGTCCACATGAGACGCTGCACCCGCGCTACTCCGGGCTCGACCGTGGCCACCCACGCCTTGACGGCCGCCAAACCCTTGAAGTGGTCGCGGTCGGCAACGGCAAACCGGCCGAACTGGCAGGGCTCGACCTGCGCGGCAAGCTCGCCCTGGTCGACCTGTCCGACCTGTGCCCGGTCCAGACCTGCGCCTCGGGGGTCCGCGAGCGGGTCAGCGCGCTCGCGCAGGCGGGCGCGGTCGGCGCCATCGGCTTCGGCGGTCTGCTGCGCCCGAGCCTGTCCGAGCTTCAGCCAGCCGTCGCGGCAATCCCGATCCCGGTGATGACACTGCCCGTGGCCGAGGGGCGCGCGCTCGCGAGCAAAGCTCCGGTCCGCATCGATGTGGACAGCAGCGCCGCAACGCCTTACATGTACACATTGATGTTCCCGGTGGAGGGGCGGATTCCGGACCGGCTCAACGAGACTGTCGGCAATGGACAGCTCTTCCGGGCCGACATGCGGGCGCACGCGGACGGACCCGGTACCCTCTCGCTGAACCGCGGCGGATTCCTGATCGGCGCCCGTTCGGTCGGCAACACCAGCCTCACCATGACCGGCGGGCAGGCCATCACCGAGTACGTCGGGCCGGCCCAGGACGGGCTCCTGTTCATCCGCAACGCTTCCTTCAGCCCGGACGCGCCGCCCGAGGTGAAGCCCTTCCACGCCAACGGATGGTCGCAGAGCCGGCCGGAGCTGATCCGGACCCCCGGGTACCGCGCCGAATCGTTGGGGCAGCAGCCATTGGTACCCACAACCGACCGCAACCGCAGGGAGGAGTTCGGACCCTACCTGTGGCAGGTGTGCCTGGGTTGCCGCTCCGGCGACGTGCTCATCACGTGGTTCGAGCAGGGCAGCGGCGGCTACGGCGGCTTCCAGGCGTGGGCGTCGGAGGGCGCTCTGCAGGGCGCGCCGCCGACCGAGATGCGGCTCACCCGCTCGGACGGCACCGAGATTCCGATGCGGGAAACGTGCTTCCTCCTCGCCGGTATCGCTTGCATCGGCACGACCTACTTCAAGATGCCGCCGGAGCCTGACCGGTACCGGCTGACCGTGCACCACCCGACGCCGTACACGATGCAGCGCTGGGCGCGGCAGGTTGACACCGAGTGGACGTTCGCCTCACAGCGCAAGGGCGGCCCCGGCCCGACCGAGCAGCCGGTGGTCAACCTCGGTGCGTGGTGCGCGCGCTGGACCACCATCACCGACGAGGGAATCCACTACCGCGACGGGTGTGAGGCCGAGCGCCTGCTGCACATCCAATACGACCTCGGGCTCGAACTCGACAACACCGCCAAGGCCGGCCGCGCCCACCGGATCAGCCTGGAAGGCTTCTACCACCCGTATCTGAAGGAGACGGCTAAGGTGTCCACGCTGAAGCTGTGGGTCAGCTACGACGACGGGGCGACCTGGCAGCGGGCAATCACCCACCGCGAGGACGGCTCAGGGTTCGAGGCCGTGCTGCACCACCCGCGCCTTGACCGGACCACCGGCGCGGTGAGCCTGCGGGTAGAGGCGACAGATTCGACCGGCAACACCGTGAGCCAGACGATCCAGCGAGCCTACGGTTTGAATTAAAAGCAACAGCGGCTGGGGGTACCGGATCAGCCTGCCTCCGCGCGCCCCAGCCGCCAATATCCCATGAAAGCCACGGCCCGCCGATCCATTCCTCGCTCGGTTACCAGGTGCCGTCGCAGGGTCCGCACGACGCCCGCCTCACCGGCAAGCCAGACATACACGTCGTTGTCGGGGGCGGGCTCGTCCGGTACCTCCCAGAGAATCTCGCTGTCGACATCGATCTCGGCGATGCTCTCCCCCGGCCGGCTCGCCGGCCGCATCCGCTCGATCGCGGCGGTCACCGCGGGCACGAGGTGGTGCCCGTGCGGCATGCCCTGCCGCGCGTACCAGCTCACCCGCACACCCTCCGGAACCCGCAGGGGCAGGAAGTCCTCGGCGCAGGGCACCTCCAGGATCGCTTCCCCGCCAAGGGACGGCGGCATCCGCTCCAATATGGACGCTATCGCCGGGACAGCGGTCTCGTCCCCGGCGAGCAGCACGGTGCGGGCACCGGCCGGTGGGCGGAAGTCGACGCCGCCGTGCGGGCCGTCGTGCCGCACGTCGGGACCGATGAACTCCAGCTCGGCGCCCTCCTTGATGGCATCGAGCCACTCCGAGGCCGGGCCGTGGCCGTTCTCGTGCAGCACCATGTCGACGTCCACTTCGGACGCGCCGGTGCGCACGGCCCGCACCGTGTAGGTCCGCCTGGGCGGGAAGACCAGCTTGAAGCGCTGGTCGAACCCGTTGTCCGCGAACAGGTTCAGGTCATCGCCGGTGAAGGTCACCCGCAGGAACGACAGGCTCAGCCGCTCCAATCGCGACACCCGGACATTGAAAGCTCGCCAAGCGGCGATCATCTGCGCCATAGCAACCACACAAAATAGGGGGTACCAATCATTGCCGTCACCAGTCCCGCCGGTACCTGAGCCGGGGCGATGACGGTCCGGCCGAGCGTGTCGGCCAGGCTTACCAGGATCGCGCCGAGCAGCGCCGCGACCGGCAGCACGCGGGCGTGCCGGGAGCCGACGAGCATCCGCGCCGCGTGCGGGGCCACCAGGCCGACGAACCCGATGACACCGACCGCGGAGACCGCTGTCGAGGTCAGGATCGCCGCGCCGCCGAGGACGGCCAGGCGGGCCCGTTCCAGCGGCACGCCGAGCACCCGCGGCGTGTCGTCGTCCAGCGCCAGCAGATCCAGCTCGCGCCGGCCGGCAACCACGAGCGGCACGACGAGGAGCAGGGCCGCGGCGACCGGCAGGATCTGCTCGGGGGTGCGCCCGTACGTCGAACCCGACAGCCAGGTCAGGGCCTTGCCGGTGTTCCACGGGTCCGACGCGACGATAATGAACGTGATAATTGCCGCGCAGCCGGCGGAGACCCCGATTCCCATGAGGACAAGGCGATCGGAGCTGAGACCACCGCCGCGATAGGACAGTCCATAGACGACGGCAAAGGCGATGAGCGCACCGATCCCGGCCGCCGCCGACATCGCCGCGATGCCCGCGAGTGGCAGCAATGTCAGCAGCGACACGGCGCCGACGCCGGCACCGGCGGTGATGCCCAGCAGACCCGGCTCCGCCAAAGGGTTGCGGCACACCGCTTGCACCACCGTGCCCGCGACGGCGAGCGCCGCACCGGCGAGCAGAGCGGCAAGCACGCGCGGGTACCGCTGGTCGAGCACGAAGGTGATGGCCCGGCCGCTACGATCCGCCAGCCAGTTGGCGATGTCGCCGGTGAGCAGCTTGGTGTCGCCCAGCAACATCCCGGCCACAAGTGCGCCAGCGACCAACACTATTCCGATCGAAACTATGCTGAAGAAGAAAGCCTTGGATCGGACAGTGCCGAAGTGACCGGCGGTCGCCCGGCGCGCCGGGCCCGTGTCGCGATGCCTGCGCGCCAGCGCGACCAGGACGGCGGAGCCGAAAAGCGTTGTCACCACACCGGTCGGGATGTCGACGCCGCCCTGCCCACCGAGCACGGCGCGCAGGATGATGTCCGCGCCGAGCACGATCGCGACGCCCGCGAGGCCCGACATCGGGACGAGTAGCCGGTGCTTGTGCATCCCGGTGAGGCGCACGATGATCGGCGCGCACAGGCCGACGAACCCGACCGGGCCGACGAGCGTGACCGCGGCCGCGGCGAGCAGCACCGCCAGCAGGGTCACGATCACACGGGTGCGGCGGACGGAAACGCCAAGCACCGAGGCGGTGTCGTCGCCGAGCGCCAGCAGGTCCAGCCGCCGTCCGGTTAGGACCGTCGCGGCCGCGGCGAGCAGGATGACCGGAGCCATCTGGGTGACCGCCTTCAGGTCGGTCTGCACCAGCGAGCCGTTGCCCCATGCGAAAAGCCCGATCGTCGCCTGCTCGAACAGCAGCATCAGCAGCATGGTGAGCGAGCTGAGGGCGAGCGCGATCGCTGAACCGGCAAGGATCAGCCGCGCCGGGCCCGACCCGCCACCGCCACCGCCACCGCCTCGCGCGGTGTCCCCACCCGCGGAGAGCACCATGACGAGCCCGGCCGCCGCGAGCCCGCCGCAGAACGCCAGCCCGCCGGTCGGGATGACCGGCAGGCTGAGGCCGAAGGCGGCGGCGGCGACGATCGCCAGATGCGCACCCGCGTTTACCGCGAGCGTGTCCGGTGAGGCCAAAGGGTTGCGCGCCAACGACTGGAAGGCCGCGCCCGCCACCCCCAGCGCCACCCCGACCGCCAGCGCGGCAAGCAGGCGCGGCAGGCGGGAGGCGACGAGCACGCGCGCCGCCTCCTCCTCGCCCCCGCCGCCAAGCAGGCGCAACAGGTCCCCGGCCCCGACCGGCGACGTCCCCTGGGTCAGGTGCACCGCCGCGAGGACCACTATGGCCAGGCTCGCCAGGACGAACGCCGTTACCGTGCGGACTCTCAAGCCGCGTAGACCTTCAGGAGGGCGTCGATGTACTGGCGGCACGACGCCGGCCCACCGAAGGTCCAGATACCGTCGGGCATCTTGTGCAGCTGCTTGCGTTGCACGAACGGCATCGAGTCCCAGATCGCGTTGCCCGCGAGCCCGCTGGTGAACACGTCATCGCCGTCGGAGGCGTTGTAGAAGAAGTGAATGTCCGCCGACTTGAGCGGGCTGAGCCCCTCGACGTCGGTCGCGCCCAGACCCCACGCCTCGTCCACCTTGCCGTTCCAGGCATTCTTGAGTCCCAATTGGATGGCGACCTGGGAGACGAGCGCGCCCTGGCCGAACATCCGGATGGAGACGGTGCTGCCCTCCTTCCAGCCGTCCGCGATGGCGAACTCCTTGCCCGCGTTGCCCTTCGCCGCGATCTTCTGCTTGCCGTCGGCCAGCGCCGCGTCGAACTCGCCGAGCACCTTGGCCGCCACGTCGGTCTTGCCGACCGCCTGCGCGATCAGCTTGAAGTCCTCGCGCATGCGCTCAAGGTTGCGGCTGGCGTCGCTGCCCTTGAGCACGATCACCGGCACGAACTTCTCCAGCTGGGTAGCGAGATTGGCGTCGCGCATCTCCTCCATCACGACCAGATCCGGTTGCAGCGCAACGATAGAGTCGACACTCGGCTCGCTGCGGGTACCGACGTCCTTGACGCCCGGGTCAAGCTTGGCCGACGTGACCCAGGTGCCGTAGCCCTTGACGTCGGCCACGCCGACCGGCATGACGCCCAGCGTCACCAGCATCTCGACCTCGCCCCACTCCAGGCCGACCACCTTGCGGGCGGGCGCGTCGAGCTTGACCTGCTTGCCGCGGTTGTCGGTCACAGTGACCGGGCCACCGGCGGCGGCGTTGTCTTGTGGTTCCTGGGATTTTTCGGTGGTACCGCATGCGCCCGCCAGCATTACGCAGGCGAAAATGGGCAGGGCAAAGCCCAGCAGTCGCTTCATTGGGGTGAGTTTCCTTACTGACTAGTGGATGGGGGCAAGTTGGTGGCGCCCGACGGGCCAGCAGGTCAACCTGTTGGTGACGGAGTCGGCCACCACCTCGATCCGGATACCGTACGTTTCCGTAAGATGGTGCTCCGTAAGGACTTGCGCGGGTGGACCGCTCGCCCGGACCTCGCCGTTGCTAAGCAGCACGAGGTGATCGGCGAGCGCGGCCGCCTGGTTGAGGTCGTGCAGCACGACGCCCACCGCGACGCCGTGCTGGTCGGCCAGATCGCGCACCAGGTCCAGGATCTCCACCTGGTAGCGCAGGTCCAGGAAGGTGGTCGGCTCGTCGAGCAGCAGGACGCCGGTGTCCTGGGCAAGGCAGGTGGCAAGCCACACCCGTTGCAGCTCACCGCCGGACAGCTCGTCGACCGGCCGCCCGGCCATACCCTTGACCCCGGTGACCTCCATCGCCCACGCTGTCGCTCGGGCGCCGTCCGGATCGCTTGCGCGCCAACGACTCCGGTAGGGGTGCCGGCCGTAGCCGACGACGTCGCCGACGGTCACGCCCGAGGGGGTCGGCCGGGACTGGGCAAGCAGCGTCACCTCGCGGGCGAACCGCTTCGCCGGCAGGTCGAGCGCGGATGTTCCGTCGGCCAGCTGGATCCGCCCGCTGTCGGGCCGGTGCAGCCGGGCCAGCGCGCGCAGCAGGGTCGACTTGCCGCTGCCGTTCGGCCCGATCAGCGCCGTGACCCGCCCCGGCCGCAACTCGATCCCTCCGCCGTCAACGACCCGCCGCCCGTGATAGCTCAGGCACAGGTCGCTGCCGCACAGCGCGGGAACATCAACATCCGCCACGAGGGTTAGGTTAGCCTAACCTTCTGGCTTGTCAAGTCTAGGGTCTAGGCGTGACGTCCAAGGCATGGTTCAACACCGATCGCGAGCTCACTCCCGGCCGGGAACTGTTCCGCAGCGACAGGCAATTCCAGATCTGGGCCTACACCACCAGCCATGGGCAGCTGCTTCTGCGCGCGACACCACGCCAACCGAGCCACAGCACCACCATCGACGTGCTCTTCAAGCCCTGGAAGCCCTCAAGCTGAGGGACTCCCTCAACGGTCTGGTCGTTCGTTGCGCATCGACGGAAGAGGCCGAACAGATCAGGCAGTCGCTGCCGGGCCTCGACTGGTACGGCATGCGGGTCTTCATCCTTGAAAGCGAGGGTCAAGCCAACTATGTCGTCAGCATGGCCGTCGGCTGGCAGGAAGGGATCCTCCCCCGCATGCAGCACAGCTTCTTCACCGAGATCATTCCTGGCGATCCGTGGCCGACCAGAGCGCTGTTCGGGGCGGGAGCAGGTTTTGAGGTGGCATCCGTGCAGGACCTCGTCGATGCCTTGACGGATCCGAGCTATCCGATGCGGCGCCGAGACCGCTACCTTTCCCTGCACGTCCTGATGGTGAAGCCGGAGCCCGGCCAAAGCTCCTATGCTGCCGGGATCTTCCTCACCGACGAAGACGCGCAGGAGGCGAAGGTGTTGTTCGCACCGAAGGTCCACGCCTGCTGGGTCGATTGGGTACCCATGGCACTCTAGCCGGTGCCACCATTGTTGACATGGCCTATGACGAAGGGCTGGCGATGATGCTCAACGGCAACATGGCGGTCGGCGTGCACGGCGAAGGGCTCATTGTGCGCACCGACTCGGCGCAGCAGGACAGCCTGCTGGCCGAGCCGGGAGCGCGGGTGTTCGAACTGACCGGCCGTCCGATGAAGGGCTGGCTGGTCGTCGACGCCGAAGGGTGCGCCAAGGACGGCGACCGGAAGCGCTGGGTCAAGCGCGGCATCGACTATGCGAAAAGCTTGCCGCCCAAGTGATTTCAGGCCTCGGCGACCTTCAGGACGACCTTGCCCTGGGCGTGACCCGACTCGAGGCGGCGCAGGGCGTCGGCGGCTTCGGCGAGCGGGAGGACCCGGTCGATGGCGGGGGTGACGCTGCCGGTCTCGAGGAAGCGGGTCAAGGCTTGCAGGTCCTCGGAGCGCTCAATGGAGATGAGCGGGAGCATTCGCTGGCCGGTGAACGGGCGCGCGATCCCCGCCCGCAGCATGGGGCCGAAGAAGCCGCCGGTCAGCTTGCCGCCACCCTCCCCGCCGACCATGACGATCGCCCCCTTGGGGGTGAGCGCGCGGCGCAGGGTCGGCAGTCCCCGGCGCCCGGCCGTGTCGATTATCGCGTCGTAGAGCTGGCCCGAGGCGGCGAATTCCTCGCGCGTGCGGTCGATGACATGGTCGGCGCCGAGCGAGCGGACAAACTCCACCTTGGACGATCCACTCACCCCGGTGACCTCGGCGCCGAGCGCCTTCGCCAGCTGGACAGCGAACGAGCCGACACCGCCGCCCGCGCCCGTGACCAGGACACGCTGCCCGGAGCGGACGTTTGCCTTGTCCCGCACGGCATGCAACGCTGTCACGCCCGAGACCGGTACCGCCGCCGCCTGTTCGAAGGAAAGGTTCGACGGCATCGGCGCCAGCCGGTCTGCGCGTGCGCGGACCAGCTCGGCGAAGGAGCCGTCGCCGACACCGTAGACCGCATCGCCCGGCTTGAGCCCGGTCACGTTCGCGCCGACCGCTTCGACGCGACCGGCCAGTTCCATGCCGCGCACCCGGGTCTTGGGTGCGCGCAGGCCGCTGCCGAGGCGGATGAGGTACGGAAGGCCGGTCATCATGTGCCACACGCCCCGGTCGACCCCGGCCGCGTGCACGCGCACCAGCACCTCGCCGCTTCCGGGCGCGCCCGGCGGGTCAATCTCCTTGAGCGTCAACGTCTCCGCCGGACCATAGACGCTCTGGACTATCGCTTTCACGCTTGCTCCTCCGTGCCGTCGGGATACTGGAACACGTCGTCGAGCCGCACGCCGAAGACGCGGGCGATCTGGAAGGCCATCTCCAGCGTGGGCGAGTAGCGCCCCTGCTCGATGGCGATGACGGTCTGCCTGGTCACCCCGATCCGCCGCGCCAGCTCCGCCTGCGTCATCTCACCGTTCGCGAAGCGCAGGGCGCGGATCGAGTTGGTGACCTGGGTGGGTTTCACCATGTCTGGTAGCCCCGGCGGTACGCGAAAATCTTCGCCACCGAACCGAGCACCGCTGAGAGCACGAAGCCGAGGTAGATCGCGTTGGCGATCCAGAAGTAGGGGAACTCGGCCAGCGCCAGGAGAAGCGCCACGACGCTGCCGATGACGGCGAATGACTGTCCAATGTGGTCGCCGATGCGGCCGATTTCACGGTCGCGCTGGTCTTTGGGCTCCGGCTTCTCGAATGACAGAATTGAAACCAGTATGTACAGCACGATCGAAGCGATGATCCCTCCGCCGATGCTCCACAGCATCGTTGATGCGTAAGGCACCTCGGCGAGCGGGGTCGCCCCCGCCCGGCCGAGCACGATCACCGCGTAAGCGGCGTAGGCGCAGACCGAGACCACAATCGTGATCCACGCCGATTTCTCCTCGGATGCCATACAAGTCAATGTAAAGCATCTTCGACACGATGTCTAGTTTTCTTTACATCATCAATTCTGGCGCCAGTCGGCCGGAGGATCCTCGCCGACCCGGCCGTCCGCCGCCTCCCGCAGCATGTCGGCGTGCCCGGTGTGGCGGCCGTACTCCTCGATGAGGTCGCACAGCAACCGGCGCAAGCTCAACTGGCGGCCATCGGCGTACGTCCTGTGAACCAACTGCTCAAGCCCGCCGCTTGCCAGAGCCTTGCCGAGCCGGGCACGAGACCGCTCGACCGCGCCCTCCCAAAGCGCGTAAAGCTCTTCCGGTGTGTCGTCCGCCGCCGACTCGAACTCCCAGTCGTTACTGCCGTCCCACCCCCAGCCGGCCCACGGCTGCCCGAGCGGCTCACCCGAAAGCTTGACGGTGAAGCAATAATCCTCTTGGGCGGCAAGGTGTTTCAACAGCCCGCCAAGGGTCAGTGTCGACACGCCGAGGCGCGCCCCAAGCCCGGCCGAGTCAAGCCCGTCGGCCTTCCAGCGAAAGGTGGCGCGCAGCCGGTCAAGCGCGCCGATCAGATGCTCGGCCTCGGTCCCGGCCACCGGCGGCTCCCATGGAGGCAGTTCAATTTCTGTCATGAGCAACCACGCTAAACCCAATTCCCGACACCTTCTGTCGTAATTGTGGGCCGGCCAGTCGAGGTCGCGTTTGCCTGGAGCCAGAACGGTCTGCCCGGCTAACGCGATTCGTGGCCACGCTTCGCGGTGGGGACTGGCATACAGCCTTGCGTGTGCACTCCCCACCGGACTCCATGGTCAAGTCGGACGCTTCGAAGGGGCGGCAACGCGTCCGCCCCTGCCGTAGCTGTAAGGCCCCCAACGAACTCTGTCAGCAAGCCCCATCAGGCGCACCATCCGCGGACCATCCCCGCCTACGCGGGGATGGTCCGCCTGTTGAAGGGCTTCAGCCTGCTGGTCGACGCGTGTTCCTCGCGCGCAGAGATGTCCGGATACAGGTATCGACCCGGCCACCCCGACCGCCACACGCCTGGTGTACGACGTCGAGCTGCGGGAGGCGGCGGCGCGTTGGGACACCACTGCCGCACGCCGGTACGGCCAGATCGGGCGCTAGGTTTGGTGGTGTGCGCGATCTGCTTGCCCGCGGGGTGTATCTGCTTCTCGGCGGCGTGATCCTGCTGCCGTATGCACTCGTGGTGGTGTTGTTCACCCAGATGTTCAAGGCTCCCACCGTGTCGCCGGCCGAGGTCATTCCGGCGTTGCTTGTCTGCGCCGTGATAGCGGTCATCCCCGCGTTCCTGCGCGGCACGCGGGCGATACAGATCGTTGCCGCACGCAGCTTGCTCGGGGTTGACCTGCCGGATCAGGTGGGTGATCGGGTCGACCGCGAGTCCCGGCTGCGATCGGGACTGTGGTTCTTCGTGCACCTGCTCATCGGTGGGCTTGTCGCCGCGGGCTTGCTCATCGCCCTGCCCACCGCGCTATCGGCGATCATGCAATGGTTCGGCATCGGGGCACCGGCGTTTTCCGCTGTTCCCTTCCACCCGGGCTGGCTCTCGCTCATCGGGTTCCTACTGATTGTTGTTGTCCTGTATGGTATCAACGCCCTCGGAGCGCTCGCCAAGGTCATGGCTCCGGTACTGCTGGGGCCGTCGCAGGCCGAGCGGATCGCCGCGCTTGAGGCGCGGACAGGTCAGCTGGTGGAGCGCAACAGGCTGGCGCGGGAGTTGCACGACTCGATCGGGCATGCGCTGACCGTCGCGATCCTGCAGGCCACCGCGGCCCGCCATAAGATCGATGATCGCGGGTTCGTGACCGTCGCGCTGACGGCGATCGAGGACGCGGGCCGCACAGCCGTAGCCGACCTCGATCATGTGCTGGGATTGCTGCGCGAGGAGAACGCGGGTCGAAATCCCCAGCCGACGCTGACGGATCTGCCGGAGCTGCTGGCCGGGTATCCGGCGGTGGCGGCCTCCGTCAGCGGGGAGCTCTCCCGGGTCCGGCCGGCGATCGGGCGTGAGGCGTACCGGATAATCCAGGAGAGTTTGACCAACGCGGCCAAGCACGCACCCGGCGCCCCGGCCGCCCTCGATGTCGAGGTCTCCCAGCGCGAGCTGCGGATCCGGGTGACCAATCGCTATGACCACAAAGCATTGCCCGGTACGGGAAGAGGGCTGACCGGGATGCGGGAACGGGTAAGCCTTCTCGGCGGGCAGATGTCCGCCGGTCTGGATGGTGGAATGTGGACGGTGACGGCAAGCCTGCCGGTGTTAGGGTGATGCTTGTCGACGACGACGAGCTGGTCCGGATCGGGCTGCGAGCCATCATCGAGGCAGCCCCGGATCTACGAGTAGTGGCCGAGGCGGGCGACGGCGCACAGGTGCCGGGCCTGGTGGCGCGGCATCGCCCGGACGTGGTGCTGATGGATGTCCGGATGCCGCGGATCGACGGTATCCAGGCGACGAGGCAGCTGCTGGCGACGTCGGCGAAGCCCCCGAGCATCGTGGTGATCACCACCTTCGAGAACGACGACTACATGTATGACGCGCTGCGCGCCGGCGCGCAGGGCTTCCTGCTCAAGAGAGCCCGTCCCGGCGAGGTCGTCGACGCGATCCGGCTGGTGGCCCGCGGCGACTCGCTGCTGTTCCCGGCCGCGATCCGGCGGCTGGCCCAGGCGCACGCGCACGGGGGCGGGCTTCCGGCGGCGCTGACCGAACGCGAGGAGGAGATCCTGCGCCTCATGGCCACCGGACTGTCCAATGCGGAGATTGCCGCCGGCCTCGTGCTCGGTGTGCAGACGGTGAAGACACACGTCAGCAACGTGCTGACCAAGCTCGGGGCGCGCGACCGCACCCAGGCGGTCATCACCGCGTATGAGTGCGGGTTCGTGGTTCCCTCGCACGGGGGAGGCGGTTCACCACCGGGTGGGAGGTGAGTCCGGCCCGGTGCCGGGGACCGTTGACGGTATGAGAAAGGCACTGGCGTGGGCCGCGATCTCAGCCGCCGCATGTCTGTATTGGACGATTACCTCGTCGTTTCCGGCCGGGACCAACGACCTCCCGAACAATCTGTCGCTGCTGCGCCATGTCCCGGCGAACACGCTCGGGATGATTTTCACCGTGGCCATGCTGGGCCTGGTCGTGATGCTTCTGGCCGCGCAACGACGGCCGGGGCGCCCAAACCCGCTGTCGCTGGCGGCCGGCTGGACAGCCGTGGCGGCTCTGCTGCTGGTGGTCCCGGACGCACGGCTGCTGACACTGGCCGGGTACGCACCGATGCTCATTCTCAGTGCCCCGTTCGGCTGGCTCGGCAAGATCGATTACAGCCAGGTCTTCAACCTTCCGCTGGCATGGCAGGTGTGGTGTGTCATCGGCGGAGTGCTTCTGGCTCAAACGCTTCTGGCCTGGCGACCCCTCACCTGGCGGCCATCGGCTCGCTTGGCGCGGACGGCCACCTACGTCGCCGC
>DASUXL010000277.1:0-7676 GCA_036377915.1 Candidatus Limnocylindrales bacterium
AGCGCCGCCCGGACCAGCGCGATGCTCGACAGGCGCACCGCGATCCGCTTGCGGCGGCGGCTCATCAGCCACCGCACCAGCAGCAGCAGGGGGACTGCGAGGAGGGCGGCTAGGGCCCAGGGCCAGCTGAGCGACATCAGACGATCCTTCCGTACCAGCGGATCATCAACAGCCCGCCGATGGTCAGCAACAGCAGCGCGGCGGCGGCCAGCATCCCCGTCAGCTCGACATTCTCCGGCTGCAAGTTGATCCTTAGATCGATCGCACGGTTGATCTCGTTTAGCGCCGACGCGTCCTGCGCCGGATGGTACTTGCCACCGGTGATGGCGGACAGGTTCGTCAGCATCTCCTCGTCGAGGGCGCTGGCGACCTGGAAGCCGTCGACCTCGACGGTGGCGCCCTGCGCCGTGCCGATCCCGATGGTTTCTATCCGTACCCCCGCATTCGCCGCCATCTCGGCAGCGAGCTCGGCGGTTTCGGGTTGGGTTGTGTCCTCTCCGTCGGAGAAGAGGACGATGGTGGCCTCCCGGTGGTACCCGAGGTCCGCCGGCAGTTCCCCGGCCGCCTCGTCGGGCAGGGTGACCGGTTTGCCGACGATCGCGGTGAGCGCCGCGAGGATGGCCTGGGTCAGCGAGGTGCCGCCGCTGGGGTTGAGCCGCTCGATGGCGGCTTCGACGACGCGGTGGTCGTTGGTGGGTTTCTGGGTGGTGAAGCCGCTGGCGCCGAAGATGACTACGCCGACGTCGACCGTTTCGGGCTGGGCTTTGACGAAGCTGTTGGCGGCGGTCTTTGCTGCGGCCAGCCGGTTGGGTTTCACATCGTCGGCGGCCATGCTCTTGGAGACGTCGAATACCAGGAGCACGGTGCCTGACACCCGCGGAACCGATATCTCCGCCTGGGGTCGGGCGAGTCCGAGCAGCAGCAGCGGCAGCGCCGCGAGGAACAGGATGTAGGGGACGTGCCGGCGCGTCCGCCCGCCCGTGACGGTCAGGGTGAGCCCGGTGGCGCGCAGTGCCGCGGACCGCTGCCGCTGGAACGCCACATACGCCAGGATGGCGATGCCGGTGACGAGGAAGACGACAAGCAGCATGAGGGGGTACATCAGCGTCATCGCGACCTCCGCTTGGATCGCCGGACCATGTCGACGAGCGCCTCGACGAGGTCCTGGTCGGTGGTGACGCGGTGGGCGGCGACTCCGGCCGTGCGCATCGCCTCGCTGAGCGCCAGTTCGCGCGCCTCCACCTCGAGGTTGAGCCGCTGGCGCAGCAGCGGGTCGCTGGTGTCGACGAGCAGCTGCTCGCCGGTCTCGGCGTCCTCTACGAAGATCACACCCAGGTCGGGCAGGTCCAGCTCGACCGGGTCCACGATGCGGACCGTCACCACCTCGTGCCGGTGTGACAGCTGGCTTAGCGCCCTGTCCCATCCGGGCTCGCCGATGAAGTCCGACAGCACGAAGACGAGGCTGCGGCGGCGGGCCACGTTGGCGGCCAGGCGCAGCATCGCCCCCAGGTCGGTCGTGACCGCCGAGCGGCTCTCCGGTTGGGGCCGGTCCAGTTCGTGGGCGAGGCGCAGGGTTTGGTTGCGGCCGGTCCGCGGCGGGATCACCTGCTGCGACTCGTTGTCGAACAGGACCGCGCCGACCCGGTTGCCGTTCTGGGACAGGATGCGCCCCAAGCACACCGCCAGATCGTTGAGGACCGAGTCCTTGCCCTGGCTGTTGGAGCGGCTGCGCATCGAGGCCGACCGGTCGAGCACCAGCCACGCGGTCAGCTCCCGCTCCTCGGTGTACTGCCGGACGAACGTCTCGTCCATGCGGGCGGTGACGTTCCAGTCGATGTGGCGCACATCGTCCTCGGGGGTGTACTCCCTCAGGTCGGTGAAGTCGATGCCCACGCCGTGCCACACCGTGCGATACCCGCCCTGCAGCCGCCCGTCGAGGCGACGGACCACCTGCCATTCGAGGCGGCGCAGGAGGCGGTCGGAGGCGGAGGTCATGATTACCGGACCTGTCCTAGCAGGCCTCGCCCTTGCAATGCCAGATCGGGTACCGGTAGCGAGGCGATGATCTGGCTGAGCACCGTGTCCGGGCTGACCTCGTCGGAGAGTGCCTCGTAGGAGAGCACGAGCCGGTGGCGCAGGATGTCGAGGGCGAGTTCGGTGAGGTCGCCGGGCAGGGCGTAGTCGCGGCCGCGGATGTAGGCGAGCGCGCGGGCGGCGAGCACCAGGTTGATGGAGGCGCGCGGGCTGGCGCCGAAGGTGACGTATCGCGACAGGTGGCCGAGCCCGAGCAGGGCCGGCTGGCGGGTGGCGTTGGTCAGGCGCACCGCGTACTCGATGAGTGCCGGGTCGACGTAGACCGCGTCCACCTTGCCTTGCAACGCGATCAGCCGCTTAGGATCGATGATCTTCACAATCTTCGCGGCGGCGGTCATCGCCCGCTCCACCACCACGAACTCCTCCGTGGCACTGGGGTAACCCACGAGGACCTTCATCATGAACCGGTCGACCTGCGCCTCGGGCAGCGGGTAGGTGCCGTCGGACTCGATCGGGTTCTGCGTGGCCATGACGAGGAACGGCTCGGGCACGCGGTGGGTCTCGCGGCCGATGGTCACCTGGTGCTCCTGCATCACCTCGAGCAGGGCGCTCTGCACCTTGGCCGGCGATCTGTTGATCTCGTCGGCGAGCAGCAGGTTGGTGAAGACCGGGCCGAGGGAGACCTGGAACTCGCCGCTGTGCTGGTGGTAGATGCGGGTGCCGACGATGTCCGCGGGTACCAGGTCCGGCGTGAACTGCACCCGGTGGAACTGGCCGCCGATCGCCTCGGCCAGGGACTTGACCGCCAGGGTCTTGGCGAGGCCGGGCACGCCCTCGACGAGGATGTGCCCGCGCGCGAGCAGGGCGACCATCAGCCGTTCCAGGAGGGCGTCCTGGCCGACGATGACCTTCTTGACCTCGTAGAGGACCTGCTCGATCGGGTTGTTCGGGCCGGGCGCCGCGAGACCGCTGGGATTGTTCATGTTCATCCTTTGAAAGTCCTGTCAAATCTGGGGTGGGCGCTCGCCGCCGGCGGCGACTGCGGCCCCGATCGGCACGGCGAAACCGACACCGATGAAGGTGCCGTCTTCGGTCGGGTTGGCGAGTGCGACGACGATGCCGACGGTCTCGCCTCGCATGTTGACCAGGGGTCCCCCGGAGCTACCCGGGTTGACCGCGGCGTCGAACTGGATGAGGCCTTTGAGTTCGCCGTCTTCGCCGCGCGAGAGTGTCCGGTCGAGGCCGGAGACCACGCCACTGGTGGTGGAGTGGTTGAGCCCCAACTGGTTTCCGATGGCGACGATGGCATCGCCGATGTTTGGCGCGCCGCCGAGCACGGCGGGCACGATGACCGAGGGCGGCGTCTCGGGTTCGAGGACGGCGATGTCCATGGAGGGGTCGGCTCCGGCCAGCTCCGCCTTGGCGGTGGTGCCGTCGGCGAAGGCGACCTCGATGTCGGTGGCGCCCTCCACCACGTGGTAGGCGGTCAGGATGGCGGCTTCGGCGTTGACCACGACGCCGGTGCCGGTGGCGGTGCCCGCTCCGGTGGCCTTGATGGCGACGACCGATGGGGCGAGCGTGTTGAAGACCTCGTTGACGGTGAGCGGGCCGGTGCGCGAGGGCGACGGTGACGGGCGGGCGCCTGCCCGCTCCGGCGGCGGCTCGGCCGAGCCCCACTGATAGAAGGCGATCGCTGTGATCACCAGCCCCATCACGGCGATCGCGGCGGCGAGCGCCCTACCGTAACGCGCCCAAAACGGGCGGCGGGGCGCCGGCTCGACCGTGGGGTTGACCGTGTTGTCTTCCGGCCCGGCCTTCAGCATCCTTTGAGCCTATGTCCGGAACCTTAAAATTCGGTAGGAGTCGGCCGCGCTCGTTGAGAGACGACCCTGGTTGCCACCACGCTCGCGCCGCCGACCAGCACCGCTATCCCCGTGACCAGCAGGATCAATAGCGGCACCGGCACGCTCAGGACGGCGAAACCGAGGATGCCCTCTATGGAAACCATGTTACCTATGAGCGTGAAGGTGGCCGCCAGCCCGCCGATGAGCACCCCGGCGGAGGTGACGAAGAGCGACTCGGCGAGCGCCATCCGGATCACCTGACCCTCGGTGAGCCCGGCGACCCGGTGGGTGTGGAACTCGCGCCGCCGCTCGGCGGTGGAGATGACCACGGCGTTGACGATGGCGATGAGCGCATAGATCGTGGCGAGGCCGAGCAGCGCGACCATCACTTTGAGGTTCATCGTCCGCTGTTCCCGGTCGAGGTCTCGCACCCAGTCGTCCTTGCTGTGAACCACTCCCAGCGTGGCAAGGGTTGCCGCGTCGGCATCTCCCTTGAGGGCGTATTGCCTCGGTTGCGCTTCATTTGGGGGTACCAGATCAGCCGGCACAAACGCCGAAGGACCGCTCAGCGAGCTTGGCAGCAACGCCACGACCCTGAGCTCCACGCGGTTTCCCGCGATGTCGGCGGCGACGGTGTCGCCCACGCGCCACGACCGTTCCGGGAAGAAGCCGGGGCTGAGCGCGATCGTCGCGCCGGTGAGCCCGGCCAGCTCGCCCGCTGACGGCGTGAGCCGGTGCGTGGCGAGGTAGGCGGCCGGGTCGATGGCGAGCCCGTCCACCGGCGAAGTGTCCTCTTCGGAGAGTGCGAGCTGGAACGAGACCGGCACCTCCCGCGAGACCACCCGTACGCCCGGGACCGCCCGCAGCTGATCGCCGATCTCCTTGTCGCTCTGGACGATCAGGTCGGCGGTGAGCATGCGGGACGCCTCCTGCCGCGCCGCCTCGGCGGTGGTCTCGAGCGAGCCACCGATCGCGGCGACCAATGCCACCAGCACGATGATCGGTGCCGCCGTGGAGGCGCCGCGGCGCTTGGCGGTGCGCAGGTTGGCGCGGACCAGGTGCCCGATCGCCGTGTGCCGGGCGGGAAGGCTCAGCAGCGCACCGGCGAGCGGCACGAGCAGCGGCGCGAACGCGGTGAACGACAGCACCATGACGAAGCTGACGAGAATCGACATCGCCAGCGCACCCTCTCCCCCGACCGCGGGGATCAGGATGACCATCGCGATGCCGCCGCCCAGGAACAGCAGGCCCAGCAGCCATCGCGAAACGTTCATGACTCGGGCGGCGCGGCCGGTGTCGCGCAAGGCTTCAAGCGGCCGGATACGGGACGCACGCCCCGATGCGGCGAGCACTCCGAGCAACGCGATGCCGATCCCGGTACCCCCGGAAACAAAAACAATCCAACCGCGCCACTGTCCCGTGAAGCCGGGCGGCACGAAGCCGAGTGTGTCAAGCAGCCAGCCCTCGAAGCGCATCAGCGGGATGCCGGCGATGATCCCGGCGGCCGTGCCCACCAGGCTCAGCAGCGTCGCCTCACCGAGCAGCAGCGCGCGCAGCTGGCCACGCCCTCCCCCGGCGAGGCGGAGCAGGGCCAGCTCGCGGCGGCGCTGCGCCACCGTGAACGCGAACGTCGACGCGACGATGAAAATGGCGAGGAACACCGACAGGCCGACTATCAGCCCCAGCAAGGAAATCGCGGCTTCGTAGCTCTCGCCCCGGGTCACCGCGGCCGTGATCAGGGTGAGAAGGGACGACTGCACCATGGCCACGCCCAGGCAGACGGTGACGATGGCGCCGGCGAACAGCGGCCATCGCTGACGGAAAGTGCTCAGCGCCAAGGCGAACACGCGCCTCACCCCTCCCGTATTTCCACAATGGACCCGTCGGAGAGCAGTACCACCCGGTCGGCGCTCGCCGCCACCGCCGGGTCGTGGGTGACGGTCACGATGGTCTGCCCGGCGCCGTCGACCATCTCCCGCAGCAGGTGCAGCACGGCCCGCCCCGCGGTGGTGTCAAGCGCACCGGTCGGTTCGTCGGCGAACAGGATCGCCGGGCGGGTGATCATCGCGCGGGCTATGGCCACTCGCTGCTGCTGCCCGCCGGAGAGCTCGTTTGGCCGGTGCCGCAGCCGGTCGGCCAGGCCGACCCGGGCCAGAGCCGCACGGACTTGGCCGCGGGAAGGGCGCTTGCCGGCCAGGCGCAGCGGCAGCGCCACGTTCTGCTCGGCGGTCAGCGACTCGATCAGGTTGAAGCTCTGGAAGACGAAGCCGACCTCGGAGCGCCGCAGGTGGGTCAGGTCCCGGTCGGAGGCGGCGGTGATGTCGTTGCCCGCCACGAAGACCCGGCCGCGGGTGACCCGTTCGAGCCCGGCCGCGCAGTACAGCAGCGTCGACTTGCCCGAGCCGGAGGGACCCATCACCGCCGTCCAGGTCCCGGCGGGGAACCCGACCGTCACGTCGTGCAGCGCCCGTACGGCCGTGTTGCCGCCGCCGTAGACCAGGCTGACCTCGCTCAGCTGACCCGCAATAGCATTCACGCCCCCATTGCATAGGCCGCGCGGGCCGCTCGCGCTGCGGTCAGCGGGCGTCTTTGAGGTGAGGCTAACCCGACCCTCAAGATCCGCGCGTGGTGTAGACAGTGTCTACGCGGTGTGGTAGACACTGTCTATGCCGGAGCCGGAGAGTGGACTTCGCGACCGCCTTGTCGCGGTCGGGGTCGATCTGCTGGCGCGGGAGGGTACCCAGAAAATCTCTCTGAGAGAAATCGCCCGCCGCGCCGGTGTCTCGCACGGTGCCCCGCGCCGCTACTTCCCCACCCACCAAGCGCTTCTGGCCGCCATCGCGCGTGAGGGCTACAGCGAGCTAGGCAGGCGCATCGGCCCGCTGGCCGCAGACGACGGCGCCGATCCGCGGGAGCGGCTGCACGAGCTGGGCCGGCAGTATCTCGACTTCGCACGGACGCACCGCGGCATGTTCGAGCTGATGTTCCGGCACGACCTGTTGCGCGGCAACCAGATCGGCCTGAGGCAGGACAGCCTGGAGGTGTTCGGGATCCTCGTGCAGCTGGTGGAAAGGGCGGCGCCGCAACGGCCGGCGACCGTCGTCGCGGGTGCGCTGTGGGCCGGGCTGCACGGGATCGCACAGCTCGGCCACTGGGGCAGCCTGCAAGTGGCCACCCACACCGAAGACCTGGATCCGTTGCTGCGCACCGCGATCGACGCCCACCTAGAAAACTGAACGGCTGAAAGGATTTCATGCAGATCGCCATCGTGCTCTTCGACCGGTTCACCGCGCTCGACGTTGTCGGGCCCTACGATGTGCTGTCCCACCTCCCCAAGGCCGAGACCGTGCTGGTCGCGGAGCGGCCGGGCCCGGTCGGCAACGAGGTCGGCAGCCTGCGCCTCCTGGCGGAGGCCGGATTCGACGACGTGCCGGCGCCTGACGTGATTGTGGTGCCGGGCGGTCCGGGCTGGCACGCGCAATTGGCGAGCAAACCGTTGCTGGGCTGGCTCAGGGACGCCGACCGGCACAGCACCTGGACAGCGTCGGTGTGCACGGGCTCGCTGCTGCTTGCCGCCGCCGGATTGTTGAACGGCCGCAAGGCCGCGACGCACTGGCTGGCCGCCGAAGAGCTTGCCCCGCTGGGCGCCACGCACGTCCCCGAGCGGGTGGTGACCGACGGCAAATACGTTACGGCGGCAGGGGTTTCGGCCGGGCTGGACATGGCGTTGACGCTCGCCGGGCGGATCGCCGGGGACGGTGTGGCGCAGGCGATCCAGCTCGCTCACGAGTACGAACC
>DASUXL010000278.1:0-38757 GCA_036377915.1 Candidatus Limnocylindrales bacterium
CGTGTGCACGATGGCGCGTAGCTTCGGCGCGCGCTCCAGGACGCTCTTGTCGACGGGCGGGCAGCCCCATCCGGTGAACAACACCTCGGCTTCGAGCAGGGCCGCCTGGATCTCGGCTCGGCCGAAATCGTCGGCGAGGACGCCGTGGAGATCGGCTATCTTTTCCAGCGCTGCTCGGGTGCGCTGCGTGAACACGAACGGCGCGGTCGCCGGATCCATGGCCAGCAGCACCCGTGGACGGTGTGGCATTGAGAGAAGATAGCGATCATCATTCGCTCGGTCAATGCTCACATGATCGGAAGATGTTCACGATATGAAAAAGTGATCGTAGATCCCCTTGACGGCGATCAACTGATCCTACAGGATTTCACGCAATCGCAATCGGCTGTGCAGCCGGGGGCCGAGAGGAGCAGGCAACGTGGCAGTGGCAGTCAAGGACCCGCCCCGGCGGGCACGGGTGGCACCGGCTCGGGTGAAGCAGCCTGCCCGGCGCATGTCCCGGCTGCGCCGCGACGCGATACTCGTCGCGCTGATGGTGCCGGCGCTGGTGTGGTTGCTGGTGTTCCCGTACGGGGCGCTGTTCGGCAACGTCATCGCCTTCAAGGACTACGTGCCGTTCCTGGGCGTATGGCAGTCACCGTGGGTCGGGTTCGGGCACTTCGAGCGGCTACTCGGTGACCCGAGATTCTGGGACGCCGCGGCCAACACCGTGTCGATCTCGGTGCTGCAGATCGTCTTCTACTTCCCGGCGGCGCTCGGGCTGGCGTTGCTGCTGCACAGTCTCGCCGGGGCCACCGTGCGCCGGTGGGTGCAGAGCGTGGTGTACCTGCCGCACTTCATCACGTGGGTAATCGTGGTGGCGCTGTTCCAGCAGATGCTGAGCGGCACCGGCGTGCTCAACGGCTGGCTGACCGGCGCCGGGCTGGAACCGGTGCACATCATCGGCAACCCGGACGCGTACAAGCCGCTGGTCATCTTCCAGTACATCTGGAAGGAATGCGGCTGGGGCACGATCATCTTCCTGGCAGCGCTGTACCAGGTCGACGATCAGCTCTACGAGGCCGCGGCGATGGACGGCGCGGGCTGGTGGCGGCGGCTGTGGCACGTCACGCTGCCCGCGATCCGACCGGTGATGGTGCTGCTGCTGGTGCTCAAGCTGGGCGAGATCCTCTCGGTCGGGTTCGAGCAGTTCTACCTGCAGCGAGAGGCGGTCGGCCCGGAGGCGGGCGAGGTCCTGGACACGTTCGTCTTCTTCACCGGCTTCTCCGGCGGCGACCTCGGTTACGCGGCCGCGGCAGGGCTGTTCAAGGGTGTCGTCGGGGCGGTGCTGATCTACACCGCGAACCGGGTCGCCCATCGACTCGGCGAGCAAGGGATATACCAGTCATGAGCATATCCAACCGCCCGGTCTGGATGGGCCGCCCGTCCCTGCTCACCAAGGCGGCCAAGGGTTTCGCCGTAGCCGTCATCGTCGCGATGATGGTGTTCCCGATGTGGGTGGTAGTGGCCACCAGCCTCGCCGACACCGAGGATGTCGTCGCCAACGGCGGCTACGTGGTGTGGCCGCAACGCTGGAGTTTCACCACCTACGAGCGGCTTTTCTCCACGGGCATGGTGCCGCGGGCGCTGGCGGTCAGCCTCGGGGTCACCTTGGTGGGCACGGCATTGAGCCTGTTCGTGACGATCGGCCTTGCCTATGCCCTGTCGCGCCCGCAAGTGTTCGGCGGCCGGCCCGTGCTGCTGATGGTCCTTTTCACCTTCCTGTTCCCGTCCGGAATGATCCCGCTGTACCTGATCGTGAAGGGGACGGGCCTGATCAACACGTTCGGAGCGCTGTTCCTGCCGGGTCTGCTCAGCGCGTTCAACCTGATCGTGATGCGCGGCTTCTTCCAGTCAGTACCCGCCGACCTGATCGAAGCAGCGCGCATTGACGGCGCCGGCGAGCTGAGGGTGCTGTTGCGCATCGTGCTGCCGCTGTCCAAGGCGGTCATCGCGGTGATTGGGCTGTTCTACGCGGTCGGGTACTGGAACAACTTCTTCAACGCCATCCTCTACCTCGACGACCCGGCCAAGTATCCGGTCGCCACGCTGCTGCGCTACTTCCTCAATGCCGGTGTCTCCGTCAACGCAGCCGAAAGTGAGGCCAGCGCGGTAGTCGCACCCCAATCGGTGCAGATGGCGGTGGTCGTGCTGGCCACGATCCCGATCCTCGTCGTCTATCCGTTCGTCCAGCGGTTCTTCGTCAAGGGCGTGCTCACCGGCGCCGTCAAGGCCTGATCCGCATCGCCAAACCGTACCCCCGAAAGGAAATTGATGAACGCGTTTGACCGCAGATCCTTATTCAAGCTGGTCGGCCTAGGCGCGACCGCGGTCGCCGTACCGTCGCTGATGTCCGCCTGCTCCACCGGCAGTGTCGGCGACGCCGGAAACCTCGGCAAAGACCTTGTCCCGTGGCCGAACTACCACCCGCTGGCCGGCCCGGCAGCCGACGCGCCGGGCGACGCCAGCGGCCTGCAGCCGCTGTTCAAGTCGTACCCGCAGAAGCTGACCCAATCGGTGAACGACAAGGTCGGCGACGGCTCGGACGTCTCCGCGGTGATCCTCACTTACGGCAACCCGCCCACCCCGGCGGAGCAGAACAAGCTGTGGCAGGAGCTCAACAAGGCGCTCGGGGTCAACCTGAAGCTGACCGTGGTGCCCGCCGCGGACTGGGGCGCGAAGATCGCGACGGTCACCGCGGGCGGCGACCTGCCCGATATCATGATGAGCAACGACATCCCGCGCATGGCCGAGTTCGTCCAGGCCCAGTGCGCAGACCTGAGCGAGTTTCTGTCAGGCGACGCGGTCAAGGCGTACCCGAACCTGGCGAACCTGCCCAGTGTCACCTGGCAGCGCATGGGCCGCATCGGCGGGAAGATCTACGGCATCCCGGTGCCGCGCCCGGTCGCGGGCAGCGGCCTGATCATCAACCGCACCGCGTTCGACGCGGTCGGCGCGCCGGAGAAGTTCACCCGTGATGAGTTCCTCGCCGCGCTCAAAGCCGTCAGCGGTAACGGAAAGTGGGGTGCCGGGACCGCGTCGGAGGAGCTGATCGCCTACGGTGCGTCCTACTACTACGCGATGTCCGAGAGCGCCCCGAACGGGTGGAAGGTCGACGGCGGCAAGTTCACGCCCACGCTTGCCGCGCCCGAGTTCAAGCAGGCGCTGGAGACCTTCCGCAAGGCCGTGGAGCAGGGCTCGTACCATCCGGACAGCCTCTCGATCAAGTCCAGCGACCAGACCGCAAACTGGCTCAACGGCACCATCGCCGCGAAGTTCCTCGGCTTCGGCGGGGTGAACCTCGATACCGCCACCAGGATTGGCAACCGCTTCAAGTGGGAGTTCGCGTTCCCCTACGGCAATGGGAAGGCGTGGCAAAGCGGCGGCATCTTCGGGTTCACCGTGTTCAAGAAGGCGCCCGCAGACCGGATCAAGCTGCTGCTGCGGGTGGTGAACTACCTCGCGGCGCCGTTTGGCACCAAGGAGTACGAACTGACCCACTACGGCATCGAGGGTGTGCACTTCACCCGGGACGCCGCCATCGGCATCAAGCCTACGGAGCTTGCGCTGACCAAGGAGAAGCCGCTCGACCTGTCGGTGCGCTACATCGCCGACGGCCCCTGGCCGATCTTCATCCCCGGCTTCCCCGACCAGGCCCAGAACCTGTACGACTACACCAAGGCCACCCTGCCCACCAGCCTGCCCGACCCGTCGATCGGGCTGCGTTCGGCCTCGCTCGGCAAGAACATCGGCACCCTCAACAAGATTGTCGGTGACGGTATCGGCGCGGTCGCGTTCGGCCGCAAGTCTCTGTCCGAATGGGACACCGTCGTATCCGAGTGGAACAAAGCCGGCGGCGCCACCGCCGCCGAGGAGCTGGCCGCCGAGTACGCGGCGGCGCAAGCGAAGTGACCGTCACCCTCCCATGACCGGTGCCGTCCCGGCGCTGCCCCGCGCCCCGGACGGCACCGGTGAGTTAGGAGCGCTCCATGGCATTTCCGTCCCTGTCCCGCCGCGGGCTCCTGTCCGCCGCCGGCCTTTCCAGCGCCGCAATTCTCCTTCCCACCGCGGCGTTCGCCGCCGATGAGTACGACACCGTGCGCCTGCGCTGGCGCGACCTGACCACGGGTACCGGTTTCAACCCCGCCGACCCGCTCTATGCCGACCGCCTCACCGCCCTGGGGCAGGAGGCCGCCGGATACCGCTCCACCATGAGCCCGGCCACCGGATCGCTGTGGCCCGACCTGCCCTACAGCGTCATCGAGGCGCCCACCCACAGCTACAGCCGGCTGCGCGTCATGGCGATGGCCTACGTCCAACCGGGCACCGGCCTGACCGGCAACGCAAGCCTCGCCGCCGAGATCGTCGCCGGGCTGGACCACGTCCACGCCGGCGGTTACAACACCTCCACTCCCGACACCAACTGGTGGTGGCAGCAGATCGGTACCCCGCACAACCTGACCGAGGCGTGCATGCTCGTCTACGACCACCTGTCGGCGGCGCAGCTTTCGTCATACGCCAACGCGGTCTACCGGTTCGTGCCCAACCCCGACACCAGCACCGGCGCCAACCGGGTCGACCTGTGCATGTCGGTGCTCCGAGCGGGTCTGCTGACCAAGAACTCCGCCAAGATGACGGCGGCCCGTAACGCGCTCTCGCCGGTTTTTCCCACTGTCACCACCGGCGAAGGGTTCTACCCCGACGGCTCGTTCATCTTCCACGGCCGCATCCCCTACACCAACTCCTACGGCGCGGTCTTGATCGGCGGGCTCGCGCAAGTGTTCGCTCTGCTCAAGGGCACCAGCTGGGAGATCGTCGACCCCAACCGCCAGCTCATCCTCGACGCCGTCGAGAAATCCTACGCTCCGTTCCTCTACTGCGGCCTGGCCATGGACTGCCAGAGCGGGCGGGCGATTGCGCGCGCCAGCGGAGACCACATGCGAGGGCACTCCATCATCTACTCCATCGCGCTGCTGGGCGAGGGCGCCTCCGCGGCAGAGAAGGCCCGCTGGAAGGGTCTGGCCAAGGGCTGGCTACAGCGCGACTACTTCCTGCCGTTCACGTCCAACACCGGCCTGGGCGTCTCGGCGCTCGCCAAGCTCAAGTCCATTGTGGACGACGGTTCGGTCTCCGCGATCGCCGAACCGGTCGCCAATCGCGTCTTCGCTTCCATGGATCGGGTCACCCACCGCCGCACCGGCTGGGCCGCGTCGCTGAGCATGTGCTCGGCCCGCACCGCGTTCTACGAGTACGGCAGCGGAGAGAACAAGCGCGGCTGGCACACCAACTCCGGCATGCTGATGTGGTGGAAGGAGACGAACCTCGGGCAGCTCACCGACGCGTTCTGGCCCACTGTCGACCCGTACCGGCTGCCGGGCATCACCGCGTCGAAGAAGGCGCTCGCGGACGGCGCCGGCGGTGAATACGGCGGCCCGCGCCCCTCCTCCACCTGGGCCGGCGGGACCGGGGACGGCGTGTATGCCGCGGCCGGCATGGACATCCGCGGTTTGCAGAGCACACTCGCCGGGCGCAAGTCGTGGTTCTTCGTCGACGACGCGATCGTCTGTCTCGGCGCCGGCATGAGCTGTACGGACGGGACGGGCGTCGAGTCCATTGTGGAGAATCGCAACCTCGGCGAGTCGGGCACGCACACGTTCACCGTCAACGGCACCGCGCAACCGTCCACATTGGGCTGGAGCGCCACCCTGACCGGCACCAACTGGGCCACCCTGACCGGGTTCGCCGGTTACGTTTTCCCCGGCGGCACCACCGTCAAAGCCCTGCGCTCGGCGCGCACCGGCTCCTGGCGCGACATCAGCAACGGCGGCTCCACCACCCCGATCACCCGCCGCTACCTCACCCTCTGGTTCGACCACGGCACCAACCCCACCGCGGGCGCCTACACCTATGTGCTCATGCCCGGCGCGGACACCACCGCCACGGCCGCCCGCGCCGCCGACACCGGGTGGGTCAGCGTGCTTGCCAACAGCGCCAATCAGCAGGGGGTACGCATCCCCTCGCTGGGATACACCGCCGTGAACTTCTTCGGCAACGGCACGGTTGGCGACGTCACCGCCGTCGGCCCGTCCAGCGTGATGATCCGAGAGTCGGGGACGACCGCGACCCTGTGCATCTCCAACCCGACCCAGACCGCCACAAGCGTCGACGTCACCTGGAACCGGCCGGTGTCGGCTGTCGTCAGCAAGGACCCGACGGTCACCGTGCTCGGCACCGGCTCATCCCTGCGACTTCGCATCGACACCAGCGCCAAGAACGGCTACACGCACAAGATTGCGGTGACAGTTTCCTAATGCCCATGCAACCCTGGTTCGCCCAAGCCAAACTCGGCATCTTCGTCCATTGGGGGATCTACGCCGTCGACGGCGTTGCCGAGTCGTGGTCGTTCTTTGGCGGCGAGGTGTCCCACGCCGACTATATGGCCCAGCTCAACGGGTTCACCGCCGCCAACTACGACCCCGAGGCTTGGGCGGACCTGTTCGCCCGCGCCGGTGCCCGCTACGCCGTGCTCACCACCAAGCATCACGACGGCGTGGCGCTGTGGGACACCCGTGCCACCGACCTGTCCGTGGTGACTCGGACACCGGCCGGGCGCGACCTCGTCGGTCCGTACGCGGATGCGTTGCGGCGCAGGGGTTTGCGGGTCGGTCTGTACTTCTCCCACAACGACTGGAACCATCCCGACTACCCGACCGTGCGGCCGTCGAAGCTGCACCGGCCCTGGGTCGACAACCGGTATGCCATGCCCGTGCCGGGGCGGGAGGATCCGGCCGCCTGGGAGCGGTATCTGCGTGTCGTCCATCGCGGACAGATCCGTGAGCTGGTCGACAACTACCGGCCCGACCTGTTGTGGTTCGACGGCGCCTGGGAACGCGACGCCTCGCAGTGGCCGATGGGGGCGGTGCACGAGCAGATCCTCGCGCGCGCACCGCACACCGTCCTCAATGGACGGCTCGGCGGATATGGCGACTACGCCACACCGGAACTGGGCGTGCCGATCACGCCACCGGCTGGTCCGTGGGAGCTTTGCTACACGATCGGAGACAAGTGGGGGTACCAGCCCGGGGACACCGATTACAAATCCGTAAGGGAGTTGGTGCGGGTCTTCGCCGAGACCATCGGGGGCGGCGGCAACCTGTTGCTCAACACCGGCCCACGCGAGGACGGGACGCTCGTACCCGAACACGTCGAGCGGCTTGAAGGGCTTGGTTCCTGGATCCGAGCGCACGAGGAGGCCGTATACCCCACGATCGCCGGCCTGCCCTACGGACACCACTACGGACCGTCGACACTGTCCGCCGACCGCGAGACGCTGTACCTGTTCTGCTTCGACCCGCCGCGCGACTTCGTCGAACTGCGCGGCCTGCACAACGGGATCGACGGCGTGCGGGTCGTCGGCACCGGCGAACAGTTGCGGCACCGCGTCGTGGGCGGCTTCCCCAGCCGCAACGTTCCGGGCGTGGTAAGGATCGATGCGCCCACCGCTGCCGATCCATACGCCACCGTCCTGGCGCTCGAACTCGACAGCCCGCTCAAGCTCTACCGTGGACAGGGAGAAGGATGAAACAGTGGTCCGCCACAGGCGGTTCTTACACACTTTCGGCCCGTAGCCGCATCCTGGTGGACGCCGAGACCTATGACACGGGTGTCACGTTCGCCGCGGACCTGAACGTGCCGGTGGAAGTCGGCGGCGACCCGCAGCCTGGGGACATCCGCCTCGCGCTGGGCGCGGACGACACCCGGCTGGGCGAGGAGGGCTACCGCCTCACCGTCGGCGCCTTCGTCCAGATCGAGGCCCGCACACCGGCCGGGGCGTTCTATGCCACCCGGACAGTCCTGCAACTGCTCGACCGGTCCGGGACCGTCGCGGCCGGGACAGGGTGCGACTGGCCGGTCAAACCCGAACGCGGGCTGATGGTCGACTGCGGCCGCAAGTACTTCACGGTCGGCTGGCTCCGCCGCCACATCAGGATGCTGGCCGACCTCAAACTCAACCACCTGCACCTGCACCTGTCCGACCATCTGGGCTTCCGCCTGCAAAGCGACACCCACCCGGAGGTCGTGTCGGCGCAGCACTACACCAAAAAGGAGATTGCCGAACTGGTCGCGCTCGCCGCGCGGTACCACATCACCGTCGTCCCGGAGATCGACATGCCCGGCCACATGGACCCGATCCTGGCCGCCCATCCCGGTTTGAAGCTCACCGACGCGTTCATCGATCTGTCCAATCCCGACGCCTACACGCTCATCGACGAGCTGATTCACGAGTACCTGCCGCTTTTTCCCGGCCCCTACTGGCATCTCGGCGCGGACGAGTACATCGACGATTACGGCGCCTACCCGCAACTGCTCGCCTACGCCCGCAATCGCTACGGCCCCAACGCCACCGCCAAGGACGCCTATTACGGTTTCATCAACTGGGCCAACACCCGCGTGCGCGCGGCCGGCAAGACCATGCGGATGTGGAACGACGGCATCAAACCCGGCGACGGCACCATCGACCCCGACAGCGACATCATCGTCGAATACTGGGACGACATCGGCCTCACGCCCCAGCAGCTCATCGACCGGGGCCATCAGATCATGAACTGCAGCTGGACACCGACCTACTACGTGCTGTCTCCCAACGGCGCCAGACCGGATGTGGAGTACCTTTCCGGATCGTGGAACCCCGAGCTGTACCAAGGCAGCGCCCATGATTCCACGGCGAGCACCATCGACGACCCGTCCCGCAACACCGGCGCCAAGCTGCACGTCTGGTGCGACGACCGCAGCGCCGAGACCGAGGACCAGATCGCCGATGGCATCCGCGCGCCCCTTCGCGCGCTCGCCCAGCAGACCTGGGGTTAGCCCCAGAAGCCCAGGGCCAGCTGACCGATCCCGCCGCCAGGTACAAAGGGCACGGCTCCACCGCGGAAGCCAGGAACTTCCACTGCGCCAACAGCTTCCGCTGACCGGGTCACATGTTGTTGAGGATCGACAGTGCCGTCCCACCGAGAATCCGGTCCTTCTCCGCTTGCGGGATGGCCAGCGACGCGACGGACGGGACGGCGCGGTCGATCGCGCCCAGCAGGTGCGGGAAGTCGCTGCCCATCACCATGTGGTCGGCGCCGACCAGATCCCGCATCATCATCAGGTTGTGCGGGCTGAACGTGACCGTGTCGTAGTAGAGCTTTGTCAGGTAGGCGCTGGGCGGTTCGTCGATGTGCTCACGGTTCTCGGCGAAGTCACGCCAGCCGCTGTCAAGGCGTTCCATCAGCCACGGCACGGCGCCGCCGGCATGCGCCACGATCCAGCGGATTTGGGGGTACCGGCGAAAGAACCCCGCGTAGCAAAGACGCGCCACCGCGAGTGTGGTGTCGAACGGGAAGGCGACGATCGGGCCGAGCACGAACTCGCGCAGATCCTCCTGTCCGGACGCCGGCAGCATCGGATGCAGGAAGATGCACACCCCCATCCGGTCCGCCTCGGCGAAGAACGGCTCGTAGGCCTTGTCGGTCAGCGGGCGCCCGCCGACGTTGCTCAGCAGGATCACGCCGTTGAGCCGCAACTCGCCCAGCGCGCGGTGCAGTTCGGCCAGGGCCGCGTCGGGGTTGTCCATCGGGATCGAGGCGAACCCGCGGATCCGGTCGGGATGGTCGGCCATCGCCTGCGCGTAGGCGTCGTTCATCCTCCGGGCCAGGGCCGGTTGTTCTTGCGGGCCGAGGAAATACACGTTCGGTGTGGACAGCGAGAGCACCGCGATGTCGATCCCGGCCGCGTCCATCGCCTCCAGCCGCTGGGGCAGGCTCGTCATCGCCGGTGTGACGCCGAAGAAACGCGCGCCGCGCAACGTGATGATGTCGCGCCCGGTCGGATCCTTCGCGAACGCGTACTCGCCGCCGCTGTCGCGGACCACGGCGAAGAAGTCCTCGGTGTAGTGGTGCGTGTGCAGATCCAGGGTGACCATTGGGCCGACCGTACTCGCAGAACATCAGGCCGTCCACGTAATCGTTTCCTGCTTGATCTGGCGTTGTGTCTTCACCCCGCTCAGCGCCGCGCCGAGGATGCCGAAAGGCAGGCCCCACACCGGGAACCAGATCAGCGTCCAGAAGCCGGCTTCGCTCAGATCGCCCGCCATCACGTTCGGGACCGGGGAGTCTGGTGGATGTTTTCGCATCATCATCACCATCCAGACGGAGAAGGAGAGCAGCATGCCGGTCATGGCGCTCCACACCGCGGTCTGGATGCCGGACCGGAACGACTCCATCCCGGCGACGTACAAGGCTCCAAGGAACTGCACCCCGACCAGAGCGATCACGAGGAAGGACATGAGCAGCCCCAAGGCGGCGAGTTCGCCGGCATCGCCCGTTCCCTCGGGCATCATGAAGTCGGTCAGCAGGAGGTAGCCGCTGAGCACGAAGCCTGAAGCGATCCCGATCCAGCGCCCGCGGCGGCTGGTCATCAGGGAGCGGGGCGGTCGCAGCGCGAGCCAGACGCAGCCCGCCAGGATGGCAGCGAGGATGGTCGCCTTGACCGGCCCGAATCGTTCGGCCGTGGTGGGGTAGTGCACGAACGCATAGGCGGTGGTCGCTATGCATCCCGCCACCGCGAGGACGACTATCACGGCGGCCGCGGGGCTCGGCGCGATCCGGCGCGGCGCCGGCCGTCTCAAGCCGCGTTGGGCGATGACCGCCGCGCGGGCGGTGTCGAGCGCGAACCCCCACCGGGCTGAGCGTCCCTGCACCTGCGTGAGTTCGGCTTCCATCGCCACCGCCCACTCCTTGCGGTCGTCGGGCATGGCTGCCACGGCGATGGCGAGCAGGCGAGCCGGTCCGTCCATAGTGGATAGACGTTCGCCAGGACCGGTCCACCAGCGGTTGACCAGGACCCAAGTAGCGAGGAGTGACGGGGCCGCGAAGAACAGCCACATCATCAGCTGGTCGCGCTGCCAGCCGATGCCATCCCCGCCGTCGATGCTCAGTGATGCGGGCACGGCGAAGCACAGCAGCACCGCGCCGAGCACCGTCAGTTTGACGCGCAGTTTCACCTGCGTCACACCCCTTCCCATCGTGCCCGTAGCCTGGCGACGGCCGGACCGGCCTTGGCCCGGGCGGCCGCCATTTCGGTTGCCATTGCCGCGCCGGGCCCGGTGAGGCGGTACAGGTGGCGCGCGGGCCGGCCGGGCGGTGCGTCGGTCTCCCACGCGGTCTCCACGAGCCCGCGGTCGGACAGTCGCATCAGGATGGTGTACATGGACCCGGCCTTGAGGCCGAGCTGGCGACACAGCTCGTAGCCGTATCTCCAGGTCGCGGGGTTCTCGGCGAGCGCCAGGACCACCGCGATGGTCTGCTCCGAGGGGCGTCGAGTACCGGCCATACCATAACTCTATATATGTAAAGTTGTGCGGTCGATCGGCCGAACTACCGATCCGGTACCATCCATAAGTGGCTCAAGAGACGCGGGTAAATCCGCCAATTCTCGATGCCGGAGCGAGGGTTTGCGAGGATCTGCGCGGTGAGATCGGCCAGGCGGTGGCCAACGCGCCACCCACCGGCGCTCTGATGAGAGACGTGGTCCCGGCGACCGAACACGCCGCCGGTGGCCTGCCCGGCTGGCTGACCCAAAGGGCGCTGCAGGTGCTGCTGCAAAAACAGGGCGACGACATGAGCCGGCTCAGCAGGCGCTTCACCGCCATCGCCGAAGCCCTGCAGGCCACCGCGGATGCATACAGGCGCAACGAAAACGCCAACGCCGCCCTCTTCCGGCGCGCGGACGGGCCATGGTGACCTTCCTTGAACTGCGTGACGCCCAGCCCACCCGGCTGGGCGCGGCCGCTGACGAGTGGCTGCGGATGGCCGAGAAGCTGGCGAGGCTTGAAACCAGGGTGGTCAACGAGCTGACCAAGCCGTTGCGCAACAGCGGCTGGGCCGGCGAAAGCGCCGACATCGCTTTTCGGTCCTTCGACCGGCTCGACGACGAGCTGGAACTGGCGGCCCGCCAGACCCGCAACCTCGCGACGGTGATCCGCTTCGCCCGCACCGAGTTTGTGAAGGTGCAGGAGCAGCTGCGGGCTGTGCTCGGTGCGGTCCGCCGGGACGGCCTGCAAGTCGACGATCGGGGAGCGGTGCAACCCCCGTCCGGTTACGTGTCGGAAAGCCTTGACCCGATTGGGTACCAAAGATATAGGCAATTGATAGCCAATGCCCGCGCTTATACCGATCAGATCACCACGCTCGTGCGGCGTGCAAGTCAACTGGACGGCGACTGCGCCCGCGTGCTGATGCGGTTCGAGCCGTACTCTCCGGGACGGATGGCCTCCGGCGAGTGGCGCGACGCCACCGGCGATGCCCGGTCCGCGCTCAACCTGATGGGCATGACCGAACGCAACATCCCCGCGGCCGGCTCGGCTCCCCAGGCCAACAGGGCTTGGTGGGACGGGCTTTCCGAGGAGCATCGCTCGCTGTACCTTGCCGCCCATCCGGATCGGGTGGGTGCGCTCGACGGTTTGCCGGCCCAGCAACGCCATGACGCCAACCAGATGGCCATGCGCAACCTGATCGAGATGCGCTCGGCAGCCGACGGACCGACCGAACGACTGACCACATTGCTGGATCGGCTGGAGGCATCCGAGTACGGCCCGCAGGCCCAGCGGCTGTACCTGCTGGGCATCGACAACCGGCTCGACGGGTTGGGCGTCGTGTCGGTGGGCAACCCGGACACCGCACGGCATCTGGGGGTGGCCGTGGTGCCGGGCATAACCGTCACGCTCGACGACATGAACGGGCAGATCGACCGCGCGGGCGCCCTGCGCCAGACCGCTGACGACCTCACCCCCGATGTCGAAGGCGATGTCGCGGTGGTGGCCTGGGTCGGGTACGACACACCGGGCGTCGTGACCTCACCGGCCCACGGCTACGCCGACACGGCGGCCCCCGTCCTGGATCGCTTTGTCGACGGCACGCAGGTGGCGCAGGAGGCGGAGGGCACGCAAAGCCACCGGACCGTAGTGGGGCACTCCTACGGGTCATCGGTGGTGGGCCTCGCCGCCAGCCAGGGCAACGGCCTCGCCGTCCACGACATCATCGTGGCCGGTTCACCCGGCATGCGCGTGCCCGACGCCACCCACCTCAACATCGACCCGAGGCATGTCTGGGCGGGTCGCGCAAGCGACGACCCGATACCCGTGATCGGGCCGATCTCCCACGGCCCCGCGCCGCACACCGAAGCCTTCGGCGCCAACCGCTTCCATGTCGACACCTCGGGCCACGTCGACTACTGGCGGCCCGGCAGCGAATCCCTGCGCAACCAGGCGCATATCCTCGTCGGTCAGTACGATCGCGTTACCCTCGATCACGGGAGACCACCACGATGAAGGCACGATGAGGGCGTATCGAGTTATGACCGAGGAGCGGGCCGGCGAGCTGGTCCGTGAGTATGCCGCGGCCGTCGCCACGGTGGTGGGAGTGGACGCCCGGCAGACCGAGACCCGGGTGAGCCCGGCGGCGTGCGAGAACAGCCGCGGCGAGCTTGCCGACGACGGCCGGTTCTATGTCCAGGGCAACTGGCGGATGCCGTTGCCGCCCGCCGAACAGGCCGCCACGCTGGTGCGGCTGCACGACGGCTGGGTCGCCCTCGGCTACGAGATCAAGAAGTTCCAGATGTTCAGCGAGACCGAAGGCGTGGTCATCGCGGAGAATCCGGTCGATGAGGTCGAGCTGATGGTGGAGAGCGGGGTACCGCCGATCGCGGTCGCAGTCGTCATAATGACACCGTGTTACCGGCCCGCTTGACGATCAGCGCGCCAGCCCGATGCGATAGCTGGCATAGAACGGCGCCCACGACAGTGCTGCCCGTGCTCGCGCGTTCCGTACCCGAAACGACGGAAAGCCAAGCCGCCCACCGGGTTGTGGCGGCGCGGCACCGACGCTCGCCGTCACATGGCCGAACACCTCCCGCCACGTCGCCGGCCGGTCGTCGGCGACGATGAGCGCCTGACGCGAGGGCCACCGGTCGATGGCCTGGAGCGTGGCGCTGGCCAAGTCCTGTATGTGCACCAGCGAAACATAGCCGCTTCCGTCCCCGGGCAGGCGAAGCTTTCCGGCCGTTGCGCGGGCGAACCAGTCGTCGTCGAATCCTGTGCCCGGCCCGTAGAACAGGCCACCCCGAAGGATCAGCCAGTCCAGATTGGACCTCCGGACGGTCTCTTCCATGTCCACGCTCGCGGCAATCGCACGGCCGGCGACGGAATCGTCGACAATGGGCGGGGAGTCCTCATCGGCCCAGTCGTCACCGGCGCTGTTGACCATCGCGACACTCTGCTGGAGTACGCGTTCCACACCGGCGTCCTGGCACGACGCCACCCAGATCGGCGTGCCTTCGCGGCGCAGCCGGTCGTTGGCCTCGAAGTCGCCGCGCCCGCTCGGGCCGGGCAGGCTGGTCGCCAGGTTCACGCCGATGTCGCAACCTTCGAGCGCGCCGGCCACCTGCTCGCGATCGAACACATCGGCCTGGCGGATTTCGGCGCCACATGCGGCCGCCACGTGTGCGGCCTCGGGTCGCCGCGCGAGGGCGCGCACCCGGTACCCGGCGGAGGTCAGTTTGGGGATCAGGTGTCGCGCATACACTCCCGTGGCGCCAAGGACCGCGATGGTGAGGCTCATGCGCACAAGATACGGCGCGGGGCTGCGGCCGTCCGCGATCCGGTTTACGGTCGGACGCATGAATCCCGGCATACACATCGTATTCGACTGTGCCGATCCGGATCGGCTGGCTCGTTTCTGGATGGTGGCGCTGCCCGGCTACGACTTCCCGCACGGCCCTCCGGACGGCTTCGCCACCTGGGAGGAGTGGGCGGACGCGAACCAGATCCCCGAGCAGGAGCGTAACGCCGGCCGCACCCTGGTTGACAAGCAGGGCCAGCGTCCCGACATTTTCTTCCTCCGCGTTCCGGAACCGAAGATCACAAAGAACCGGGTCCACCTCGACGTGAAGGCCGGCGGCGTGCCGGATGCGCAGCGCCGGGCACGCATCGAGGCGGTCGGGGACCAGCTCGTAGCCGCCGGCGGGTCGATCTTCCGCCGGGTCGACGGCGACGAAGGGTTCTGGCTCGTCATGCAGGACCCGGAAGGCAACGAGTTCTGCGTCAACTGACCGCGCAACGCTGGGCATCGCCTATCATTCGGCGGTGCCCCGATCTTCCCCGCATCGGTGAAAGGGATAAGTCACATGAAGGTATGTGTCGTCGGAACCGGATATGTGGGCCTGACCACCGGTGTCAGCCTTGCCTACCTGGGCCACGAAGTCGTCTGCCTAGATCTTGATCAAAACAAGATCGAGATGTTGCGGAGCGGGCGCTCGCCGATCTACGAGCCCCACATGGACGAATTGCTGGCCACCGCCTTCGCCAACCTCACCTTCACGACGAGCTACGAGGAGGCCGTCCCGGGGGCGGATGTCGTCTTCGTGGCGGTGCAGACCCCGTCCACCGCCGAGGGCAACCCCGATCTGCGATTCCTGCGCTCGGCAGCGGAGAGCGTCGCCAAGCACCTGTCCGGTGAGTTCACGGTCGTCGTCAACAAGTCCACCGTGCCCATCGGCAGCGGCAACTGGGTCGACGCTATCCTGCGCGAGTCGTACGAGTCCCACAACTCGCGCCGAGCGGGCGACGAGTTCTCGGTCGCCTCGAACCCGGAGTTTCTTCGCGAAGGCGCCGCCCTGCACGACACCTTCTACCCGGACCGGATTGTCATCGGATCCGACAATCGGCGCAGCCTGGACGTTCTCAATGAGCTCTATCGCGGCATCCTGAACCAGTCGTTCACTCCGCCCAACGGCCTGCCTCGCCCGGACGAGATCGCAGCGGTGCCGCTGGTCTCCACCGACCTCGCCTCGGCGGAGTTGATCAAATACGCGGCCAACGCCTTCCTAGCCCTAAAGATCAGCTACATCAACGAGATCGGCCTGCTCGCCGGGCGGGTCGGGGCCGACATCATGGAGGTGGCGCGGGGCACGGGGCTGGACAGCCGGATCGGTTCGCGGTTCCTCCAGCCGGGGATTGGCTGGGGCGGTTCCTGCTTCGGCAAGGACACCGCCGCGTTGCTGGCGACGGCCGCCGAATACAAGTACGAGATGCCCATCGTCAAGGCTGCCCGCGAGGTCAACCAGCGTCAGCGCACGCTTGTCGTGGATCGGCTCCTTGACGAGCTGCGCATCGTCAAGGGGCGCAAGATCGGTATTCTGGGGCTTGCCTTCAAGCCGGACACCGACGACCTTCGGGACAGCCCTTCCATCCAGATCGCGGAGCTGCTGCTGGCCCGGGGCGCACGGGTCAAGCTGCACGACCCGGTCGCGGCCGAGCGTTTCCGGCGTGAGCGGCCCGATCTCGCGTCCAACCTGGCTGACTCGCTCGACGAGGTGTTCGACGACAGCGATGCCGTCGTCCTCGCCACCGCTTGGTCGCACTATCTCGAGCTCGACTGGAGCAAATTCGTTGGGCTGATGCGCAATCCGCTCGTGCTCGACGGGCGCTTCAGCCTGAATGCGGAGCGGATGACGCGACTCGGCTTCCGGTACGTCTCCATGGTGGGCCCGGCCCTCAACGCCTAGCGCATGTATGCCTTCCGTGTACCCTTGCGGCCCATGACCGGGATGCAGCGAAACGGGAGAGGATGGTTCGCCGCGGCGGTGTTCATCTGCGCCTTGGCCTTGCCCCTGCTGGTTTTCCCGCCGGCAGGTGCGAAGGCGCAGCCCGGTTCGACGATCCCGTGCCCGAAGTCGGCGCCGCCGAATCCTGAAAGGCCACCGCGCCCGTCGCCGCCACCGGATGTTCCGGCCCACCGGGTTGTCGGGGGTGAGCGGCTGGACACCGCCGGACTGGTCATCCCCGTTGGCGCACCTGACCCTCCGGCCAACACCGCCGTCTCCTGGCTGGTCGCCGACCTCGACACCGGCCGGGTGCTCGGTGCCTGCGGCCCACACGAGTACGGCACCCCGGCAAGCGTGCAGAAGCTGCTGGTGGCCGCCACATTCCTGGGCAAGCTCGATCCCCAGCAGGTGGTGACCGTTACCCGGCAGGACATCGACATTCCCTCGGACAGCTCGGCGGTGGGTCTGGTCGACGGCGGGCAGTACTCGGTGGAGACATTGTGGCTCGGGCTGTTGCTGCAGTCGGGCAACGACGCCGCCAACGTGCTGGCGCGGCTCGGCGGTGGTGACGGGGGCATGGCCGGTGGGGTGCAGGCGATGAACGAGCAGGCCGCCCGGCTCGGCGCTCTCCAGACCCACGCCGTCACCCCGTCCGGATACGACGGTCCCGGCCAGTTCACCAGCGCCTACGACCTCGCCCTCATCGCGCGCGTCTGCTTCGCGAACGAGACGTTCCGGCGGTACCAGTTGACGCCGAACACGCAGATCCCCGCGCAGCCGCCGAACCACGCGACCTTCCAGATCCAGAACGAGAACCAGCTGATCTACCAGTATCCGGGGGCGCTCGGCGGCAAGACCGGCTTCACCAGCCTTGCCCGCCACACCTATGTCGGTGCGGCCGAACGCAACGGCAGGCGGCTGGTGGCAACGCTGCTCGGCTCCGAGCCCAGACCGCAACGCAGCTGGCAGCAGGCCGCGGCGTTGCTGGATTGGGGTTTCGGCCTGCCCAAAACGGTGTCGGTCGGGCGGCTCGTCAACCCCGGTGAGACCCTCGCCAAGCCGTCAGCCCCGCCGTCGCCTTCGGCCGCCCCCACCGACCTGGCCGAGCTGATCGCCGCGGCGGCCGGCTCTCGCTGGGGCACAACGCTTTTCGTCGGGACCGGGATCGCCGTCGCCGCCGGGATGACCGTCATCGCGGTAGCCGTCCGCCGCGGCCGGCGCAGGCACCGCGGACGCAGACGCGCTTAGAGAGCCCGCGGCCGCCGCCGGCACCGCGGCCGAAGGCGCGCTTAGAGCCCGCGGCCGCCGCCGGCACCGCGGACACAGGCGCTGGAAGATCGGGACAACTTCCGGGATGTTGTCCCCTCAGTGTGCTTGGGAGGGGCCAACATCCCGGAAGTTGTCCCGATCAAGGGTCTCGCTGGTCCGCTCGGCCGCAAACCGGGCCGCCGGGCCGAGCCAGGCCTAGCGGTCGGTCCAGTAGGCGGCGGCCGCTACCATCGCCCATTCGCGTTCCGGATCGGCGCGGTAGAGCGGGTTCATCGCGAACACCACCATCCGAGCCGCCCCCGCCGTGGCGGTCCCGTGCACGATGACCGGCGATGACGGCGCCGACGCGGACTGCGCGTCCGGGCTCCAGAAGCCTGAGGCGACAACGTTTGACCACGGCAGGCCCGGCAGCCGGCCGTCGACCGTCCACGTTGGAGGGACGGCGGTCAGCCAGGTGGGCGGGTCCATGATGGCGGTGTCGCGCGCCGGGAACGCCCCGACGAGCTGGCTGTCGGCGCCAAGCTCGTTGTCCCAGTTGACGATGGCGCTGCGGCCGTTGCCCGACCTCGACGCGGCGGTGAGCCCGTTGACGAGCGCGCCGCCGGTCAGGAACGCGGCACCGTTCGTCCCGGCGCCGAGATACCCGCCCCCGCCCGCGAAGAACGCCTGAAGCCGGGCGCGGGCAATCGGGTTGGCGGCCGCCGGGTACGCCCCGGTGTTCCAGATCAGGTCATACGCGGGCAACGGATCCTCCGGCGCCGAGTTCAGCGCCGCGGTGGAGATGAAATCGGTGGGGAAGCCAAGGTTTCGCAGCACCCAGACGTCCTGGTTGGCCGCGCCGGTGAGCACCAGGACGCGCGGTACCCGGTCGATCGCCTCCAGCGCCGGCATCGCCGTGCTCCCGGTGATCCGGTGGAACCACAGGTCGTTGGCCCGCCCGGCGGCGGCCAGCTTCACCTTGGTCTGCGCGTCCGCCGGGAAGAGTACCGACCCGGCCGGAAGCACGCCACCGGTCGCGCTGCCGAACGACGAGGTGGCGAGCTGCGCCGGAACCCCTTGGCCGACAAGCTGATTCAGCGTCCGCACCGCGGTCGGTGAGTCGACCACGAGCGCGTAGCCGCTGGCGACTCCCGGCTCCACGCCACCGGTCAGGTGGCTGGATCTGTTGACCCGGTTGGTCTGTGGCGCGAACTGTGCACCGCGCGGGATGAGCACGACGTCGGCGCCCCAGAGGAATCCGTGACTCCACGCGGCGGGCGGGGCGTAGAGCTGGCCGATGTCGTCGGAGATGTCCACGCCGATCCCGAGAGCGGTGTCGACGAGACCGCGGCGCGCCTGGGCCATCGGGATGACGTAGGACCCCGCCTCGTACTGCCGTCCCGCGAAAGTGAACGCCTGCTTGGCCTCCTCGACCACCACGCCGTTGGTCAGCAGCCAGTCGACGAGCCGGTTGGCCTCCACCTCGCTGCGCTGGCCCGTCCCCATCGGGATGACAAACGCGGTGGGATACTCGTGCATCCAGTTGTTGGCCTCGTCGAACGGCGGCGGGCAGCATTCGGGCCGGGGCGCGTTCTGCACCCCGCGGCGATAGAACGTGAGCTGATCCGAGAGCAGATCGTCGCGATTCGCGACGTCGAACAGCAAAGTGGACCAGGCGACGGTGTATTGCGCCAGCCGCGAGCCGAGCCGGCCCAGCTTCTCCGGCGGCAGCGTGGTGCCGGGCAGGGCGCAGGCGAAGTCGGTGCGGTTGCACATCTCCACGGTGGACGCGTTCAAACCGATGTGCTGGGCGTACATCGCCGTGTAGAAGGGGCCCCAGTCGTCCCAGCCCTCGGCGACCGCGGGACCGGGCGGGTTGCCGTCCGAGCACAGCCCGCTCGGGCCGGGCGGGCCGCCGTCGGCGCACCAGTCGTCGATGGGCACGGTGATGTCCAGCCCCACCGAGGCCAGCGCCGCCTCGTTCGCGTCGATGCGCGACTGGTTCCAGCGCAGCCACAGGTCGTACTCGATGCTCGGGTTGTGCGGCTTGGTCGTGCCCTCCACGAGCGTGGGCGTGACGTAGCCGTGCAGGTCCAGCACGTCCGGCGGCAGCCACTCCTGGATGATGCCGACCGAAGCGCGGGTCTCCGGCTGCGACTGGGTCAGGTAGTCGCGGTTGAGGTCGAAGCCGTTGCCGTTGGCCCGCGTCCCGGCGATGCGGCCGTCAGGGTTCTGGATCACGTTGACCAGGACGACCGCGTGGTCGAGGATCCGGTCGACCTCCGCGTCGGTGCCGTAAGGCGTCGTGGCGAGCCGCTCGATGATCCGCATCGAGGCGTCGACGCCCTCATACTCGTTGCCGTGGATGCCCGCCTGGATGAACAGCGGCACCTTCACCTCGTCGCCGAACCTGTCCAGCAACCGCTGTCCCGCGGCCGGATCGCTCAGCGCGACCTTGCGCACCTGTTGCCACGCATGGAATTCCCGGCGCTGCCTCGGGGTGTCGAGCGCGTTGATGGTGACCAGGAACATGTCCCGCCCCAGCGCCGAGCGCCCGACGACCTGCACCGCCATCCGCCCGTCGCTGCGAGCGGCGATCGACTCCAGCGTGCAGCCGATCGCGTAATGCGGGATGTGCGGGAAGCTGCCGGCCGGATGGGTGGGCTGGGTGCCATCGGGCAGGCTCGCGGCGGCATCCGGCTCGGGAGTGCCACACCAGGGTGGCGCTATCTCAGCACGAGCAGGATTTGTGGGTACCACCAAAATGGTCAGCGGCATCAAAAGAGCGAGCAGGATCCGCGTCAAGGGGCGGGGAAGACTAAACATCGGCAACCGTCCAGGGGTCCGGTCCAGTCCAACGATCCTAGCGACGCGCATTCACCTGTGGCAATCGTCCCATCAACTAAGCTGAGCTTGTGGATGGCGACCGGTCCGGCAAGCTCGAACGCCTAGCTCCGTGGGCGCTGGGTGCTGCTGTCTTCGTTGCCTGCTTCTACACCCCCCAGGAGTCCCCGCTCATCGCCGCCCAGCCGGGAGCGAACCGGTACTACCTGGAGATACAGAGCCTGTTCGATGCCGACTCCGACCCCATCGGCTTCCTGCTCATCGCCGTGCTGTCGGCGGCCGCGGTCGTCTTGGCGTGGCGCGTCCGGTGGCCGATATACGTCATGGCGGTGATCGCGTGGCTGCTCTTCGCCCTGTGGCCGGTCGCGTTCGTGGCCACCTACGTCACCGCGGTCAGCTGGACGCGGCGGCGCCGGCTGATCTGGTACCTGGCCATCGCCTGCACCCTCATCTCGCTGCCGTTCCTGGTCGGTGACAACTTCAGCCACCTGCCCGAACGGGAACGCACCTACGCGTTCGGCCTGTTCACCGCGCTCACGGTGGTGATACCGGCGTTCGCCGGGCTCTGGATCAGGACCCGCCGCCGGGTCATCGCGGCGCTCGTCGAGAGCAACGCCCGGTTGCAAGGCGAGCAGGAGGCGCGGCAGGACCAGGCCCGCGTGGAGGAGCGCAACCGCATAGCCCGCGAGATGCATGACGTCGTCGCCAACCGGATCGCACTGATCGTCATGCACGCGGGCGCGCTCCAGCTTGGTACCCATAAAGAAAGCGTGGTCTCCAGGGAAGCCACTCTGATCGGCGAGCTCGGCCGGACCGCCCTGATGGAGCTGCGCGAGGTGCTCGGGGTGCTGCGCAAGCGGACCGGTGAGTACAGTGAGGCCGCTCCCGCGGAGCCACTGCCCGCGCAACTGGCGACGCTTGCCGCGCAGGCCCGCGCGGCCGGCGTGACGGTGGAGTACCGCGTGGAGGGCGAGACGCTCGACGCCCCGGTCGACGCGGCGCGGATCGCCCGGGAACGCACGGTCTTCCGGGTGGCGCAGGAGGCGCTGACCAACGTGATGAAGCATGCCGAAGGGGCGCGGACGGTGCTGACGCTGCGCCGGTCGCCGCACACGCTGGAGGTGACCGTCGAGAACGGCCCGCCGGCCCGGCCGCCTTCGGTCTCCCCGCTGCCTAGCAGCGGGCTGGGCCTCGTCGGCCTGCGCGAGCGCATCGCCGTCCAAAATGGACGAATCGAGACGGGTCCGCGTCCGGACGGGGGCTACATCGTCCACGCCGTCCTGCCCGGCTGACAGTTCCCCGAGCGGGTCCTGACGGATCATCGACGAACAGGTTGCACCCACGGCCGGCCCGGCGAACAGTTCGAGCCATTGGGGCGCGGGCAGGAGGTAGCCGTGGAAGACGTCGAGGACGCGCGGGAACTCGTCGAGCAGCGGATGCGAGCCACGGGCATGGAGGAGTCGATCTTTGATCGCATCCTCGGGCTGCTCGAAGGGTTCGACAGCGAACGGGAAAGCGTCATCGGTGACATGCTCGACCGGTTGGAGGCGTCCGGCTGGGCCGACCTTCGGGACCGGTGGCAGAGCGGTTGCCAGAAGGCCCTCGCCTCGCTGGAGAGCCTCGAAGAGGGCATCGTCGATGCGCTGGACGACAGCGAGGCCACGGCGATGTCGGAGGACGAGCTGATGGCCGCGGTCGGTCCGCGCGACTTCCTGGCCGGGGAGACAAAGGTATGGACGAAGATCGCCGAGGGCGACATCCCCGACATGGCCACGCTCATGGGCAAGCTCCTGGAGACCGACATCGAGGTCATCAAGAAGTGCGAGGAGGACCTGAAGAAGGTCCGTGACGACGACAAGGTCGTCGAGGCGCTCATCCAGAAGAACTTCGGGTCCATCCTCACCGCGCTCAAGGACCTGGTCGCCAAGTACTCCCTGACCGGGGCGCCCCGGCTGCTGGTGATTTTCATGAAGGACGCGTCCACCCGCCAGCTCGCCAACGAGAAGTTCAAGGAGATCGAGAAGCTCCTCGACGAGAACTACACGGCGGCCAAGCAGAAGCGGGTCGTCCGGCAGACCGTCCTGGACAACATCGACCTGCTGAACAAGGCGCGCGAGCAGCTCAGCGAGGAGTGGATCGACCAGCTCTACAGCAAGGGCGAGAGCGCCGCCAAGGCGTTGCGCGACGCCGGCCGCAGCGGCGACTACGAGGCCGCCGACTGGGAGGGGTTCGGGCAGGCCTGCATCAGGGCGCTCGCCGAGCGGCGCGACGCGGCGAAGGAGCAGTCCCGCAAGATCTTTGGAGAGCTCCTGCCGACCTTCATCGAGGAGAACACCCGGGCCTTCGCGGCTCTGACCGACGATCCGGCCACGCTGGAGAAGTTCACCAGCGAGCTGAAGGCGACCTTCGAGACCATCGACGACCGCCTGGAGGCCGAGGAGGACTACAAGGAGGAGCTGGCTGACGGCCCCTACAAGCAGGCGGTCGGGCAGACCCTGGCGGCAATCCGGCAGGAGATCGAAGGCGGCCTGAAGCTGATCACGGATCGGACCGACGAGTCCGACAAAGAAGTGAAGCGGTAGGCCCCCGATGACCGGCTCACAGGTCGACTGGTTCGTGGCGGCCGGCCTCACGGCGGGCGACGGCACGAAGGAACGGCCATTCCACGATCCCTGGGTCGCCCTGAAGCATGCCGCGCCGGGCGACACAATCCACATCGCTGCGGGTACCTATTACGGCCGCAACGAACGTTCGTCTTGGCTGATCGACTGTCCCGAGCTGACGGTGCTCGGCGGATACAGCCCCGACTTCACCACCCGGACGCCGTGGCGCACGCCCACGATCCTCGCCGCGTGGCCGGCCCTCAGGACGCAGCGCGAGCCGAACATGCTGCAGGGCAACGGATTTGACGGGGTGACCCTGGACGGGTTGTGCTTCGACGCCGCCGGCCGCAGCGACTACGACGAGCAGGGGCGCCTGCAGACCACGCCTCACAGCGACGGACCGATCGTCAGCCTGCGCGGCGAACGGATCACCGTGCGCAACTGCGTGTTCGTCAACGGCCGGGCAGGTGCCGTCGAGCTCGCGGGCAACGGGTGCCGGCTGGAGAACAACCTGATCCTCAACCACCTGGGCTTGGGACTGGTCACGGTCCGGGACAGCGAGAGCCAGGCGCCGATCACGGTGGCCGGCAACACGCTCTGTTTCGCGTACGACGACTCGGATCCGCCTCGCGGGAAGGGCGCCGACCAGGCGATCGGGGTACGGGTCAACGGCGCCGCGGTGATCGAGAACAATCTCTTCGTCGGTTGCGGCAACGCGGCCATCGCCTGCTACCGCGACGTCGATCGGGTCAAGGTCGACCGCAACCTGTTCTTCCTCACCATCCGGGACGTGATCCGCAGCCGTGACACCTCCGCCGAGGCGGAGATCACCGAGGAGTACCTGGACGAGATCGAGGACGTCGGCCTGCAGTCGGCGGCCGGCAACACCGTGGGCGATCCGCACCTGTCGGGCTTGCCCGCCGCGTGGGTGGACGCCTACACGCAGGAGATCCGCGCGACCTACGCCCGCCCGCCCAAGGCGGCGCTTGACGCCCTTCGAGCGGGGGCGGGCCTCGGCCCCGGCCCCGAGCCGGAGGGTGGCGGCGGGATCGTGCGGCTGACACCGTCCGAGGCGCTGGCGATAAAGAGCGAAGCGCCGCAAGGGTTCCACCCGGTCGAGTTGCCCGCGCTTTCGCTGGAGGCGGTCCGCACGCCCCAGCCGGTTCCGGCGTACCAACCCGTCGACTGGACCCGGCTCCTGCAGGCCGATCCCGGCCTGAACGGTGCCCCCGTGGAGGTCCGGGCCGGGATTGGGTTCGACCAGAAAGTCGAGCTGCTCGCCGATGCCGGATCGGCCACGCACATGGGAGTCGCCGTGTACCAGCCCGGGACCGACGACCGTGCGCTGTATGTCCTCGCCGCACACCACTGCCTCGCCCACCGCCAGGTCGGGGAGGCGATCCGGTACCAGCGCGGCCTGGACGTCGAGAGCACCTACCTGCTGCGCGGCACGTACCGCTCCGACCTGCTTCCCGAGGTGACCCGGCAAGCGGTCACGATCGTCCTCGACTCGGTGGCACCGGTGCTCGACGTCGAGGCCCGCCCGGCGTCGCGACCGGTGGGACGCAACTGGTTCGTCCGCGCCGGCGCCTCGGGCGGCGACGGGTCACGGCAAGCGCCGTTCCGCGACCCGTTCCAGGTCCTGGAGAAGGCCGAGGGCGGCGACACCGTCCACATCGCGGGCGGCGAGTACAAGGGCCGGTTGCGCTCCGGCACGTGGCGCATCCCCGTGCGCAACCTCACCCTGCTCGGCGGGTACAGCGACGACTTCACCACCAGGGATCCGTGGCGCCACCCGGTCCGCTTCGTGCTGACCCCGGAGGAGAAGGCCAAGGGGGTACCCAGCGGCCCCGTTTTGGGTACCGATGGCGGCTGCGACGGTCTGGTGCTGGACGGGTTGGTCTTCGACGGGTCGACCTACAACGCGTACGGAGACGACGGTGGCCTTGAGGCCAGGGGGTCACTCTCGACGCCACTGGTCGACGTGAGCGCGGGCGGCGACGACATCACGGTACGCAACTGCGTGTTCATCAACGCGGCGAGCTCTGCCGTGCACGTCGGCGGCGGGTCCGGTGCGTTCGAGAACAACCTCGTGGTCAACACGAGCGGCACGGCGGTTCGGCTGCGGACGGCGGGCGCGGGGCCGTGGTCCGTGCGGGACAACACGATCCTGTTCGCCGCCGACCCCACCAGCCGGGCGTCGGAAGGCCACTCCACGAGCGGCACGCTGCTCGAAATCAACGGGCAGGCCGTGGTGCGGGTGCGGTCGAACGTGCTCGCGTTCGCCGACGGGATCGCCGTCCGGGCCTTCGTGCCAGGCCAGAACCTGTTGTTCGACAACAACATCCTCGCCGCCAACCTGTACGCCGACGTGTTCGACGGGCGGCACCTGCTGATCGACCGGGCCGCCTGGGATCGGGCCACGATCGTCGACTCGCCGTTCGGGTCGCTCGCCGGGAACCGGTTCGACCTGCCGTCCCTGCCGGTCGACCGGGCCTTCGCCCAGCCGGTGATCGACCGCCTGGCCTCGCTGCCCGCCCACCTCCCGCCCGACCTCCTTCGCGCCGCGGCCGGTGCGCTGGGCGTGTCGCCCACCTCGGCGCAGGAGTCCCCGGCGCCCGAGACCGCCGCCGCCCCCGCCGCTGCCGAGCCCGGGGGAGGGGCGTCAGTGTCCGACCTGCTGGCCGATCTCGGCCGCATGCGGGAGGAGATGGAGTCCAAGGACACCAAACCCGCGACCGTTGCCTACTGCCCGGCGTACACCTTGGACGCCGCCGTATCCCTTGTCACCGGGACGCCTCCCGGCCAACCCGGCGCTCGCGCCACGGCCATCACGGTCTCGATCGCCGAGGAAGCGGCGCCGGGGCCGGCCGTCGAGTACAGGTCCGTCGACCACGCCGCGATCGACGCCGATCCCGCAGCGCTCGACGGCACGCCGATCGACTTGGAGGTCACCGACGCCCGCTCCAGCGCGACAAACACGGCCCTTTACCCGGACGGTACGACGAGGGACGACTACGAGGCCTTCTCGGTCACCGCCGTCGGCGGTTCGACCCGTACCCGTCTCGCGGTCATCATCCGCCTGGACACGGCGGCGAGCCGGGCGTTCGCCAACGTCGTGCCGAGCGACACCGTGCGGGTCCGCGGGGTCGGGCGGCTCATTCTCAACGGGAGCACGCTGGCCGTCGTCGCCGACGCCGTCGAACGGCGTTGAGGGAGTGTGAACCGGATAAGCAACATTCCCTTGCCGGAGCAGAACCTCACCGCCATCGCGGCCGGGTTGGTACTGCAATGGCTTCGCCCGTGGCGGATGCCCGGGTCCAAGCGCGTGCACCGCGTCGCCGGCGGTCTGGTCGCGGCGGCCGGGGCGGGCCTGATCGCCCGGTCGTGGGCGGCGGCCGGGCAGGTGGACCTCGCGCGTCCCGGCCGGTTGGTGACCTCCGGCCCCTACGCCTTGAGCCGCAATCCGATGTACGTGGGCTGGTCGTTGCTGCAGCTCGGCCTCGGCGTCGCGAGCCGCAACGCGTGGCTGGCCGCGATGCTGCCCGTCGCGGCGGGATGGATACACCGTGAGGTGTTGCGGGAGGAACGCGTCCTGGCGTCGTCGTTCGGCGATGACTATGCGCGGTACCGTGCCAAAGTCCCTCGTTACGCGGGGTCAGTCGTGTTGCTGCGGGGGCGGGATCGGGGCGCCGGTGTCGTCCCAGACGTTGCCGGTGTTCTGGGTCAGTACCGTCTGGGTGCTGATCAGGATCGGGCAGCGGAACTTTGATCCGCGGCCGAACCGGTTGCCGATCACGTAGATACCGGTCATCGGGACAGGGCCGCCCTTGTGCGAGAAGTTGAGGGTGCAGCCGCCTCCGTCGAGCCAGTTCTTCTCGATCCGCAGGTTGGTGCTCGCTCTCCCGCCGTCCTGCGTCACCTGATATGTGGCGTTTCCTTGGGTACCGGCGAGCAGCGTGTTCTGCACGATGAACACGTTGCGGTTGCCCTGGTAGGTCTGCACGGTGTCGTTGTGGGTGGCGCCGCCGCCCTGGTTCGGGTCGCTGGCGAACCAGCTCAGGTCGTGGATGTACGACTCCCGTAGCTTCACGTTGTCGAACGCTTTCACCCCGTCGACCACGTGGTGGATGTCCAGCCGCAGCAGGGTCGCGTTGGTGGCCCAGATGCCGTCGAGGCAGGCGTTGGGCTGACTCGGGCTGATCTCCGAGTCCTGGATCGTCGCGCTCTGCCCACCCTCGACGAACACGACCGCGGCGTTGCACTTTGGAGCGCCGCCACGGACGATCGAGTTCTTGATGGTCACGTTGCGGGCGCGGATCCGCACGTACCCCCGGATGTCGAGGCCGTCGATCACCTGGTTTTCAGTGGTGTAGACCTGGTCACCGGTGACCACCCGCAGCGTGACACCGGGCGGCACGCCGGTGTTGTCGGGACCGGGCTTGGCGATGAGGCGCGGGGTCGGCGCCGCCTGCGAGGTGGCAGGGACCACCGAGGGCACCGGCGGGGTCGGCGACGCTATGACCTGTTCCGCGCTGCTCGTCGCCACCTGGCTGGCCTGCGCCACCGCGGACCGCTCGCGGAACCGGCCCGACACGGGGCCAGGTGCGGTCCCGCAACCGCCGAGCAGCAGGGCGGTGACGGCAAGGGCCAGGTGACGCTCGCCCAATTTATTCACATGCGTGAAGGTATCAACCTTTGGCGGACCGTTCAAACTCCATCACCCAGTTGACCTCCCACGTCTCACCGTCGTCTTTGGACAGTTCCTGCTGCCACCGAGCCGACTCCGGAGTGATTTCGGACCAGGTGAAGCGCAGCTTGATGGGCTGCCCGTCAAGCACGTCGTCGCCGATGAAGGTGCCGACGCCATCGACGAACCGGCCGATGACGGGTGGATCCAGTTGCATGGTCCGGCTGTCCACCCAGTAGATCGACCAGAGTTCGGTCTGCGGGTTGAACAGTCGCAGGGACAGGCCCCTGGTTCCCTTGGTGGTGAAGATGGTCTCGTCCAAGCTGATTTTGCCGTCGAACAGGCGCTGCGCCTTTGTCTCGGAGGGGAACTCGGTCGCGGTGGCATTGGCGATGGTGCGGTTGGCGATGGTCCACTCGCCCTCAAGGAAGTCGAAATCGTTCACGCGCCGAGGCTACGTGCCATGCCCTGACAACTCCTGTCAGCGAAGATCGCGCCAGTCCGCGGGTGAAACGCCGCGGGTGGACTCGATGATGCGGATGGCGGCACGGGTCAGCGGCACGAGACCGGCCCTGTCAACCTTCTCGAGGGTGTCGGCCTTGTCCAGCAGGTACCACGGCGCGGCAAGGAAGTTGACGATGGGCACACCCGCGGCGTAGTAGAAGCCCGCGTCGGTCGGTGGCTGCGGGCCAAGCGCGGTGGGCGCCAGGATCAGCGACCGGTTGACGTTCTCGGTGACCAGTGCGGTCCGCACGGCCGTCTTGAGCGCGGGCACCTCGCTGGTGAAAAACCAGCGTGGCACGTTGAATCCGGTGGGAACCACGGCACCGTCCCGCTCGGCGAATTCGCGGGCGGCGTGTTCGAGATGAACCTCGAGGACCGTGCGGTCAAGCTCGTCCCGGTGGCCGGCGATGAACCCGAGCTGGCCGGTGAAACCGGCAACGTGCGCGGCGTGCAGCAGGAACACCATGCGGTGTGGCCGCTCGCCGGGTGGGCGGGAGGCCCAGTAGGCGGCCTGCGCCAGTACCAGGGCGATGCCGCTGCCGTCCTCCACCGCGGAGGACCAGGGCCCGTCGTGATGCGAGCCGACGATGACCAGGTCCTCGTCGGCGCCGGGCAGCTCGCCCACGACGTTGTAGGTGGTGATCGTGTCAACGCGCGTGTCGGTGGTCAACCGCACCCGCACCGGCCCCGCGGCGAGCCGTTCGTGCAGCCATGCGCCGTCGCTGCCGCTGATCCACAGGCCGGGGATCGGGCGTAGCACCGCGTCGTACGGCACGAAGTAGTGGAACGAGTCGCCGGGATAGCCGGCCAGGGATCCGATGAACGCCCGCGCGCCCGCCGCGATTGACGGCTCCATGACTTCGAGGAGCTCGGGTCCGAACGGCAGCACATGTTCAGTGCCGGCCATGGTGCCGCCCGGATCGACGACCCGCTCCGGCGCCACGGTGCTCAGGCCGAGATCGGCGGGCAGGCGCAGCAGCCGCACGTCGTACAGGGATGCCTTGCCCGCCACCGCTTCCGGCGCGGCAGGGTCAAAGGCGGCAAGCTCAAGCTCCAGGCCATCGACCGCAGCGGCATACGGTACCGGGTAGCACGGCAGCATCCGGGACGGACCACCGGACGGTGTGACCTCCAGCGACCAGCGGCTCGGGCGCCATCGCTGCGCCGCCACCGGTTCGAGCCGGACCCGGTGTAACCCGAACCGGCGAAACTGTGCCGCGATCCACCGCTCGGCCCACCTGTCGGCCGGATAGCCGGGACGCCGGATCCCGTGCGAGAACACGGTCCGGATCCAGCCGAAGATTGCCTGTTCACTCGGGACAGCGGAATCGGCGATCGTGACACCGGTCGCCGTGGCGGCGCCGGCCGGGCGGGGCATCACGGGCAGGGCGACCCCGAGCCCGAGGGAGCCGGTCAGAAGCTTACGCCGTGTCCAAAGCGGTCTCATAACAATCGACTATAGTCGATCAGATGACGACCCCTCGCATAGTGGCCGCGGCCGTTGTCGTATTAGTCGCATCGCTTGGCTCCGCACCGGCTCAGGCGAATGCCGGATTCAGCCCGGGGGCACCGGGATCAGGCGACGCCTACTTCCCGGACATGGGCAACGGGGGCTACGACGTCTCCCACTACCAACTTGAGTTGCGTTATGACCCGGCGACCCGCGTGCTGGACGGGAAGGCGCGGATCGCCGCCCGTGCGACGCAGAGTCTGTCCCGGTTCAACCTCGACTTCCAGGGACCATTGACCATCGACGCGTTGACTGTCAACGGCGCATCGGCGGGTTATGCCCGGGAGGGTGCACAGGAACTCGTCATCACACCGACTTCGGGGCTGCGCAACGGGTCCGCGTTCGCGGTCGAGGTGAGCTATCGCGGGGTACCCCAAAGAATTGATGATCCTGCTCTTGGCACCTCCGGCTGGGTGGCGACAGAGGACGGAGCCGTGGCGCTGAACCAGCCTTTCGGCGCGGCGACGTTCTATCCCGTCAACGACACCCCACAAGACAAAGCGACCTATGGGTACCGGTTGACCGTCCCAACCGGATTGGCGGCGCTGGCCAATGGCGAGCCCGGCCCGACCCGGACGGCCGACGGTGGACGACCAGCACGTGGAGCATGAACCAGCCGATGGCCAGCGAGCTGGCAATGGTCGCGATCGGGCGGTTCACCGTGCACGCCGACGCCACGAACATCACCGCGATCGACACCGCCCTCGACCCGCGCGACAAGCAGGGCGCGGAATTCCACAGTCTCACCGCCGAGTTGCAGGCGTGGCAGGAGAACATGTTCGGTCCGTACCCGTTCGGCTCGACCGGTGGCATCATCGACCAGATCGGCGTGGGCTACGCGCTGGAGACGCAGGGCCGGTCGGTCTACGACCAGACGGACGCCAAGCTGGACACGGCCACCATCGTGCACGAGCTGGCGCACCAGTGGTTCGGTGACAGTGTCACGCCCAATAAGTGGGCCGACATCTGGCTCAACGAAGGGTTCGCCACCTACGCCGAGTGGCTGCACAGCGAGGCGAGTGGCGGCAAGACGGTGCAGCAGATCTTCGACAAGACCTACGCCCAGAAGCCGGATGCGTCTGTCTGGCGGGGGATCGTCGCGGATCCGGGCCGGGACAACATCTACAACTCGCTGGTCTACAACCGCGGCGCGATGACGCTGCACGTGTTGCGGCTGCGCATCGGCGACGGCACGTTCTTCACGTTGCTCAGGCGGTGGGCGGCCGAGCACCGGTACGGCAACGTGTCCACATCGGACTTCATCGCGTTCGCCGAGCGGGTTTCCGGTCAGCAGCTCGACGACCTGTTCACCAAATGGGTCTTCACATCCGGCAAGCCGGCGTTGTAATTACATTGCCCGTCTTGACAGGCGACCTTGGCGGGATCATTGTGGTCCACGTCACACCCCTCCCTTTCAAGGAGCCGTCATGAACTACGTCGTAGCGGTTGTCATCGGCGCCGTTATCGGCCTGGCCGCCTGGTTCCTACTCCCGGCCAAACGGCCGAGCGCGATATGGATCGGCCCGGTCGCCGGGGCGGTCGGCGCGGTAGTGGCTTCGGTCATCGCCACCGCCGTCGGCCAACCAGGCTACGGGCTCAAAGAGGTTGCTTTGCAGGTGGCACTGGCCGCCGCGGCCGTGGCCGCCACCATGTTCCTGCCGACCAGGCAGCCCGCCAAGTCCGAGTAGCAGAACGGGGCGGCCCCGCGGGGCTGCCCCTGTCCTCGCGGTCCTTAAGAAATCCCGAGTTTGACCGGCAGGCGGGCCAACCCTCGCACGAAAAGGGTTGCCCGCCAGTCCAAAGTTTCCGGCGGGCGCGCCAGCTCCAGCCCCGGGAACCGTTGCAGCAGCGCCGCGATCGCGACCCGCCCCTCCAGCCGGGCAAGCGCCGCGCCAAGGCAGAAATGGATGCCGTGGCCGAAGGCGAGGTGTGCCGATGCCGTGCCGGGGCGCTGCACATCGAACCGATCGGCGTCGGGGACGGCCTGGCCGTCCCGATTGGCCGATATCAGCGAGACCATCACGAGTTCCTGAGCCGGGATGGTCACGCCCGAGAAGGTCACCGGCCGGGTGGTCAGGCGCAGCGTGGTGTTCTGCACCGGCGGCTCGTACCGCAGGAACTCCTCGATGGCGTGCCCCAGCAGGCCCGGTTCCGCCTCGATCTTCTGCCGCTGCTCCGGATGCGTCAACAGCAGGTAGACCCCGTTGCCGATCAGGTTCATCGTCGTCTCGTGCCCGGCGATGAGCATGAGGAACACCATCGCCACGAGTTCGTCCTCGGACAGGCGGTCGCCCTCGTCGCGCACGCTGAGCAGGGCCGAGAGCAGGTCGTCGCCGGGTGCGCGGCGCTTGTCCTCCAGCAGTTTCCTTATGTAGCCGACGATGTTGGCCATCACGACGCGCATCTGCTCGGCCCGCTCGGCACCGCCGGTCAGCACACCCGCGACCACCGCGTTGGACCACGCCCGAAACTCGTCGCGATCCGAGGACGGCACGCCCAGCAGCTCGCAGATAACCTGGATCGGCAGCGGGAACGCATACGCCTCGATGAGGTCGACCTCGTCCCGGCCCGCCATCGCGTCAAGCAGGGCGGTGGCGATGGCCGCGACCCGCGGCTCGAGCAGCTCCACCCGGCGGGCCGTGAACCCGGCCGAGACCAGGCGCCGCAGGCGGGTATGGTCCGGTGGATCCGAGCTGAGCATGTGCTCGCTGGTCGGCCCGCCGCTGCTGAGGAGCGCGCCGCGGGTGAGCCGGTTGGACAGCGTGGGGTCGGTCAGTGCCCGCCGCGCGTCCTCATATCGGGTCACCAGCCAGATGCGCTTCCCATCCGGCAAGTCCACCGGGCACACCGGCTGCTCGTCCCGCAAGCGGTCCAGCGTCGGGTACGGGTCGGAACTGGCCAGCGCGGCCATCAGGTTCGCCTCGGTCACCTCGGGCACCTCACCGTCATCAGATCACCGTCATCAGATCGACACAGCTCGAACCCAGTTAACCACAGGGGTCTATCCGCCCAAGACCACCGCCATGGGCGCCAAACCGACGGAGGCGCCCGCGGCCGAACCCACCCGGATAGCGCCTTTGGCCGTCGCGACGACGGTCACGCTCTGGCGCGCTCCGCCCGCCGCCGCGATCAGCGTGGGGTTCGCCGGTGCCGCGACGTCCGCCGCGTGCACCGTGACCGCGCCGAGCGCGTCGCCGGTCGCCGTGATCCCCACGAACGCGCCGGCCAGCCGGTCCGCCGGCACGCCGTCGGCCGCCAGGGTCACCTGTTGCTCCTGTCCCGCAGCGACCCGAACCTCGGCACCGGCCGAACGCGGCGACGGTACGACAAGCCCGGCGTCGGAGTCGGGCGCCTTGCCATCGGTTATGTAGCCCACCAGGTCAACGGTCAGCACGTTGCCGGCTTCGTAGTGGACTTGCACGGGACCGCCGGTGACGGGCACCACGAGGAAGCCGTTGCGGATCCGGTCCTGGGCCGTGGTCGGATTCCACAGGATCTTCTGGTTGAGCTTGTCGGGTGACAGGCCCACCTCGACAAATCCGCCGTTGGTCCCGACATCGCCGAGGAACTGGAGCAGCACGGCCGAGTATCCGCCATCGCGCAGGGCCGGTACGGCCGACAGGTCCACCGTGGCGAACTTGCCGTCGGACTTCGGCACCAGATTCAATACCTGGCTCGCCGGTACCGGAACCACCCGGCCCGAGGTCGACTTCTCCACCGGTTCGAAGGCGCCGACGAGGTTCACGACGAGTTTCCCGCCGCCCTCCGTGCGCACCCGAAGCGCCCCGTCCGCGCCCACGCGCGCCACGACCGTCGCGCTCGACTGTGCTTTGGCCCGGGCAAGCCGCAGGGCGGTAACCTGCCCCGCACTCGACTCGACCGTCACGGCCCCCGGGCCCGCCGCGTCCGACATCGTCACTTCCAGCAGGACGGCACTGCTGCCACACGGGAGAGCCGGAAGCGGGACGTTCACCTGGGCGCCGGCGCCAAGCGCGTTGCCTGCCTGCACCAGCGCCTGCGGGCCGAGCAGGACAAGGCGGGACTGCCCCGGCACGACGCGGACCGCCGGCGCTCCGGACGCGGCCACGTTCGCCCGGGCGTCCAATGTGGTGGGTGTATCCTTCGGGCCGCCCAGCAGCAGGTTCGCCAAGAACAGGCCGCCGGCCGAGGCCAGGACCACGGTCAGCCCCAGGACGGCGAACTTGGCCCACTGCCGCACCGGCCGCCGCTCACCCTCGGCATACACGATCCGCACCGAGCCGGTGCCGGGGCGCTTTGACGTGTCCATGGTCATCACTTCCTGTGGCTCGTCATCGAATGCTTCGCTGGCTCATCGACATCGCCGCTGGGTGGCAACGGGTCCCCCGCATACCCTGTCACAGGCCAGATGCCCGGCGCATCGCCCGAAGCCACCTCGGGGGCGGCGGCAGCAACCGGTGTTATCTCGGGGGCAGCGTCCTGCACCTCGTCAGGGGCAACGTCCGGCGCCCAGTCAGGGGCAGCGTCCTGCACCTCGTCAGGGGTAACGTCGGGCGCCCAATCAGGGGCAGCGTCCTGTACCTCATCGGGGGCAGCGTCCTGCACTTCATCGGGCGCGACATCCTGTACCCCATCAGGCGCAATGTCCGGCACCTCATCGGGGGCAATGTCGGGCACTGCAAGGCGGTTCGGAGCCGGAATGGCCGCGGGTGCAAGCCTCGCCAGGGCTGCGCCGATCGCTAGACCCGCCTCCTCGTCCGCCGCCGCGGCGCCGAGCGCCCCGGGGGCGACCGTCACTTCATGCTGCAGGTCCTGGGCCCGGTCGGTGGTGGTCACCCAGACCTGGGACAGCCCGGATTGCGCCAGCAGCCCGGCGCTTCCGGCCAGCACCTGCGCGGGCATCCGATCCGAAAGGGACGGTCCAATGACGACGGACGCCGGGCACGACCGCGGCAGCCCGAGCTGCCGGCGCGCCCGGCTGAGCATCTTTCGCGCCACGGCCGCGGGCCCCGGCTCTGGGCCGCCGGGATGCTGCCACAACCCGTACGGCCAGGTCACACTCGCAAGCGCGACCAGGCGCGGCGGGCTTGAGCCAAGGAGCGCGACCACGGCGCCCGAGGCTCCGAGGCATATGCCCACGCGCCGGCTGTTCTTCAGGTCGCTGTTGCCGAACTTCATTGCACACCGTCCACATCACCGGGTCGTAACTTTGGCGGTCGACAGGTATTCGCCGGGGGCGACGGGAACGGTTCCCGCTAGGATCCACAGACGGCGATTTACCACGTAGAGTTGCCACGTGGCCGTGAGGATTCCCCCCGATTCCCCTGCTGGCGCCGAAGCGACTTCCCCCGCACCACCGGCTGGCCTGGTCATCCCGACCCAGGCCGCCACCGCCGCCCAGTCTCCAGACCCGGCGCCGCGGCGGAACCTGCTGCCCGCCGCCACCCTGGTCGCGTTCCGGGACGGTGACGTCGACGCGCTCGGCGAGGTGTACGACCGGTACTCCCGGTCCGTGTGGGCGGTCGCCGTCGCGGTGACCCGCACCGACGAGCTGGCCAAGGAGGCGATGCAGGAGGCGTTCATCCGGGCCTGGCAGGCCGCAGCGTCCTACGATCCCGAACGGGACATCGGGCCGTGGCTGCTCACGATCGCCCGCTACACGGCACTCGACCTGATGCGCCGCGAGCTGCGGCCCACCCGCGGCGGGCACGAGGCCGAGCAGGATGCGGTGGTCGAGTCGCCCGGCATCGACCAGGCCTGGACCTCTTGGGTCGTGCAGGAAGCGCTCGGTTCGCTCGGCGCCGAGGAACGGGAGATCGTCCGGCTGTCGTTCTTCGAGGATCTCACGCACGTGCAGATCTCGGAGCGGCTCGGTCTCCCCCTGGGGACGGTGAAATCCCGTTCGCACCGCGCGCACCGGCGTCTCGCCGAGCTCCTCGCGCACCTGCGGGAAAATCCTGAATCCGACAGGAGCGAACCGGACCGGCCCCCGGGTCCGAATCAATTACGAGGAACGGGCCAGCGACGGAGGGACTCCCAGTGAACACCGACCTCCGCAACGACGACGCGTTTGTCGACCGGCTCACCGCCTACCTCGACCAGCGCGCCGACCGAGGCGACCACGCCGATGATGGCGGCGGCGCCGACATCGACGAGGGCATCGACGCCGATTTGGTCGCCGACGCTCTCGCCGACGCCGACGTGGCCGAATTCGCGGCGCTGACCAACGAGCTGCGGGCGCCGGCGACCTGGGGCGCGCCCCCGCCCGACCTGCGTGATGCCATTTTGAGCCGGGTCCGCGAGCAGGCGGAAGCGGTGGTGGCACCGGTGGCGCAACCGGTTCCGGACGTGTCGCCTCCCGCGCGGACTCGCGAATCCCGCTGGCGTCCCCGTTGGGGCCGCCTCACCTGGGCGGTTCCCGTCGCCGCGTTCGCCGCTGCGGTCTTCGCGGTGGGCATTGTCATCATCGACAGAACGCTGCTTCAGAGTCCGCCGGCGGGCGAGACCTATGTGGCCACCGGCACCGAGCTCGCCCCGGGTGCCAGGGCGACCGTGACCGTCACCGAGAACCCGCCCGGTTTCTCGCTGCGGGTGCAGGCGGACGGCCTGCCCGGTGCTGCGGATGGCTCGTACTACTCGGCTTGGCTGCACGGTCCTCGGGGCGTTGTCCCGCTCGGCTCGTTTCACCAGCGCAAGTCGGGCAGTTCGGTGGCGTTGTGGAGTGGCGTCGATCCAAAGGATTACACGACCCTGGTGATCACGCTGCAGGCCGAGGGCGAGCCGCCGAGCCCGACCGATCTCGTCGTGATGACGGCCACCCTCAAGCACTGACTATGTTTCAGAGCAACGCGCGGACGTCGTCTCGCAACCTGGGCAGCCGAGCATAGAGCCGGTCGCCGGGGCACGCGGTGGCGTTGAAGTCGCGGTGCCCGAAGATGTTGCGGGGCGGGATGCCGTACTGCTGGCAGATGTAGGCGCACATCCTGACGAGCTTGTTGTAGTGCTCGTCGCGGATCTGCACGTTGGTGTAGGTGCCCTCGTTCTCGATGCCGACGGCGACCTCGTTCTGCCCGGTGCAGTGCGCGCCGAGGACATGCCGGTCGCCGTCGACCAGGACCGGCTGGCTGTGCTTGCGGCCCACCATGATGTGGCCGCCTCGCGAGATGGTGAACTGCTGACCCGAGTCGATCCAGCCGCGGGCGAAGTGCGACTGCTGGATGCTGCGGGCGAGCTGGAAGGCGTGGGCCCGGGAGAAGTCGGAGCTGTTGGCGGTGGCCGTGTGATGGACGATGATTTTTGTGGGGCGTCGGTTGAGGATTTGGATGGTACCTCTCGGGTCCTGAGCACCCCATTCGTCGGTACCGTAGATGGTCGGTTTTGCCACGGCATGCGCGCCTGACGGCCGCCAAAGCTCGGCCGCCCCGGCGACGACCAGGCCGCCGGCGACCAAGCCGCCGCGCAGCAGCATCCGGCGCGGCAGGCCGCCGTGCCCGTCTGTCTCTGACATGAGTTCAAACCCTTTCAGTTCGGTTGTCCACAACGGACATCCGGATGCCCTCGCCGGCCCCGGCGGGAACGGCGAAGACGACCGTCATCGCCTCTTCCGTCCGTCCCGCGCGACCGCCGAAGGTGAGGATCCGCCATTCGCCGACGTCCCAGTAGTCCTGCACGTCCGAGCGCAGCAGGCCGGCGTTGGCGGCATAGATGGGACTGTCGTAGAGCTGTTCCAAGGTGGCGTGCAGTGGGATCCGCGGCAGCGCCGCGGTCTCGGCGAACGGGTGCGGGAACAGCCGTTGCCTGACGCGGCCGTACATGCGGGGCAGGACATAGTCGAACTCCGGTGAGAGTGCGAGCACGGCCGCCAGCTCGACCGCCAACACTCCTATCGCGACCGTCGTGATCGGATGGCCGTGGCCCAGCACGGCTATCGAGACTGCACTCAGAAGCAGCAGTCCGGCGCGACCGAAGTGCCGCCACCCGATCGGGCTGCTGTCCGACGACGACAGGCAACCACACGATGCCGTGGGGGCGGTCAATCGCGTAAAGCCAAGGTAGAACAGGAAACCCGCCGCCAGCGTGACACCAAGCCATGGCTCCCAAGGCAACGCGGGCGGTGCCAGGAGTGAAGCAGCCGCGATGAGCTCGACCGCGCCCACCACTCGATACGTCAGTGAGGTCCGTTGCTTGAGTTTGTAGCCGCCCGCCCAGCCCAGTACGACGGCGAGGATAAGCGGCTGGGCGGCCGCGATGGAAGTGAGCATCGAACACCCTCCGGGTCGGTACATACGCGCTTGGCGGGAACGCGGGACCGTTCCCGCCAAGCTGTTCGGGCCGCGTCAGCGGCCGGCGAAGACGGTGGCGATGTCGACGTCGTCGGTGCCCGGACGCCACGCGCCGATGAACTGGATGTGTGACCCGACGCGCAGCGCGGACAGGTCGGAGGTGGCCGGGCCGTTGTCGTAGACGGCCGCGGTCGTACCCGGTACCACGTGCCCGCGCAGGTGCCCGTGCCCGTGGCGCAGGTGGAGCACGTTGTGCCCGATCGCGGTCAGCTCCGCGTGCAGGTTCACGATGTTGACCCAGACGGCGTCCGCGGCAAGCGAACCGTCGGCCATCCGCACACCTCGCGCGTAGAGGCCGTCACCGACGTCGACCGATTTCAGCGATGTCGGGTGCAGCTTCCAGACGCTTGTCGC